>CACZPR010000056.1 GCA_902783155.1 uncultured Spirochaetaceae bacterium
TTCCAGAAAGCTCTGCAACTTTTACGTCTGCTACAGGCTCATCTGCAAATGAAAGTGCAGCCGCCGCGGCTGCCATATTACAATACAGGTGTATTGGGTACTTGCGATTTATGGGCGTTGCGGGCATGGAGAAGGGGTCCCGGCAGAGTGTAGCGGCGACCGGCGTTTTTTAAAGAGAATTATCCCGCTAGAAGGGGTAGCGAAAGACCGCTTGCGGGCTGTAGCGAGGGGAAGACTTTCCCCTCTCAAAAATAAGATGTGCCAGAAATTGACGTAGGCAATTTCTGGGTAGTGAGGGACCTAAGGCCCGTACGTAGGGAAGGCTTTTCCCAGACCCTTTAAAAAAAATCCCATTGCTGGTATAATCAACTGTTAGATTATTTGTGGGAAAACCAATTTTGGGGGATTTATTTTATGGACAGAACTTTTTTTAAGCGCATACTTGTTGTTCTGGCGGCTGTGTTGATTTCGACACTCGTTTTTGCGTCCGAAAAATCGTACAAGGTGGGCGACATTGGTCCGGGCGGCGGAATTGTTTTTTATAAAAATGCGTCCGGTTTTTCTGTTGACAATGGAAGCGGGGAATCAAAAATCTGCCACTACCTTGAAGTTTCAAAAGAGGACATCGGATGTGCCTCCTGGGCGCCACGTTCATTGTCCGCCGCCAGTGCATCGACAAAATATGGGATCGGTGAGGGAATGGCCGCGACACAGGATATTCTCAACTCCGCCGGAAAAACTAAGCTGACATCCGAAAATTGTGCCGCCTATGCCTGCTCAAAATACAGGACATCCACAACAAAGGCCGGTGACTGGTTTTTGCCGACCAGCGATGAAATAAGGTTGATTTTCAAAAATCTTTCGCCGGAAAAAATTGACATAAACAATACGGAATTCTATTGGTCGTCATCGGTCGAAGCCGACAACCGTGCTTGGGCAAGAAAAAACAAAACTGCAACGGTGGATTCAATCGACAACAAATTTATGGTGCGCGCGGTCCATGCCTTTTAGCAAAGGTGCATTTTGACAAAGGTGCGTTTTAGCAAACGTGCATTTTGACAAAGGTGCCTTTTGACGACATGTGTTTTAAAATCAACAGAAAAGAGGATTAAATGAAAATCTGTTTTAACGAAATGCCGGTCTCCGATTTTCCAAAATTCAAGGGCGGCGAAAAATCTCTTTCCGCAAAAATGTTTTCGGATGGAAGGGTAAAAATCATGCACGGGCTTTTGACTCCGGGTGCGTCAATCGGGATGCACACACATGACACATCCTGCGAGGCAATTTTTATAATCAGCGGAACCGGTAAAATGATTTACGATGGAGCCGAAGAAAAACTTGAGGCGGGCGACTGTCACTATTGCGAGAACGGCCACACCCACAGCCTTATAAACGATACAGCCGAGGACCTTGTTTTTTTTGCCGTGATTCCAGAGCTTTCGTGTAACAATCCAAAAGCCTGAAATCTATCCGCGTCTCACCTCAAACTCCAGCTTGGGTTTGGACTCTTTTGAATCGTTAATCCTGCGGTAGCTTTGGTAGAGCTGCTCCTGCACGTTGAGCGGATTTTCTCCTTCGCCAGTTGTTGCGGGAATCCATGTTCCGTCGTTTTGCAAAAGGTGGGTCTGGGTATTGTCCTCAAAATACATCATCAGGGTTTCCTTCACTTTTTGGAAAACCTGTTTGTCCGTCACCGGGAACATGAGTTCAATGCGTCGGTCAAGGTTCCTTTCCATCCAGTCCGCGCTGCTCAAAAATAGTTCCTCCTCGCCCCCGTTCTGGAAATAGCAAATCCTGCTGTGCTCAAGGTAGCGTCCGATTGTGCTGACAACACGGATATTTTCGCTCACGCCCTCAACACCCGGAACAAGCGTGCAGATTCCACGGATGTTAAGCAAAATCCTTACCCCGGCCTGGCTTGCTGCGTACAGTTTTTTGACAATCTCCGGGTGGCACAGGCTGTTCATTTTTGCAACTATGAGACCCGGATTTTCTGGACTGCTCTGCTGTATTTCGCGGTTGATTAAATCAATCAGTTTTTGCTTCAGGGTGATTGGGGCCATAAAAAGATGCCGCATTGTCTGGACCGCACTGTAGCCCGAAATCACGTTGAGGAAAAATGTTGCGTCCGATGCAATCTGCGGGTTGCTTGTGAAAATCGAAAAATCCTGATAGACCTTTGCCGTTCCCGGATTGTAGTTTCCGGTGCTGAGATGGACGTAGCGTCTCAATCCATCCGACTCCCGCCTGATTACCAATGCAATTTTTGCGTGTACCTTTATGTTCACAATTCCGTAGACAACTGTGACACCGGCGTTAATCAGCTCGTTCACCCATGAAATGTTCCGCTGTTCGTCAAACCTTGCCTTGACCTCGACAAATGCCGTGACCTGTTTTCCATTTTGTGCCGCCTTTTCCAGTGCGCGTACAATCGGACTGTTGCTTCCTGTGCGGTAGAGCGTCATCTTGATTGAAAGCACATCCTTGTCAAGCGATGCGTCCTGAATAAATTTTACAACCGGGTCAAAACTCTGGTACGGAACATTCAGCAGCACATCATGCGAGCGAATTGTGTTCCACAAAAATCCATCGGACGGAAGGTCTGCCGGATAAAAATGTTTCCACGCCGGATACTGCAAGTTTTCTTTTCCATCAAAATCCTCGTCGGCAAGTTCCTTGAGGCATGTCAAATCAACAGGACCGTCAACGCAATACAAATCGTCATCGCCGAGCTGGAGCTTGCTTTTTATGTAGTCCGACAAAGTTTTGCTGGTGGAATTGCAGATTGCCTGGACCGGGAAGGATGACTGACGTTTTACCAGAACCTCTTCCATTGCCTGGATGAATTTTTCACCGGCATCCTCGTCAACGGCAAAATCAGCGTCACGGTTCACCTTGAAAAGCAGGGATTCCTTAACCTCGTACCCAGGGAAAAGACTGTCGCCAAAGGATGCAATCACGTCGTCAACAAGGGTAAACATTTTGCATTTTTTTCCATCAGGATTTTCATGTGCCCTGTCTTCGCCTTGATTTTCATCCGCAAATTTTTCGTCATCGGGCAGCCATATAATTCCCGGAACATCGGACGGAATCTGGACAACCGCCACACCTTCCTTGGAATCTTTTTTTACGGAAAAAATTTCATCCTTCACGCGGAAACCTTCCCTTGGTCCCAAAAGAAATGCCGCGTAAGAATGTCTGTTCGCGATGTGCGGAAATTCTTCTCCATCGGTTCTGAGCGGAGTCAAAAGCGGGTAGATTTGATTTTTGAAATAGCTTTGGGCAAATGCTGTCTGTGACGGAGAATAGTCCCCCGACTGCACATAGCCAATCCCATTTTCACGGAGCTGGGGCAAAATCTCCCTGTCCAAAAGCTCGTACTGCTCACCGATTATTTCATGGCAGCGTTCGGAAATTCTTTTCAAAAGTCCAGACGGAGTAAGACCGGATGCCTCAGTTATGTTTGGGGATTTCATCAGCTCCCGTTTTATTGATGCGACACGGACCTGAAAAAATTCATCAAAATTGGAGGTGACTATGGAAAGAAAATTCAGTCTCTCCAGAAGCGGGACCGTCTTTTTTTTTGCCTCGTTAAGAACTCTTGCGTTGAATTCAATCCAGCTCAACTCTCGGTTTATAAACGGAAATTTTGACATACCCTACCTCCTAGACCAGAACGACCTTGTAGCCAAAGACATTTTCAAACATCTCGCATTTTTCGTTGATTGCGATTTTTTCCAGACGCAGATTGTCAACCGTGTTCACCTGCAGTGTCAGCGTGTCCTTTCCAAGACTCACCGTGCAGTCCGGGAATTTTTGTCTGTGGCTTCTGTCCATGGCGTCGGCAAGTCTGAGGATTGCTGTCAGCTTCAAGATGGTCAGACGGATTGCTCTTGGCTGCAACTTGAATTCGCTGTCGTCCTGCGGAATCTTTTGTCCACGGTGGTACCCCGCAATCTGTGCGACAATCCCGATGTCCTCGCGGCTGAGTCCAAAAATTTCCGACTGGCTGATTATGTAGTGGCTGTGCAGGTTGTGGTCCCTCGGCCTTATGAACATGCCAATGTCATGGAGGATTGCGGAGATTTCAAGAAGAAGCCTTTCATGCCGTGTCATTCCAAGCTCACTTTCAAGACAGTCGTAAATCTTCAGACTGATTTCGCGCACAAAGTCAGCATGTTTTTCGTCGCCCTGATATTTCCGCAGAAGGGTGGTCGCTCCCGCAATAATCTGGGCATCGAATTCCTTTTGCAGATTTTCATCTTCCTTGGAGCTTCTGCTGATTAAAAGTCCCTCGCGGATTGAGGTTTCCGGCACAACAAGGGAACTTACGGATGTCACCTTGACAAATTCCTTGTACGCTGAAAGTGACAGCTGGAAAGTCTGTGCGTCCGAATAAGAAAGATGGAAGCGTCCAATGATTTCGTCCATCGAATACTGCTGGATTTTATCAACAAAGTCTAAAAAATCCTGCCGCTGGATTTCCCACAAAAATGGAGATATGGCGGTCCCGCAAAAGAGTGCCGCAATGCTCATGTCATGCCCGACCGCTATAAACTGTGCGACCTGGTTCAAGTTCAGTTCGGAATTGAGCTGGGAACGGGCGTTTCTGATGTAGTCCTTCAAAAATCTGCGTCCATCCTCGGCTTTCTGTTCATCCGAAAGACTTGCGGCAAGTGCGTAAATCTGCTGCTCGATTATTATGGTTCCAAGCCTCATTGAATGTGCGACCGCAATCCGGCCCTTTTCCAAAAGCATCATCTCGGTGGAGCCGCCGGAAATCTCCAGAATAACTGTGTCTGCGTTCTGGAATCTGGAGCTTACTTCCTTTAGACATTCGGTTACGGCAATATAGCGGAGACGGTTTTCTTCAATTCCATCAATGACACGGACCGTAAATCCTGTTCGCACTTTGATTCTGTCAACAAATGGGTCTCTGTTTACGGCTTCGCGGACTGCGCTTGTTCCTATGACAAAAGTTTCGTCCTTTGAGATTCCCCATGCCTTTAGCTGCTCGGCATATCGGTTCATAATCTGCACACATGAGGACTGTGTTCCCGTGCTGATTGAGCCGAACGTAAAGACATCCCGCCCAATGTTTATGGGAAATTCACTGCGGTCCAAAACCGTAACCCTGTGAGTATTTTGTTCTGCACTTGGCAACTCAGCAACCAGGAGTCTTATCCCCGTGGAGCCGATTTCAATGACTGCCTGCGGGGTCTGCAACATCGTCTCCTTAAACTATAAGAGCTTCTTTTAAAGCTTGTCTATCAGCATGGAACACTTGCCGGACGGAATCGGCAGTGTCTTTTTCTTGTGGTCCAGTATGTTTATCGTAAAGTAGTACAGTTTTTCGCTTTCCATCTGGATTTCCCATCCCCTTGTGCTCTTGTTGCTCAAAATTGTAATCAGGTTGCGCTTGAGGGACAGTTTTTCAATTCCCATAATCTCCAGACTTGGAATAACCCAGTCAACGGTCTTTCGTGGCAGGCTGATTTCAAGTCCAATGATGTTTTCTATCATCAGCGCGATTGTGGAAAGTCCAACAAAGTGCAGGAAACGCTTTCTTGGGAAATCCGAGTCGCCCTTTAGCTGCGCGGGACCTTCTTTTGTCGGAAGATACGCTTCGTACAGGTCGCCCTTCTTTTTTTCATCAAGCGGGCTGAGTCCTTCCAGAATATAATACAGATGCCGGATTGCACATTCACGCGCAAATGCATACTGCTGGTATTTTTCCAGACCCTTGATTACCATAAAGTTGAACGGAAGGAAAACGGAGCCCTTGAATCCTTCTCCTGTTTCCTTGAACTCTGGGCTGTCCACACTCAATGACGGGAATGGATGGTCTGTTCCAAAAGTTTCCGGGTTGGAAAGATGCGCAATCAGCATGTCGGCACGGTCTGCGTTTGGAAGCTCGGCAAGAAGTGGCCAGAATCCGGCGATAGTTTTTGAGGAAAGACGCTGCTCGTCCTTGTCAAGATCGTGGTAGAACTTGGTTTCCGGATTCCACATCAGCGAGTTGATTCGGGTCTTCAGGCTGAAATACATCTTCTTGTACTTGAAGCCAATGTCCTTGTCGTTGAGTATGTCCCCAAGCGCGGACATGTGCGCTGCGTTGATTGCCATGCACGAGTTGAAATCAACAGGATAATAGGTCCCCTTGCGCGGCGAGTTGAACATATTTGAAAATTCAAATGGAACCGAGTAGAGACCATTTTCCTGCTTGAACGTCCTGTCAATCCACTCCATGTATTTTTCCAGAATCGGCATGACATCCTTTACACGTCGTTTGTTCGCTGACTTGTGGTAAAGGTTGAACTCCGCCCATGCGAATAGTGGAAAACCAATTCCCTCCGGATTTTCCTTGGTTGTTATGGGTGTGTTCGTTTTTGTGTCATACTTCCACCGGATTGCACCGTTTTCTTCCTGCCGCTCGTAAAAGTAGTCTATATTTTTGTTCGCGGGGAAATTTCTGTTCGAGTAGACTAAGAAAAAGGACGAAAATATGGCTTCGGACTGGTCGAGTATGTACTTTCCGTTCATGGGATAAATAAACAGACCATCGGCGGACTGCTCCCCCGAGGACGGATCAATCCAATAGTCGGACAGCCAGTTCCAGGTCTTGTCATATATGTCCACAAAGTCCTGGTCATAAAAATGTATCTTCGGAAAATCGCGCTTATTTAACATACTGCTCCTACGGGATTTTCTCAGAATCCTTTGCATATTCCGGAAAATTTTACCTTTTTCTTTAACCTAGATTATATCACAACTATTGCAAAAACGGTATAATTTTAAAAATTTTTTTCAAATTTTAATGGAAAACCATTGACAATGGGAGACAATATGTTTAAGCCAGTCGTCTATCTTGAAGTAAGGGTACTTTTGTCAGCCGTTCCGGGAGTTTTTTCGGTCAACTCCAACCGCCAGGGGGCAAAGGACATTTTAACGGTCAAGGCCGAGTTCCAGAAAAGAAACAATGCCGCCAAAACCATAGACTCGGTAGAAATCCAGACCGCAGCCTTGAGAAAGGGAAGCTCGCTGATTCGCGCCCTTGGTGGAAAGTCCTACGACTCGATTGAAGTCGAAAAACTCACCGCGGACATACAGATTCCGCCGGACGACAAGGAATTCAATGGATTTTCAATAAAAATAGGCGAGGGCGGTGCGATTGGGATAATGTTCCACCACAAATCAAAAATTATCCCGATTGAGGAGTATAGAATAGAAGAAAACATTGGACATCTTACACGGAGCGGGGGAAAAATCCACACGGACTGGACCTACGCCGGATGTCCTTCTCTCAGAATCAAGACAGCTCCTGTTTTTGAGCTTGGGGAAGAGGCGGAACTCTTTTTGCAGGAACTCTACACCGTAATGGCGTACCTGAAACTTTTGACCGGTGGACTTGGGGAGGCCTCGTTCAGGTGCAACGCATACACTTCCCTTGCCGAATATCCGAACGAACCGGAGTATACAGTAAAACTCCGCAACCTCAATTCTTTCAATTTTGTCAGAAAGGCTGTCAACTCGGAAATCAGCAGGCAGGAAAATCTTTTGGCGGCGGGAACCAAACTGGAAAGCGAAAGCCGGCTGTGGATTGAGGAGACCAGCACAACAAAGTCCCTGCACGAGCGTACCCTTCCAAAAAAGCAGTTTGAAAAGCTGAATCCGACGGTTTTTGTTGATTTGTCGAACTCGGGTGGCGGCACAATAGAAATGGAGCTTCCATCCGCCAGACGCGAGCGTTTCCAGAAAGAATACGGGCTTTCACGGCTGCGCGCACAGTTTCTTTGTTCAGAAAAGGACCGGGCGGATTATTTTGAAACGGCAGTCCGTGATGGCGCGGAACCACTTCTTGCCGCAAGGTGGATGGCCGGTGAGCTTATGGGGCTTTTGAACCAGAGACGCACGCCAATAAAACAGTCCAAAGTCACGGCGGAAAATTTTGCCCAGATTATCAAACTCATGTCTCAGGGAAAAATCCACAGCGGGATTGCAAAAGATTTGCTCGCCAGAGTTTTTAAGACAGGCGAAAATCCTCTTGATGTTGTCCAGCAAAATCAAAAGTGGATTCAACTTTCGTCCGCCGAAGAACTGGAGCCGTTTATTCAAAAAGCGATGGATGAAAATCCACAGAGCGTCGCCGCACTCAAAAATGGACAGATGGCCCCTCTTGAACATTTGACTGGAGCCGTAATGAAGGCAAGCGAAGGACGAGCGGTTCCAAGTATTGTGAAGTCGCTGATTAAGGAAAAACTAAAAATTTCTGTGGTCTATGTTTTGACCATGGGAGGAGCAATTACGGCAAAAAAGTTGCCAGACGGAACAATCGCAGCCGGAAATCCTGATTCAATAAAATCAATTCTTGGCGACAAGGAAATTCAGCCTGTGCAGATTACACCGGTCCGGGCGGTCCTTAGTGAAGAAATGGAGCCTGCTGATTTTGCGAAACTGATTTCCGAAATCAAATGCAGAATGGAAACCGGATTTGCGGATGGAATTGTTGTAACACATGGGACGGACACAATTTCATACACGGCATCTCTTTTGTTCTGGCTTTTTTCATCAGCGGATGTTCCTGTGATTTTGAGCACGTCGTCAAATCTTCCAAACGAGGGCGACGAAGCAAAGGACAATCTGAAATTCGCAATCCAGATGGCACGGGAAAAGAAAAACGGAGTCTACATGGCATACAAGTGCCGTCTCTATTCGCCATTGAATTTAAAATTTATCAGCGGAAAAGAAACTGAATTTGCAAACTGGAATCTGGACAAAAAACTTTTCAGACTGGAAAACACAATTTCAAATTCATTTATGTCGGTGCAGTCTCCTGACAGTGAAGTGATTGCGCAGCTTTTGAACGAGGCGGCATCAAAAATGGCAGTCATAAAAATCTATCCGGGGCTGAAGGCAAAAAGATTGAATGCTTTAATCAATTCCGACGACGACATCAAAAACATAATCGTGGAGCTGTATTCGTCTGGAACAGTCAACATGCGTGACAGCGATTATTCATTGAAGGACGTTTTGATTAACGGAAAAAAACAGGGCGTTCATTTTTATTGCACGTCACAGCAGGAATGTAAAGTTGATTTTTCAAAATATCAAACTTCACTGGAAGTGTGGAGGGGAGGTGCTGTCCCAATGGATATTTTGACCACCGAATCTGTTGTGTCACTTTATTTTGCGGCAAGTATAATCGCCGATGATGATTCCGAAGTGAACCAGCTGATTGAAGAATGTGTCGAAGCTCTGTGAGGATTGAAAATCGATTGAGCAAATTGTATTATTTGAGCATGAAAAAAATGGGGATAAAAAATGAACGTTGGGGATATTAAAAAAAAGGCATCCGAGTTTTTTACGGAGTATTTAAATCACACGATTGACATCTCTTGTGTCAGCTCGGACAAAAAGGATGAGGACGATGATTTTTTTCCGCTGGAGATTTCAAAAAACTCTTCCAGGCTCAGCGACACACTGAAGGAGTATTCACAGGAAACCCTTGAAGTTTTTTTGCACAGCAAGAACAAAACCGGTGTTGGATATTCGCTGGAAGTTGAGTATGTCAACACAAGAAGCAACGGACGCAAAAGCATAATCAAGAGCGTGTATTTTGAAAATGAAAATGATTATCTTGATTTTATAAATGTAAAAAGTCGGGTGGAGAATTTGAAATTTGCTCTTGCAATTCTTTCGATGGACAAAGTTCTTCCTCCTCCTGAACTTAGAAGCTGGGCAAAAAAGCATGTAAAGGATTTGACCGCAGTATATGAGGATGGCGCGGTGTTCTGGCACAATATAGGTCAGTGCGCTCTCTGGGTGAACAAAAGTGCAAAGGAGCCTCTGCAATACATCCCCGCGGAATTTGTTGCCGCAAATAAAAAATTGATTCAGTCTCTTTTCAAAAATGGCGAAGCCGAAATCCAGATTGTGAGTGCGCAAAAAAATGTGGAGCCACAAAACAAAAATCCTGTCAAAAGAACGCAGGTTGAAACTGAACACGAGGAATCTAAAAATGAAATTGAGCCTGTGGCGACTGAAGATGTGGGGCGGGAATCAAAACCGTTTTTTATCAGGTTCCGTTCTCTTTCCGTAGAAAATCCGTTGAAACTTGGGAGACTTGTTCCAAGGGAAATATCATTGCAGCTTGATGATTTTGTCCACCTGAACCAGACAAATTTTTTAAAAGAAATCACCACCGTTTTGATTGTGAACGATGAAACTGTTTTTCAGACTTTCCCAAAATCGGAGCATGTGCTTTGCATTTATGGTCCCGACTATGCCGTCAACGCATTGAAACTTTGCGAATGGTTTTCACGTTACCAGCTGATTTATTTTGGAGACATAAGCGAACATTGCTTTGATGTTCTCTCCGCATTCAGAAACACGTGGATGAAAACAGAAACAATCTGCATGGATGGAAATACTTGGGAAAGATTTGTTGGAAGCGCGGAACCCGGTTCGCATTTGAAAAACAATGTCGTTCCAAAAAATCTGAATGAATCGGAGAAAAATACTTTTCTTTCTTTGCGCCTTACAGCTGACAGAAACAAACTTCCGCAGGAAAAAATTCCTATGGATTATGTGCTGCAATTTTTGGATGCGGTAAAAATCTGCGGCCCGGAAGAAAAACAGACCGCAGAAGAAAATCCTGAAACATAGTTTTCAAAAAGTTTTTTGCTTAGGACCAGACAAATTTTGTCCACGAGGTTTTTCCATCTGGAGATGCGTTTGCATAGAGAGCGAGAATTGTTCCCGTGAATCCACATGCGACTTCGCTTGAAAGAAATTTCGTTTGCCCTGTTGATTCAGAAACTTTCCCTTCGGCGGAGGCTGTTAAAAAATAATTGTCACGGTCGCTTTGGATTTTTAGCTCAACAGTTTTTCCCTCAACGGGAAATTCTTTTCCGGGAACACAGTGACCTCCAATCACAAGTTTTGTTCCTGCAAAAATTTTTCCATTGGATTTTCTGATGTACGACGCATAAAAATCTTTTTCCGTAAGATAGGCTGTTATTCCCGCTTCCTGATTTTCTTCCAGTGAATCAACAAAAACTGTGACAGCAATTTTTCCGACATGCTCTTCCTGTCTCATGCCAACAAAAGTTGCCTGTCCGCATGTTCCCAAAAAATCAACATGGCCTTTAAGTTCAACCGTTTTTGAGCTGGAATCAATTTTATAATTTTCATAAATCGGAAGGCGAAGATAGACGGCGCGGTTTTTATCCAAAGTCCAATGGTATTCTGGATAGACCGGCTCATCAAGTGTCGTGCATTTTCCATTCTCCAATTTCCACTGGGCGCGACAGGTTCCGTCATCACCAACTTTTATCCATCCGTCATCCGTCCAGAACACTGGTTCCAAAAAAGTTTCGCGCCCCAAATTATGGAATGGCAGATATTGACCAATCTGGCGGAAAGCAAGATGGACCATGAACCATTGTCCGTCGGGTCCTTCAACTAAATCCGCATGGCCCGCTCCCTGAATGTGGTAGCCACCAAGATTTCTGTTTGTCAAAATCGGATTGAACGGACACATTTCATAAGGTCCCCAAATATTTTTGCTGCGGAGCATACATTCCATGTGGCCATATTCGGTTCCACCTTCCGCCGCCATCAAATAGTAATAGTCATTTATGTGGTAGACGTGAGGACCTTCAAGATAACGACCGCCACATCCTTTTGAAATGCACCTTGCCTGTGAAAGAGTTTTTCCTGTCTCAATATCAATTTCGCAAAGTGAGATTCCTTCCTCTCCAAAATCGTCTGTTCCGTTGCTGACAAAATAAGTTTTATCTCCATCAAAAAGCAAAGAAGGGTCGATTCCTCCCCGCTGAACTTTTATCGGCTCCGACCATTCTCCGGAATGAATGTCATCGGTCCAGACATAAAAATTTCCGAAATCATTGCTCACGTTTGTCACGACAACATAAAAACGCCCATTGTTGTAGCGGATTGTCGGCGCGTAAATTCCACCGGATGCTTCTACTCCCCGCACATCCAGCTGGGACTGTCGTGTAAGGCAGTGTCCAATCTGGTTCCAGTGCAACAGGTCGTCGCTCTCAAAAATTGGTAAGCCAGGAAAATATTCAAACGTGCTGTTCACCAAATAAAATTTTCCATTGGCGGCGCACACACTTGGATCGGGATAAAATCCACGGACAACAGGATTTACGCAAATCATTTTCTTCCCCCAGAAACAAAAGTTCCATTTACTTTAGAAAATCTTTTGCGCATTTCCAACATAAAAAAATGCAGAATTTTATTTTAATTTTTTTGGATTCGCTTTTACATTAGCGGCCCGAATATTCTTAGGATGCGTCCTGCAAATCTTTGAATCAGTGGAAGTTTTTTGTAGTCATCCTGCTTCATTTCAACACAGTCGTTTTCAAACATTGAATCAAAATCTTCCTTTATGTCGGCAATTGCGGAACACTCATACAAAAGAGCGCCACACTCAAAATGCGCATAAAAACTTCTGTAGTCCAGATTTATTGAACCAACCGTGGCAATCCGTCCGTCGGCGATAAAACCTTTTGCGTGTGTGAATCCTTTTTTATAAAGAAAAATTCTCACGCCTTCGTCAATTAAATCTTTCAAAAAAGTTTTTCCAACGCAGAACGCTCCAACATGGTCCGGCCGGGATGGAACAACGATACGCACATCAACTCCACGCTTCGCGGCAAAAGTCAATGAGGAAAGAATCTGGTTGTCCACAATCACATAGGGACTTGTTATGTACAGATATTTTTTTGACGTGTTGATTATATCAAGACAAATATTTTCCGCCAAATCTTCGCCGTTAAAAGCATGGTCGCCATAGGGAATAACAAGTCCGTCGCTTTCAACCGGTGGGTATTCAAGAAAAAGATAGTTCGCGTAGTCGTCCTTGACCTTTTCATTTATGTTCCAGATTTCCAGAAACATTCGCATCAAATCAACAATGGCGCGTCCACGGATTATTACACCTGTATCCTTCCAGTACGGAAATTTGTTTTTTCCGATATTGAAATATTCGTTTGAAAGATTCAGTCCACCGGTAAAACCATATTTTCCATCGACGATAACAATTTTTCGGTGGTCACGGTTGTTGATTGGAGTGGAGACAATTGGATAAAGTTTGCTAAAAACTTTTGCCTTTATGCCAAGACTTTTCAAATATTTTTGATAGTCAAGTGCGCTGACCATATAGGTTCCAACTCCATCGCACATAACGCGGACATCGACACCTTCCTTGACTTTTTGCTTTAAAATCTGGAGGATTCTGTCCCAGCTTTCTTCGACACGGATTATAAAAAATTCTATAAAAATAAATTTTTTTGCGCTCATCAGCATTTCCAGAAAGTCTGGATAAAATTTTTCGCCGCATGAGTAATATTTTGCGCTGGTTTCCTGATGTGGAAAAAAATGTCCCTCGTTAAAAATGTATCTTCCAAGATTCTCAAAATCTGGATATTGCTTCAGGATTTTTTCGGCATCCTCTTTTTTTGATAAAAACAAATCCAGGTCGCTGTCGATTTTTGTCACCTGCTTTTTTAGCTTCCGTCCACCCCAATCAGTGTGGTAAAGAAAATAACAGGTTATGCCGACGAGCGGAAAAATTACAACCGGAACAATCCATGCAATCTTGTATTCGTTCTTGCACTTGTTGTTCGCAATGTAAATCATAAAGCCGAGCGAAAGAAAAACTGAGCCGCTCAAATAAACTTCAATGCGGCTTGAAAGGTTGATTAGAAAAAACAAAAGCAGTCCCAGCTGAAGCGCCAGAGCAATAAGGGTGATTACAGTTCTGCTGAAAAAAAGTTGGCGCGCAATTTTTTTTGATTTTTCGTTGCGCAAAATTTTTCTATTTAAATCTTCTTTTTCAATGTTTTTTTCTTCTGCTTTTAAAATCTTTTTTACATTCATAAATCACTTCCCCAATTGTGCACTAATTTTTGATTGTGATTTCTTTTTGCTCGTAACCTTTTTTTGTTGGCCGGCGAAGCTGTATGCTTACTTTTTTTGCTGTCTTTGCGTCGTGGAAAATTCCGTACAAATCATCAAGCACAACATCATTTCCAAGTTTCCCCAAATCAAAAATTTCTGTGTCTATAATTATTTTTGATGAAAGATTTTTGTCGGACGAATCAACGAGCAAAATGTCTCCGTCTCTAAAACCATAGATATGGGCCATGGATTTTTTTCCAACGGTGATTTCAAATATCCTAAAATCTTTGTCCATGGTGACAATTCCAGATTTGTTTTCGGCTGTCTTTTTTACAAGCAGATTTTTTCCATCGCCGTCAATCAATTTAAAATCCATTCCAAGCAAATCTAGATACGCTTTTCCAGAAACTGTCTGGGACCTTCGTTTTATTTTTTCTTCCTCAATCCGTATTTCATCTTCTCCGGGAATATAGGAAACAGTGAAATGCCAGTCATATTGATATTCATTTCTTCTGAACCCATTGGCATTTTCGTTTATGTCAGGAATAACTTTGCTTGATTTTCGCTCAACGGTCCACAGCTCTGGATTTGTTTCGCCATCAACAGAGTAGACCGGTGTCAGACCAGATTTTATGCTCGCCTTGTTCAAAACATAATAAGATTCCCAGCGACCGCTCCTGTAAGTTTTAAATGGCTCGAACTGTGAAAGGCCGTTCGCAAGGTAAAGGGTCTTTGAAGTTTTTAAAGTCCTGTCATCTTTTGTTTCAAGAGAGTATTCCGCATCCACAATCTGCTCGATTATTTTGTCGATTGCGTCATTGCGTTTTTTGTTTTCCGCTTCGAGTCGTTTTTTTTCAGCTTCCAACTGTTCTTCAATTTCATGTGAGTCGGCAATTTCTTTTTCGCTGTCTTCTGTTTCAACACTTTCACTTTCATCATTTTCAAGTGCCTGCTCAACAGTCGGTTCGGTGCTTGATTCTGCCGTATCAAAATTTTCTGTCACCGCGTCCTGCGAAAACAGAACGACAATAAAAAAAACATTGCAGGTCAAAATCAAAAGAACTCTTTTCATTTTCATCCCTCCATCTCTCCAGGGGAAAACTCAAACCACAGCTTTCTATTTTTTGATAGAAATTTCTTTGTACATTGTTGATGTCGATGGCGCGACATTTATCTTTGGATTCCGGACCACCTGTATTGAAACATTGCTTGCATCTGCGGCATCTGCAAATGCGGCGTAAAGAATTTCAATTTCGGCGTGTCCACCGTAGCATGACAAATCAACAGTTTTGGAATCAATTTTTATTTTTGTCGTAAAACCCGATGTGGATTTTCCGGCTTTGTTTTTTCCATTTGCAATCACAAAAAGGTCTCCCTCCTTGATTCCACTTTTGAGTGCGCGGGATTTTTTTTCGGGAGTGAAAGAATAAATCTTGTAATCGTCAGAGTCTGTTGAAATCACACCCTTGTTGTCGTCCGCAAGTTTTATATTCTGTGTTTTGTTTAGCGTAATAGAAAGACCGATTGAATCAAGATATGCTTTCCCGGCGGCAGTTTTTTTCGCCATGATTTTTGCAGTCTCCAAACTGTCGTAACGGATTATGGCATAGGATGTCGCGGTGTTTTCAATGTTGAGCAATTTTTTGTGGTACGCTTCCGCAATCCTGTATCCGTTTGCGCTGGGAGATTCGTCAATGTTTCTGTAGCGCGCGATGTTCCATTTTTCCGGACGGGTTTCTTCATTCACGGAATAGACTGGTTCAAGACCATGGGCAACGCTTGCTTTGTTAAGAACGTATTTTATGGCTGCGTCTGTTTTGAAAGACGGATTAAGCAGATTGTTGAATTCCTTTGAGTAGATTTCGACCAGCTTTGAGGAAATCAAAAAATCTTTGTTCCTGTAGGTGTCCCAAAAAACTTCGTAGCTTGCGGAATCAATTTTTGAAATGTATTTTTCCAAAAGTTCGGCAAGTCGTTTTTCGCCGGCGGCTTTTTCTGCCGCAAGTTTTTCGTCGAATTTTTTTTGCTCCTCGGCATCAAAATATGTTACCGTGTCGAGAGTGCTGCTGTTTCCGCGTTTTCCGCTCCTTCTATATCCGTTTGCGTTTTCGTCCGCATTGGCGACACCCTCGATACGCATCAATGGCCATTTGTCGGGGTCCGTCTCGTTGTCGATTGAATAGACCGGCTCCAGTCCATCCTCGATGCTTGCTTTGTTCAAAATGTAGCAGGATGAAACTTGTTGATTGTGAAAACTTTTAAATGGTTCGTACTTGTTCAGCTCGGTGTCATAGATAATCACATTTTCGGCAGTCATCGTGTATACCCCATCATGGTTTATACCCTTGTACTGTGCGTTTCGGATGAATTTCATAATCAATCTTATGGCTTCGGTTTTTTCTGAATCATCACGGCTTTCAACGGAAATATCGGAAGCATTTCCTTCTGCGGTGACAAAATTCAATCCGCAAAAAATGAAGACCAGAGCGAAAAAAATACTTTTCATTAAAACTCCCCTTAAAAAATCCCACAAAATGCAAAAACACTGTCCCCTTAATTTAGATTTTTCTATAAAAAAAATCAACTCTCCCCCGGTTTGGTTACAGTTTCTGAGCTTTTGTTTCGGGTCAGCAGGTAGAAAAACGGGGTGTCCAGAAGTGCCAGGATGAACTTGAAAATGTACTGGCCAATCAGCATGGAAAGAAGCGTCAGGTGCATTTCTTTGTTGAAAAACCATCCGAATCCAAATCCAAATGCTATGCTGATAAACACAATCGTGTCTATAATCTGGCTGGTCATTGTGGATGCGTTGTTCCAAATCCACCTTGCGCGGTTTGAACCTTTTTTTGCAATCACACGGTTACGGATTTTATGGAAAATCCAAACGTCCCACAGCTGTGAACAGATGTAGCCGGCCAGACTTGCGATTACAAAAATCCAGTTCTGTCCCAAAACTTTTTCGTATGCGACCTGCATCTCACTGTCTGCCGCCGGTAAAAACTGGGTCAGCACAATAAGTGTGGTTGCAAAAATCTGTCCGATTAATCCAAGGACAACGGTTTTGTTTGCCTGCTTTTTTCCCCACAGTTCTCCAATCACATCGGTAATCAAAAAAGTAATTGCGTAACAGATTCCTGCGCCTGGCAATGTAACGACGGTTCCCTTGAAAATGCTGATTCCAGTATAAATAAGTTTTCCTGTAACCACGTTTGAAATCACAAGCGCGACAACAAAAATCACATTCAAAATCATCAGATTGTTTTCGTTTTTTTTCATCTTTCTTTCCTAATATTCGAGAGGGTCTTCCGTATTGTTTGCCCTGAAAGCTGCGATACGGTCTCTACAGGTTCCACATTCGCCACAAGGTTTTTCGCCACCCTCGTAGCAGCTCCATGTAAGATGGTATGGAGTTTTAAGTTCGAGCCCCTTTTTAACGACGGCGGCCTTGTTTGATTTGTAGAAGGGGGCCACGACTTTTACTTTGCCGTAAGTTCCCAAAGAGATTGCGGAACCAATTGTGTCCACAAATTCAACGGAACAGTCCGCGTAGGCATTTCCGGCTGCGTCATCGGCGTGGACTCCTATGAAGATTTCAGTGTCGTCGTTTTCAAAAAGACCCTGCGCAAGACTTGCACAGACACTAAGCATGAGACCGTTTCTGAATGGAACGTAGGTGCTCACTTTGCCTTCGCCATTTTTTTTAATCTGCTCGCTGTAGGACTCGTGCTCAATCTGCTGGCTTGAACCTTCAAGGAGCGAACAGTTTGAATACTTCATAATGGAAGACAAATCAAATTCATAATGCGGGATATTGTAAAACTTACTGATTTTTCGGGCGCACTCAAGTTCTTTGCTATGCTTTTGTCCATAGAAGATTGAAACGGAGACAACATTGTCTTCTCCAAATTTTTCCACGGCAAGAGACATGCAGGTTGTGGAATCAATTCCACCCGAGGAGAGAACTATTGCTTTTTTCATCGACATTTCCTATTTCCAGCTGCGTCTGTCAACACTCGCAAAAAGACGGTCCTTCGCCACTGATTCATAATGGGTTCCCGGTTTTCCGTAATTTGCAAAAGGGTAAATAGAAATGCCTCCACGCGGAGTAAAAATGCCTTCCACCTCTATGTATTTTGGCTCAAGCAGTTTGATTAAATCCTTCATAATGATGTTGGCGCAGTCTTCGTGAAAATCGCCATGGTTTCTGAAACTAAAAAGATAGAGCTTTAGGGATTTTGACTCAACAATAAATCTGTCGGGAATGTAGTTGATTCGGATCTCCGCAAAATCTGGCTGCCCGGTCTTGGGGCAAAGCGATGTGAATTCCGGACAGTTGAGCATGACCATGTAATCATTGTCGGGATGTTTGTTCGGGAACCTTTCCAAAAGGTCGGGATTGTAGTCGTAGGTGTACTTGGTGTTCTGGTTTCCAAGCAGACTTACGCCTTCAAGTTCAGCTTCTGAACGACTCATAAAAATACTCCATAGTTTTGATAAAGCGGGATGGTTTCGAACCGCTGTCCTCTTTTCAGAGGGATTCTATAATATATCAAAAAACAATAGTTCGCAAGCCATTTGAAAAAAATCTAAAATCGACAGGGGAGGGAAGCTCTGTTTTTTTATTAATTTTTGATATAGTATTTTAGTGTACGAGGAGATGCTGAAATAATTATGAAGTACGATTTTTTATTTGTCGGTGCGGGGCTGTTTAATGCGACTGTTGCCAACGAAGCAAAGAAGTTTGGAAAAAAATGCCTTGTGATTGAAAAACGCAATCACCTTGCCGGAAACATTTATACAGAAAATATTGAGGGAATCAATTTTCATAAATACGGTGCGCACATATTCCATACGGACAGCAAGGAAGTCTGGGACTATGTAAACCAGTTTGCCGAGTTCAACCGCTACACAAATTCTCCTGTTGCCAACTACAAAAACCAGCTCTACAATCTTCCGTTCAACATGAACACTTTCAATAAAATCTGGCCGGACGTGATTACACCTGAGCAGGCAAAAAAAAGAATTGCAGAGCAGGCTTCGGTCATGGCGGGAAAAACACCGCAGAATCTTGAGGAACAGGCTGTTTCTCTTGTTGGACGTGACATTTACGAACGGCTGATTAAAGGCTACACCGAAAAGCAGTGGGGGAGAAAATGTACGGAGCTTCCCGCCACAATAATCAAGCGGCTCCCGGTGCGTCTGATTTTTGACAACAACTATTTCAACGACAAATACCAGGGCATCCCGATGGGCGGTTACACCCAGATTGTTGAAAAAATGTTTGAGGGCTGCGACATCCAGCTTGAAACTGATTTTTTTTATGACAAGGAGAAGTGGCTTTCGCTTGCGGATAAAGTTGTCTACACCGGAACCATAGACAGATTCTTTGACTACAGCGAGGGGGAACTTGAATATCGTTCGCTGCGTTTTGAAAGTGAAATCCTTGACTGTGAAAATTTTCAGGGCAACGCGGTTGTAAACTATACGGAGGCTGAAATTCCATACACCAGAATCATCGAGCACAAGCATTTTGAATTCGGGACACAGCCAAAGACAATAATCACGCGCGAATATCCGGCAACATGGAAGCAGGGTGATGAACCGTATTACGCAATCAACGACCAGCGGAACACCGAGCTTTATGCGAAATACAAAAACCTTGCCGCCGCACAGGACAAAGTGGTCTTCGGTGGACGGCTTGGAATGTACAGGTATTTCGACATGGACGACACCGTTGCGGAAGCTCTGGCGTTGAGCAAAAATCTACTCTCCTGACAGCGCTATAACCGGATCCAGTTTGGCGGCACGTGACGCTGGACTGAATCCGAAAAATATTCCGACCAGAACAGAAAACACAAAAGAAATCACACAGGAATTCACGCTGATTACGAACGAAAGCGAACGCACATATTCAACTGCAAAACTGATTCCAATCCCCATGATGATTCCGACTATGCCGCCCATAACCGTTATGCTTGCGGATTCAATCAAAAATTGCTGGCGTATTGTTGCAGGACTTGCGCCCAATGCTTTTCTAATTCCAATCTCCTGCTTGCGCTCGGTAACAGTCACAATCATAATGTTCATAATACCTATACCGCCTACCAGTAAGGAGATTGCGGCAATTGCTGCGAGCATAACGGACATTGTTGATGTGATTTCGCTCATCTGGCTTATCATGGTCTGCATGGAGCTTACGGAAACAGAGTTTTCCTGTCCCGTCAGATTTGTAAAATATTCTTTTATCGTATCAACCAGGGCTGTGGTCTTGCTTTCTGAAACTGCCTGTACCATCACGGTTGATGCATCCGGATTCGGAGTAATCTGCTTTGCGTAAAATCCCCTTGTAATGTAACATCCGTTGGTGGAATTTTCCATTCCCGCGGACTGCTCCTTCAAAACGCCAATCACAAGAAAATTGAATTTCACGGAATCAATCACAAGGGTCACGTTTTTTCCAACACCGTCGCCATTTGGAAAAAGGGAGCTTGCTATTGTGCTTCCCAAAATAATCCGCTGGTTTCCCATAACGTTGTCGGTTATTGAAAAATATTCACCGGCATCCAGCTCCAGTCCGTAAGTCTGTAGATAGTCAGTCTCGACCGCTGTGCATGATACGCTTGCACTTGAATCGCCATAGCTGACCGTTCCATTCAGAGAATTTTTGTACCAGATTTTTTTGATTCCAGAAATCTGTCCGAACATTGTGTCTCTGAACGAATCTGTGAACTGAACGGACGATGACGAATTTCTTCTGGACATAAATCCCGAACTGATGCTGACCATGTCCAGACCGGACGAACCGAATGTATCTTTAATCTGCTTGGTGGAACTTTCTCCCATGCTCATAATTACAATGACCGATGCAACACCAATTATGATTCCCAGAAGAGAAAGAAATGTTCGTGTTTTGTTTCGCCTGAAATTTTGGAGAGCGTTTATAAAATCCTCAAACATTTTTTTCCTCCTGATTTTCCGATGCAGATTTTTCGTTTGTGAATTCCTGTGGCTCCTGGAAAATATCGCTCTGAATCATGCCGTCCAAAATTCTTATGCAACGGTTTGAACTTGCGCCAACCCTCGGGTCATGCGTAACAATCACAATGGTAGTTCCCGTCCTGTTGATTTCCCAGAACAAATCCATTACCGCACGGCTTGTCTTGCTGTCCAAAGCTCCGGTCGGTTCGTCCGCAAGAATTATTTTTGGTTTTGTCACAGTCGCACGTGCAATGGCGACCCTCTGTTTTTGTCCTCCCGAAAGTTCATGCGGGCGGTGGTTCATTCGCTCGGCAAGCCCCACTTTTTGCAAAGCCAGTTCCGCAAGTTCGCGTCTGTCACGTTTATCCACACCTGCATAGCGAAGGGGAAGCATTACATTTTCCAGAACAGTCATCGACGGCAAAAGAAAATACTGCTGAAAAACAAAACCGACAGTCTGGTTGCGCAAAACCGCAAGCTCCTTTTCATTCATCTTTGCGGTTTCTTTTTCATTGATTTTTACAACTCCCTCAGACGGCTGGTCCAGACATCCAATCATATTCATGCAAGTGGATTTTCCCGAACCCGACGGTCCCATGATTGTCACAAATTCTCCCTGCGCAATATCAAACGAGACACCACGGAGAGCGTAGACAGTTGAATCTCCAACAGAGTAAGTTTTTTTTACGTCTTCCAAAGTAATAACAGATTTGGCCATCAAATTTTTCTCCGCATTCAAAGTTGGTTCTGATTTTAGAGATGCCCTTCATTAAAATCCTGGAGGTCCGCTGAATCCACCGCCACTTGGCATTCCACCGCCGCTTCTTCCGGAGCCGCCGCCACCACCGCTTGGCATTCCTCCCGACATTCCACCGCCCATACCATTTCTACGCTGGGTTCCAGAAGCTCCTCCCGCGCTCTGTGCTTTTACACGCTCACCACCGGAAAGACCGCTTTCAACTTTTACGTAATCCTTGTCGTAAGGCGAAACCGTCACGTTGATTTTTTCACCGCTGTCCGCAAGTTCCACAAAGGCCTGTCCATCTTCACGACCGATTGCGTAGCGAGAAACAAGAATATAATTTTCATCCGGCGCAATCTTTATTTTTCCGGAGAACGAAAAGTTTGGAAGAATTGTCTCGGGGTATTCATCAATGCGGACTGTAACTTTTACAACCGTTGCTCCACGGGAGGTCACAGTTCCAATTGCCGGCCAACCGACAACATATCCTTTTACAGTTTCATTGCTGGCGGAGAAAGTAAAATCAACTTCCTGACCGACTTTCAGTTTGCTTACATCGGTTTCCGCAACTTCGACCTGTGCCGTAAGATAGGATGTGTCAACCAGGGTTCCAATATCGTCTTTCGCTTCAATATAGTCTCCGACAGCCACGCTCATGTTTGCGACAATTCCATCAAAAGTTGCGGTGACTTTTCTTTCGTTCACCTTTTGAACCAACGAAGTGCGCTGGTTCAACTTCAGCTGATACTCACGTGCAGAACCTGTAATCAAAACGGTCTGGGTTTCGTAGTCGTGTTTCGCAAGATTGTATCTTTCTGTCGTGTCGTCAAGCTGAATGATTATGTCGCCTTTTTTTACCGTGTCGCCCTGCTTTACATAAACCTGAGTGACGGTTCCTGCTGACGAGGCCTTCAAAGTTTGAGACTGTGCTGCGGCAATTGCACCGGAAATCTCAATTACATTTTCGTAAGTTTCCTTGGTGACTGTGTAGACCGTGTTTGCGACTTCGTTCTTTGAAATTATTTTTCGCGCAACAAAAAGTCCTGCCGCCACAACGCCGCCAATTATAATCAGTATTATGAGAACCTTCAAAACCTTCGGCATTTTTTTTCGTGCCTTTTTTGTTTTCAGTTCAATCTGATTTTCCGTGTTTTCAGAATTTTCGATTTCCGTTTTTTGTTTTTTATTTTTGGACATTTGCAGATTCCTCCGTGCTTTCATTTTCGTTTTGAAGTTCATTGTCCCTAACAAAAAGCAGAGACGTTTCGTTATTGTAGATTATCAATTTCAGTTTGTTGATTAAAATTTTTATTCTGTAGGTTTCCTTGTTTACCGACGCATTGTTGTATTCGCTTTTTGTGACATAACCCTGGCTGTAGTATCGTGCCATGTCAGCTTCAAGACTTGTGTACATGTCGTAGGATTCCTTGCATGTTGATTTTTCCCACAGAATATTTTCGAGCGAAGTTTTTTGTGCCGTCGCGCTTGTTCCAAATGCTATTGTTGCATTCTGTATTGCAATATCCTCCTGCGTGGATTCCAGTTCCGTAATCTGCGAGTTGATTTTTGCACTCTTGAATGCCGTCGGGTCAAAGGACACTCCCAAAGTGAATACCGGCGAAAATGAGTCTGCGCCCACCGGAAGATTTGTTCCCGCGCTTAAAACAAGTCCTGTGTCGTTCCATGTAAAATTGGAGCCCAAATCAATTGTGCTTGATGATGTCCTGTCGTTGTTGAATGTAAATCCTGCGTTTGCCGTAAGTGAGATTGCGCCCTTCGATTCCCTTTCAAGATTGTTTATGTATTTTGTCCAGTTTGCGGATTCCACTTTTGTATAATCATTTGGTGAAAAATTATCCACCGAAATGGCCTCAACTTCTGGAATGTCGGTTGGTAAAAAATCAATGGGGTCTTTATAGTTGTACTGCACTCCACATTTTGCGCAAAGAATTTTTACCTCACGCTCCATCGATTTTTTTTGAGAATCAACTTCGTACTGGTCGTTCAGAATTTTCATCTGCGCGGTCTTGTATTTTGTTGAGTTGCTTGCATAGCCCTGTGCCTTCAGTGTGTCCATGGAAAGCTGGTCGTCGTAGAGATTTTTTTCCAGTGACAAAAGTTTTGATGCCATTTCATAAAGCGATTTGATTGACTCATAGAATTCTTTTTCTGCTGTGACGAATCCATTTTGCAGACTGCGTTTTGCCTCCAGAACTTTGCGCTGCGATTTCAATGTGGTAATTTCCTGGTTCTTTGATTTCTGGGAGATTATGTCCATGCTTACTTTAATAGAAGAATTTGAAAAAGTGTCTGTTGCGTCCCTTGAATCAAAAAGAACGGAGGACGAAATGGATATTCCAAGATTTTTTGCATTGGGAATGGAAAATGTAGCGGTCGGTGTAAACTTTATGTTCCAGTTGTCGCCCGTCGTGAATGTGATTGTGCCGCTTGAAAGCTTAAAGCTGAATCCACTTGAAATGTCCGTAAGTTCATTTTCCAGCATGGTCTTTTGCATCTGGTTTGACAGCTTCTTCAGCTCCAGATCATTTGCCAGATAGCCGGAAAGTAGAGTCTCTAAATTTTCAGATGCCGCAATATGGCAGATTCCCAAAATCAACGCGAGAAATCCACCGACAATAAATCTCTTTCGTTTCATACTTCAATTATAGGGATTTTTTTTCAAAATAAAACTAGGTAGCGGATAAAATTAGTGTTAATCTGATAAAATAAATGTTATACTAGGCTGTATGGACAGCATTTCAAAAGAAAAGCGAAGCGAAATTATGTCGAAAATCCACAGCAGGGACACTGTTCCGGAAATGGAAATCCGAAAATCGCTGCATCGGGCGGGATTCAGATACAGGACGTGCGACAAAAAATATCCAGGCTCCCCGGACATAATTTTGCCCAAATACTATTCGGTGATTTTTATAAATGGATGTTTTTGGCACGGACACAATGACTGCCAGCTGTTCAGATTTCCAAAATCAAACCAAATCTTCTGGATAAAAAAGATTTCGCGCAACAAAGAAAGGGACCGGCTTGTTCTAAAAGAATACAACGAGCGTTGCTGGCGTGTGTGCATTGTCTGGGAATGTGCAATCCGTGGTGCAAGACGGAAAGAAAAAATTGAGAACGTCCTCCGCCAGATAATTCTATGGCTTGAGGAAAGCAAGGAGCCGTTTTTGGAGATAAGGGGATAGGTGGTATTGGTATTTGAAACTGTCTTGATTTTTTAATTGTGCTGGCAGATGTCGGAAATTGGACATTCGTTGCACTTTGGATTTCTTGCGGTGCATGTGTAGCGTCCGTGCAGAATCAGCCAGTGGTGGGCGTGCCTCATGTATTTTTGCGGAATCCTTTTTACAAGCGACTCCTCGATTTCGCGTGGATTTTTTCCTTCCGCCAATCCGATTTTTGGACAGATTCTCATAAGGTGCGTATCGACCGGCATTGTCGGCTGATTGTAGACCACATTCAAAATTACATTCGCCGTTTTTCTTCCCACACCAGGGAGCGACTCTAGGTCATCACGGTTGTCTGGAACTTTTGAATCAAAATCCGAAATCAATTTTTTGCACAGGCCCATGACGTGGTCCGCCTTTGAGCGATAAAGTCCAATGCTTTTTATGTAGGAAATCAGTCCCTCTTTTCCAAGCGCGAGGATTTTTTCTGGAGTGTCTGCAATTTCATAAAGCGTTTTGGTTGCCGCGTTTACAGATTTGTCGGTTGCCTGCGCGCTGAGCACAACGGACACCAAAAGACAAAATGGATTTGGAGCCACAAGTTCGGACTCTGGCTTTGGATTGATTTTTTTGAAACGCTCGAATATTTCCTCAATTTGCTCCGTGGAAAGGAGTTTTATTTTTTCTTGCATGACAAATTGCATTTTTTTTACCAAAACTCAATTGAGTTTGAGAGTTTTCAAATATTCTTTATGCCCGTCTGGCACGCGGAAACTTTCCAATGCTTTTTGAATTGCCTTGTTGTGGGTCCACGCTTCAAGACATTTTTTTTCTAAATACGGAATGACAGCGTCCCACTGTTTTGCAAGTGCGGTAGCAAAATACCATGCCGCCATCATCTTGAGATAGTAGTCTTCGTCTGCTCCATTTTGTTCCATGCGTGAAACAATCAGCTTGGGATATTCCTGTTTAAAATCTGCATCCAGAAATTCATTCATCAGCATCCGCATACCGTAGCGGGAAGTGTACGTGTGTTCCGATGAAATCCATTTTTTTATGTTGGGCAAAAGTTTTTGGTGATTTTTTTTGAAAACCTTGGGACTTGCCTGATCGCAAACCGGCCAGCAGTCAACATGGGGAAGAAATTTTTCAACCTCGGAAATACATTCATCGAAATCCTTGATGTTTGCAATCACAAAAAAATGAATTAGATTTTCTTCAAAATAAGTGTGCGGAATCTCTTTTAAAAAATCTTTTGCGAGCGATGTGTTTTTTGAAACATTTTTTGCAATCGTCCGCAAATCTGGAGTGCGCACGCCAATCATTCTGTCTTCGGACAGGCCCGGCACAAGTTTTATCTGGAAGCCGCGATATTTTAAATCCTGCGATGCAAATAATTCATCAACAATTTCTTTCATAAAAAAATTATAGCATGGGATTCTAAAAAAGAAAACCGCCCGAGGTTTTGTCAGGCGGTCATTTGTTTTATTTTATTTCTTTTTTCAGTGCGTCAACTTTGTTGGTCTGCTCCCATGGGAAATCCGGACGACCGAAGTGTCCGTAACTTGCTGTCGGGAGATAGATTGGGCGTTTCAAATCGAGCGTGCTGATTATTCCTGCCGGGGTGCAGTCGAAAACTTTTTTCACGGCTTCGACAATTTTTTCTTCCGGCACGACAGATGTTCCGAAAGTCTCCGCCATGATGCTCACAGGATATGGAACACCGATTGCGTATGCCAGCTGGATTTCGCAACGTTCGGCCAAGTCTGCGGCGACTATGTTTTTTGCGATGTAACGTGCCATGTATGCCGCTGAACGGTCAACCTTTGAAGGGTCTTTTCCACTGAACGCGCCACCACCGTGACGACCCATTCCGCCATAAGTGTCAACAATTATCTTGCGTCCGGTAAGTCCGGCATCTCCAACGGGGCCGCCAATGCAGAACTGACCGGTCGGATTGATGTGGAACTTTGTGTTTGAATCAAGAAGTCCAGTCGGTTCAAGTACCGGCTTAATCAGCTTTTCGATTATGGTTGACTCAATCTCCTCGTGGCTGATTCCCGGGTCATGCTGTTGCGAGACGACGACCGTATCAATTCGGACAGGCCTGTGTCCTTCGTATTCAATTGTTACCTGCGACTTTGAATCCGGGCGGAACCATTTTACTTCGCCAGCCTTTCTCATTCGGGCGGACTCAATCATCAGCTTGTGGGAATACATGACTGGTGCCGGCATAAGTTCCGGTGTTTCCTTACATGCAAAACCGAACATCATTCCCTGGTCTCCGGCTCCCTGCTGTCCCTTGAATTTTTCAAGTCCTTCGCCCATGACACCCTGGTTGATGTCCTGGGACTGCGAGTGAATCATGTTGGTTACAGCCATGGATTTGTAGTCCAGACCATAGTCGGGATTTGAGTAACCGATTTTCTGCGCCACATCACGGGCAACCTGCTGGATATCGACATAGGCATTTGTGTTAAGCTCGCCGCCAACCATAATCAGTGACTGGCACGCAAAAGTTTCACATGCTACGTGGCTTTCCTTGTCCTGGCGCAGACATTCATCAAGGATTGCGTCGCTAATCTGGTCGCACAATTTGTCGGGATGGCCTTCTCCAACCGACTCCGATGTAAACAAATATTTTCTGTCCATAAAAAACCTCGAATCAATTTCTTCTATATAGATACGCTCTACACAGATACATTAAAGCGGAGAAATCAAAATTTGTACAGAGGTATACAGACTTTAATCCTGTGCCACAATCTCGTGGTAGAAATTGGTGAAGTCGTTGCGTTTTTCCTTGGTGAAGGCGATTGCGGTCCTTGGGTGCTGGTTCAGAACGCCGGTCATCAGGTACTGGAGGTCGAATCCCCACTGTGCGCCTTTTTCCTTGAGCGGAATCATGTAGTTCTGGATGAACTCAATCACCGGGTAGAGCTTGTACTTTGGATTTCTGAGGAAGCTGATAAGGTTTTCCATTGAACAGTTTCCGGCTCCGCGTCCCATTCCTGCATAGGTTGCATCGAGCCAGTCAACACCGTCGCCAACCGCTTCGATTGTGTTTGCGAACGCAAGCTGCTGGTTGTTGTGGGCGTGCATTCCAATCTTTTTGTTGTATTTTGAGCCGTATTCCGTGTAAAGTCCAGCGATTCTTTCAATCTGCTCAGGGTAGAGGGAGCCGAAGCTGTCAACAATGTAGATTACATCAACCGGGGACTGGCAGAGCATGTCCAGAGCCTGTTTAACGTCGGACTCCTGTGCGGTCGATATTGCCATTATGTTGCATGTCACCTCGTAGCCCTTGTTTTTTGAATCCTCAATCATGTCGATTGCGGAAGGTATTGTGTTCACGTAGGTTGCCACGCGGATGCAGTCGAGCATACTGTCGCATCTGTTCCGGATGTCATTTTTGTAATCACAGCGGCCAACATCGGCCATGGCAGCAAGTTTCAGAGCCGGGTTTTTATCGCCAATCACTTTTGCAATGTCTTCATCGTCGCAGAATTTCCACTTGCCGAATTTTTTTACGTCAAACATTTCCTTGGAAGCCTTGTAACCGACCTCCATATAATCAACACCGGCCTTCAGATTCGCCTGATAAAGCTCGCGCACAAACTCATCGGTAAAGAAAAAATCATTGACCAAACCGCCGTCACGGATTGTCGCGTCAAACACTTTTACAGATTCCCTGTAACCCAAAAGATTTGCAAGCTCTTTCATAAATAACTCCTGTTTTCTAAAAATTCTCCCTCGCGATTCTGAAAGCGCTTTTATGATAGAATAAATGCAATAAATTTTCAATAGAAAAATACTATAAATAGAAACATTTTGGGCTGAAGCAACAAAACCGCCTTGACTAAAATCTCATTTATCTCTTAAAATTTGCCGATTAAATAAGAAAACAAGGGAGTTAAAATGGCTGAAAAGAAACTGTACAAGTCAAAGGACAAAAAGATTGCTGGAGTCTGCGGTGGATTCGCGGAATATCTGAACTTGGATCCAACTCTGGTCCGCGTGATTTGGGCGGCATTTTCGCTTCTTGCGGGTGCGGGCGTTTTACTTTATTTTGTGTGCGCTGTCATAATGCCTCAGCCTGAAAACTGATTATGAATCGAGAAAGAAAACAGAACGTTTCAAAACGTATTAAACATTTCAAAAATTCTGTCATCTATAAAATCATAAAAAACCCGGTGACATATCTTGTAATCGCATTCATCTTTCTGATGATTTTGCTGATTAACATAATCTACAAATATGAAGCCGACGTTACGATGGACCATTTTGGTGACAGCGTTTGGAATTTTTTGATTGCGTTTGTCGCGGGCTACTATGACATTTGTGTCGTCACTCCAATAGGAAGGCTGTGCAGCTTTATAATCCTCATTTCGGGAATCCTGCTGTTCAGTACAATCACTGGAAAAATTGCATCCATTTTTATGGACGTGCAGATGAAAAAAAATAAGGGACTTGCAAAATTGAAAGACTTGAACAAACATTTTTTACTTTGCGGCTGGCGGGACAACTTTGACAAAATCCTTGAGAGCGTAATCACATCGAACCCGGATATTGAAATAGACAGCATTGTTCTTGTGAACGAAGCCCAGGACGAAATTGAGCAGCTCAGGTCCATACCGAAATTCAAAAACATAAAATACATAGCGGGCGACTTTTCCGACGAGGAAACTCTGGTCAAGGCAAAAATCAAAAACGCGAGCAGGGCATTGGTGATTTCCGACAAATCAAAAAATTTTTCGCAGCTCGAGATTGATTCGCGGACTGTACTTGCTGTTCTGACCATGAAAAACCTGAACCCGACAATCTACATTGCGGCTGAACTTTATGATTCAAAATTTGAGAACCACCTTAACCTTGCCCACTGCGATGAAATCATTTTGACCGCCGACTACGAGAGAAGTCTTCTTGCTACTGCATCCAGCGGAATGGGATATTCAAATGTAATCAGCGAGCTGATTGGAAAGGATGCGTACTCCGGAATCATAATCGAGGACATACCGCATGAGTTTATTGGAAAGACATACAAATATCTGAAGGACTATGTTCTTGCGGACCGCTTGCACCATGCGAACTCAATTTTGATTGGGCTGCTTCTGAACGCCGGAAATTTTGCTCAGAGAAGAAAGGAAGCATTGCGCGAGGCACAGAAAAATCCCGACGTGAAAAAAATTGTTGACAATCTGAAAAAAGTGAAGACTCTGAAAAGCAATGACCCGGTTTTTGCCCCCGATGATGAGACAATCATTTTGGCAAATTCAAAAGCAATCTTTGTAAAAGGGAAGGTACAGTCAGCATGATTTTAAAACCAAAGACAGATGCCCGCATGAATGTGAATTTTGAGGACGTACTTCCGCGCCTGACGAAGATGGAAATTTTTTCTGGATTCGACCCGGACAAGGAAGAGGACAGGAATATTTTGAAAAAAGTTTTTGACCGTCTTGTTCCGCAGCATTTCAAGAAGGGCGAGATGATTATACGCGAGGGTGACAGGGGCGACCTTTTTTATATTCTGTACAAGGGCAGTGTGCAGGTCCGGCAGCAGACTTACGCGAACGACACAATTGCGCTTGCAAATCTTGACGACTCGATGAACATATTTTTTGGCGAGGCGGCTCTGATTGACCAGGACACAAGGTCTGCTTCGGTGGTTGCCATGACCGACTGTGAGACAATTGCTCTGTCCGGTGCGGATTTTCTGGAGCTTGCGGAAGACGAGCCTGTGTTCGGCTACCGTGTCGCATTGATTCTTGCGCGCAGGATGGCAAAGACAATCAGAAGGACCAACCAGGACAAAAGCACTCTCTACGAGGCACTTCTCAGCGAGGTTGAAGGAACGTTCGGAGCGTAATCATGCCCCAGCCATTTCTTTTTCGCCTGATTGACAAGGCCGTTTTTGATTACAAAATGATTGAGGACGGCGACAGACTTTTGATTGGTGCTTCGGGAGGAAAGGACTCCACCGCGCTGGTCCATTATTTTGCCGAAAGAAAAAAAAGACCCTCCGCAAATTTTGATTTCACAGCCCTGCACATCAGTACCGAAATCACCGCGAAACTGAATCCCGATTTGGAAAAAATGTTTTGCTCATGGGGCGTGGATTGTGAAAATCTGGAGGTGAACGTTCTGGGACGGCTGAAGAAAAACCGTAGGATGAACTGCTGGTGGTGCTCAACCCAGAGACGCACGGAGCTTTTGGACTACGCAATCAAAAATGGATTTACAAAGCTGGTCCTGGGGCATCACCTTGACGACATTCTTGAAACGCTTCTGATGAACATGCTGAACAAGAGCGAGCTTTCGACCATGCCGCCGCGACTTTCGTATAAAAATTATCCGCTGACAGTCATCAGACCGCTGTGCTATGCCGATGTAAACCAGATTGTCCAGCACGGAAAAGGTTTTGGCTACATCAACACGACATGCACATGCTCATACCAGGACAACTCCGGACGGAAGGATGCCCGCAAGCGTCTTGAAAAATTGACCGGTGGCGACCTTCAAAAAAAGCAGCACCTGTTTGCGTCCCTCAAAAACATCAAGAGCGAATATCTTCCTTAGATTTGTTTTTTCTGATTTTCAGGACCACCATGCAGACTATTGTTGTTGCGAACAAAATTATGCTAATCCACTGCGAGGTTGAAAAAATCCAGAAGCCTCCACGCACGACATCGCCACGAAGGTATTCAAGACAGAATCTCACCACCGAATAGAATCCTGTGTAATAGAAGATTGTGACTTTTTTGTTTTTCATAATCAGCACGAACATTGTGATTGCGAAAAGCATCAGGAGCGCGGATTCCAAAGGCTGGACCGGAAAAATCCCAACGTTGGGTTCCACCAGTGTGATAGGATTTTTATAGTGCAGGGCAAGCGGACCGTCGTAATGGATTCCATAGCAGCACCCGGCGCATGTGCATCCAATCCGTCCGAACGAATGTACAAATGCGATTGCAAAAGTGTAGACCTCGTTGAAATCGGTGAACTTGCATTTCGCAATCTTCACGCCTACAAAATATCCAATCGCACCGCCAATTGCGCCGCCGTAAAAAACAAATCCACCGGACACAGGAGAGTTCTTTGGGTCGATAATCATTTTCCAAATCAGACCAGGAATCTCATTGATTGGGAAGGACACAAGGAGGTAGAGCAGCTTTGAAAAAAGAAATGAAAATCCAACAGAAATTGCCGTGATGATTATAAAGTCAAGATAATTTTTTTTGAGCTTTTTGCAGATAAAATAAACCAGGCCGCAACCGAGCAATCCACCGACCACAATGCACAGACCGTACATCGGTATCTTTATAAAATGCAAGTCAAGAAAAGGAAACATAGACCATCCCGAAAAAAAAGACTTGCAAAAAACACTAAGTTTTCCGCAAGTCCTCAACAGTTGATTAAAAACTATTAGTTGCCGCCAAGACCCTTGAGTGCATCACCAAGAGCGTTTGCGAAATCTCCAATTCCGTCCTCAACACCGTTGACGAGTCCCTGTGCTCCTTCGCTGATTGAGTTGGCGAGGTCATTTCCCCAGGCTTCCCAGTCTGTTGAGTTTGTGCTGTTGTCGTTTGAAAGGCTCTTGAGGGAATCAATTGTTTCATTGAATGTTCCGTCATCGATTGCCTTCTTTACCTTTGCATAGCAAACTGTGCAGGAAATTGTGATGATGAGGCTGAGGATAAGTCCGAAGATACCTGTAATCAAACCTGCGACACAGAATCCCTTTTTCTCTCCCTTCTTCATTCCAATTGCCGAAAGAACGATTGCTGCCAAAGCAACAGCCACGCCAACAAATCCAACTGGACCGGCTGCACCTGTGATTGCGAGTGGAATAGAAAGAATTCCAAGAATCATTGCTGCTATCTGCATTTTTTTCTCCTTGTTTAGGTACAGAAACCTAACTTTTAAAATAATGAAAGCTCAAGACTTTCCATGGCGGTAATGTTAGTCAATATAAAAATTTTAGTCAATAACTTTCGATTTTTTAATATTCTTCAAGACGCGAAAGAAGGGAGTCCAATTTTGCTCCATATTCGGGGTCGCTTGCCCATGTTTTTGTAAGACCAAACACATCTGTCGCTTTACCCCTGGGGCGTACCCATTTGTATCGATTGTCGATGCACTCGTTCACAAGGGACACATCCTCGCCTGTCGCGTATGCATGTAGATGCTGTATGTGCGCGCGGATTCCAAGTGCCTCTGTCTCAAAACATTCTCCCCGGTGGTCCGCATCGATTGCTCCAAGCCCGCAGTAGTTGTGCATGTCCGGGGTGACAAGTCCACCGAATCTGAGAAATCCAGTTTCAAGGCACATTTGGGCAAAGGCACAGTCGCTGTTGATTCCCTCTGTCTTTGCTTCGGAAATATATGTCCGGGCCATGCGCAAAACCTGTTCGGAATCCGCAAGTGGATTTGAGTCCATGAAAAATTTGTGGAGCTGCTTTGCGTTTTTGATTCCAGGGTCCACAAGGTTTCTGGAGATTGGCTCCCTTTTTCCTTGCAGACTTTTGCAGCCCCAGAGAATCAGCACAAAAAATGCCGCCGAAATGGACAGGACAATTTTTTTTGCCATGACTATTTGATTGTGGTTCCGATGTAGTCCCTGCCGTCAAGTATTGAGCGGATGTTGGAAATGTTTTTTCCTCCCGCGCAGATTACGGTCAGACCAAGCTCGCTTGCCTTTTTGCTTGCGATTGGATCGAACGGACAGTTTTTGCCGGGGACCCATTCATCGCCAACCATTTTTCGGAAGTCAGCCCATGAAATTGTGTCCAGAGGTTTCGCGTCTGGATTTTTGCGTGGGTCGTCCGTGAAAACCTTTTCAATGTTTGAAAGATTCACAACCGTGTCGGCATGGTATTTTTCCGCAAGAAGAACCGCGTCATTGTCGGTGGAGAATCCAGGCTTCCATCCGGCGGCGACAAGGACTTTTCCCTCAAATGTGTCGGGGGCCTTGGTCGGGTCGGTGACAATATCATTTTTGCAGAGCGGACCGAAGCATGTCTTCAGAAGCTGTGCGTTCAGTCTGGTGGCCATGATTCCAATCCAGTCGCAGTAGTAGTTTGTCTCGTCGTCGTCCTTGTAGAGGCAGTTCTTTTTTTGTTCCCCGTCAAATCTTTTTGCGACATCCTTGTATGCGTTCTGATATGCGCGTGCTGGTCCACCGCCTCCGGCAACCAAAATCAGTCTGGTCTCGCTGTTTCCAAGAAGCCAGTCCGAAGCCATCTTTGAAAATTCCGAAAGAAACATTCCGTCCGGCTTGTCCGGTGCTATTATGGAGCCACCAACGCTCAAAACTTTTGTAATCATAATTTCCTCCTCATTAGAAACTGGAAGCCCCGTAGATTCCTACTATAACAGGGTCGTTCCACAGAGAACTGTAGTCCGCCTCCGTTGTGTTGACTTCCTCCCATATTGATTGCAGCGCGTAGCTTCTTGGGCGGAAAACTGTCTTCCCGTTTGCAAGGGATGTCTTCAGTCTGTTCCACTTTCTGCTGAATGCTATGTGCTGTCCGTCAAGATTTCCAAAATAATGTTCGCGTGGATTCTCGATTTCGCCAAAGGTCTTGTATGAGAGTCCCGCCGCAAGTGCTATGTCCACCGGGAACCATCCGTAGTGCTCAAAGTAGACCTCGGACCACCAGTGGTTTTTTGTTGTGGAGTCCGACTCAACAAGTATGCCGCTTACAGGGATAGATGGAACCCCAAGTGAACGGCAGAGCGCGGTGAATAGAATCGCAAAGTCGTAGGCGTCGCCGGATTTTTTTTCTATCAGGTCCACCGGGGAAACATCGCCGGTCCTTACGGTGTTCAGTATTGTAAAATTGTCCAGCATGTAGTTGTAGACAAGACTTACCTGCGTATATGGATTTTTGTTTTTTCCGACTATTGAATCCGCAAGTTCCCTGACAGCCTTGTTGTCCGAAGGAACGCACTCGTCCGGTGATGTGTAGACAGCGTTCAAAAGTCTGGTCGCGTCGCTGTATCTTGTGACGTTGGAGCCAATTATGTTCGACTCCTCGGAAAAGGATGTGATTATAAAATTGTGGTTGAGCCTTATGCGTGAGTCGTCGCCACCCTTCAGCTGGATTGAGTGAATCACATCGTAGGGGTCGTCCTGAATCAGCGGATTTGGGAAAACCTCGTTAAGAACAACGGCAGGCTGGGAGACGCATACTGTTGGACGTGGCACGTAGAGAGTTATGTTTGTGTCCTCCTGGCTCCTGTTCTGTATGTCCGCGTTGATTTGGAGAACGTAGGTCTTTCCGTTGACAATTTTCTTTTGCCCCGCCGGGAAAGTTATGTCTATGCCGTGCTTGTATGAGTTGCCCTTGTCCGTGGAGATGTAGAGCTGTCCGCTTGTCGCTCCGTCCGGAATGTGCACACGGATTTCACTGTCGGTCCAGTATTCAAAATCGTAGTCGGCATCGCTTGCTGCTATGAATCCTGCGTTGAGCTTGTTGGCATCGGGGACCTTTGTAACTGAGTCGTCGCGGTTTGCCGTAAAGTACACAGTCGAATTTCCCCTTGCGTTTCCAAAGTTGGAACCGAGAATCGAAATCACGTCACCAATTTTTGCGGTGGATGGGGAGACTGAATCTATCACGGGGACAGAAACCCTGTAGTCTGTGCGGACCGCAACCGGGATGGAATCTTTTCTGGCAAAGAATGTTGGCTCCGAGCGTCCCTCGGCAGTCTGTACAACAACAAGACCGTCGTTCACGTTCGGTGGAACAACAAATTCAATCTGCCCGTTGTCCCAGTCCCTGTAGTTGCTCGCGGTGACTCTGGACCCGGCGATTTCCACAAAAGAGTTTTCCCTTGTGCTTCCAAAATTTTCGCCCGTAATAACAACAATATCCCCCGTTGAACCTATTGGGGGATCTATTGTCGAGATTGATGGTTTTCCAATGTGCTTGCGCCCTGACAGCGATGTAGCCATGGCGATAATTCCGACCACAGCCACAAATGTTATGATTCTTGCCGCCGGTGAATTTTTGTACAGCAGCTTTATTGATTTTAGGAGCTTCACTTTTTATTCGCCCTGAGTGTCAAGATAGAAACTCCCCAATGAAAACACAACATCAGATTCATCTTCGCCTGCGCCATCAGACCATGAATCATCCTGCGAAACCGACCTTCCTGAAATCGGGGTGAATATGTCGTAGCTTGCAAGTTTGGCCGCTGTGTTCATGCCCTTTCCAGAAGCCCTTGCGCCGTATGATGCCTGTCCATCGCCCATGTACGAGACTGTCCCGAAAGTCTGGCTGAATGTGTTCAGGAGCGCGTCGTTGTTTCCGACAAAAGTTTCCCCGCCAGAGAAAATGTTTGCGACCGAGTTGAGCGAAACCTCTCCGTCAACCTGATAGACAAGGGTTTCCATTGGAGAAACTATGTCCACGTTCGCCACGGGCTTAAATGCCGCCGTCAGGGTTGATATTGGGGATGCGCCGCTTGATGAGAGTCTTGCCGGAATGAATACCAGTGCCAGTGCCGCCACAGCACCAATTGCGGCTGAAATCCAGACCTTTGGTTTGAATTCGACCACATTTGATTTTGTGTGTCTGGAGAAAGAAAGACGGGCCTGCAATCTTTCAAAGCTGTCGTCCAAATCTTTCTGGCTCATCTCCATTGACTTTTTGTCGGCATTGAAGACCGCCCTAAGCAATTTGAGGCTCTCCAAGTGTTTCCTACATTCGGGGCATGATTCCAGATGTGCCTCGTAATCTTTTACGTAAGCGGCTGGAAGCTCCCCATCCAGATAGACCGAGTGAATATCTTTTTCAGGGCATATAGACATCGCCTTCTCCTATCATTTTTGTTATTTGCTCGCGCGCTCGGAACACCCGGACCTTGACGTTGCCCTCGGTGATTCCCAGTGCCTCCCCGATTTCCTTATAGTTTAAGTCACCATATTCCCTAAGGACAAGTACCTCCTTCATTTTCGGAGGAAGTTTGTCCAAAATTTCTTTGACCTTTTCTATAGTTTCGGCCTTGAGAAGATCGACCTCGCCACTGTCTATGTGCTGGCGACCTTCGTACAGAGCCTTGTGGTAGGCCTTGGCTTCCCTTGTCTTCCGTTTGGCATAGTTCAGGGACGCATTTTTCACAACCCTTATGAGCCAGAACTTTGCGTCGTCCATTGACGGGAATACCATTTTCTTTTCGTTGGCCTTGATATATGAGTCGTGGACCAAATCCTCCGCAGCTTCCTCGTCGTTTACAATCCTGTATGAGACCTTGAAAAGAAGCTGCATGGTGGCATCGTAGAGTTTCCTGAAGTCCGCCTGGTCCTCGCAACGGATTTCCCCCGCTGTTTCCTTATTATTCATAACACTGAATCCTCTTGTTGGTTACAGGGCAGCTCTAAAAACTTACCTTCTATGACTTTTAGAGCCTGCATCTATTTTCTTGACCACACCGGACCGTTCGCTGTGTCTGTGACAATTATTCCGCGTGCGGTAAGTTCGTCACGAATCTGGTCGGCAAGGGCAAAGTCCTTTGATTTTTTTGCCTGGGTGCGTTTTTCCACAAGCGCGTCAATCTCGGCTGCCTCCGGGTCTCCATCGTGTCCACCGGACTGCGAAACCTGGACCGCGGAATCCACAAGCTCCAGGGCATTTTTTATCAGCGCAAGACCAAGCACGGAATCCATGCGGGAAACTGTGTCCAGAATCTCCTTTGGCTCCATTGCTGAATCCTTCACGACTTTCTGCACACAGCTCAGGGCAACGGGGGTCAAAAGGTCGTTCTCCAGTGCGGCACGGAAATCTTCCAGATACTTTTTGGCGGAATCCGAAAGACCCTCGACATTTGCTGCCTCTCCACGTCCATATTTTTTATCGGCAAGAGTCTGGGCAAAATCCTTTCCCGCTGTGGAAACAAGTTTTGAAATCCTCTGAAGAAGGGCTGCGCGGCCATTTTTTGCCCCGTCCATCGCCTCCCATGAAAAATAGACCTGCTTCCTGTAGTGGCTGCCAAGAAGGAAAAGCCTGTAGTCAAGCGCGTTGTAACCCTTGTCAATAAGCGACTGCAGACGAAGGAAATTTCCTGACGACTTGGACATTTTTTCGCCGCCCGAAGAATTCCTGTCCTTTGCTATGACCAGAAATTCGTTGTGCAGCCAGTAGTTTACCCATTTTTTTCCTGTCGCACCTTCGCTCTGGGCAATCTCGTTTGTGTGGTGGATTGGAACATGGTCGATTCCGCCTGTGTGTATGTCAAAATGCTCCCCCAGATATTTCATGCTCATTGCGGAACATTCGATGTGCCATCCAGGATATCCTCGTCCCCATGGGCTGTCCCAGGTAAGGGCCTGGTCCTCGAATTTGCTTTTGGTGAACCACAGGACAAAGTCCGCTGGATTGCGTTTGTTTCCGTCAATCACAACGACATCCCTTTTTCCTGCTCCCGCCTTTAGCTCATCCAGATTCAGACCGGCCAAATCGCCATAATGGTCGTAGGTGGTGACATCGTAGTAGAGGTTTCCGCCTGCCATGTAGGTGTGTCCGTTGGCCTCTATCCGCTTGATTAAATCTATCATCTCCTGGACATGCTCGGTGGCCTTGCAGACAACGTCCGGGCGGATTATGTTCAGGGCATCCAGGTCCTTGAAAAATGCGTCGGTGTAAAAACGTGCGACCTCCATCACGGACTCGTGCCTTTCCTTTGCGGTCTTTAGCATTTTGTCCTCACCAGCGTCGGCATCGCCTGTAAGGTGTCCAATGTCGGTTATGTTCATCACATGCTTTTTGTCGAATCCAAGATATGTGAGCGTCCTGTCGAGAGTGTCCAGAAAAATGTATGCCCGAAGGTTCCCGATGTGGGCATAATTGTATACGGTGGGGCCGCATCCATAAAATCCGACAAAGCCCGGTGTGATTGGGACAAAATCCTGCATCTCGCGTCCCATGGTGTTATATAATCTTAATCCCATAATAGCCTCCGAAACCGATTTAGCACTCGATTTTTTTAAATGTTTATGTATAATAAAAACTGTGGCAAGGAATAAATTCCATAAATGCCAACAAAATTCTACTATATATAAGACGGATTTTAATATATGGCTTTAAGCATACGAGAAACAGGTGAAAATATCAAGAACTCTATCCTTTTCAGGGGGACCGTGGACTTTGACGTTCCCATGGCTGATTTTACAACGATGAAAGTCGGTGGAGCGGCGGAACTTGTTGTCAGGCCTGCCGACCCAATTTCACTTGCGGTTGCGGCTTCTGTAATCAAGGCTGCGGGCGTGGAGATTTTTGTGCTTGGCGGTGGAAGCAATACTGTCATACGTGACGGTGGAATAAGCGGGGCTGTCATAATGACGGACGGTCTTGATGAGATAAAGATAGAGCCGGGCAAGGCGGAACCATATTCGGTGGAAGATTTTCCTGAAATCAACGAGGCGGTCTCAATCAATCTGACTGCTGGCTCCGGGACCTCAATCAAGGAGCTTACGGACTGGTGCGCGAGGTACGGTATTCTTGGCGTGGAAAGTTTTGCGGGGCTTCCTGGAACTTTCGGCGGTGCGGTCTACATGAACGCAAGATGCTATGGCGTGGATTTTTCTTCAATAATACAGTCCGTGGAGTATGTTGATTTGGACGGCATCCCCGAGGATTTGGACCAGAAGGAATCATACGAGCTTACCGAGCTTGATGTGATTGATACATACACATTTTCCGCCGACGACTGGGGATATAAAAAATCTCCGTTCCAGGGGAAAAGATGGATTGTGACATCCGTGACAATCGCGCTGAAGGGGCTGGATGTCTATGTCTCGGGAAAGGTTGGCGCAAGTCCAAGGGTCTGTGACTACATCAGAAGAAAGAGCGAGCATTTTGTTGCGGACCGAACCGAAAAAGGCCAGTTCAAGGCTCCAAGTGCCGGAAGCGTGTTCAAAAACAACCATGACTACGGAAAACCGAGCGGGCAGATAATCGACGAGCTTGGACTGAAGGGCAAGAAGCTGGGGGGTGCGCAGGTGGCTCCATGGCATGGGAATTTTATAATCAACATGGGAAATGCCAGCGCAGCTGATGTGGAGAATCTGGTTAAGTTCGTAAAATCGGAGGTAGCGGAGAACACCGGGTTTGTTTTGGAGCCGGAAGTGATTTTTGTCGGGAATCCCAAAGTGCAGGCGTAAAAAGTTTTAAAGGTTTTCGAGATTTCCCCTCTATACAAAAATAATTTTTCGTCCGATATAATTATAGCGTCTTGTGCGTGAAAGAGGTTAAAAGTGCTTCAGTTAGGATTTGTAAATTTTAAACCAAACACATACATGTTGGTTGAAGGAACATCTGGCATTGATAAATTTTTCATAATCCAGAAGGGACAGGTGACTTCCCAGCATACTACGCCTATCCCCGGCAGCGTTCCCACTGTTTTGGGTCCTGGAGACTTTGTGGGCGTTATCCCATGTATGTCAGGACAGGCACAGACTGAGAACGTAATCTGTCTGACCGAAGTAACCGCAATCATGGTAAAAAAGGAGCAGTACCCTGAGCTTATCATGCGGAACACTCCAGTCGCCATGAAGATTGTCCGTGCGTTCACAAAGGAAATGCGTACATTGAACGAGAGCCTTACAAAGCTCACAATCAAAAAGGCAAGCGCGGAGGAAAATCCAGAGGAACTTTTCACAGTCGCACAGTATTACGAAAAAGAAGGAAAATTTGATATAGCCATCTACGCATACTACCAGTACATCAAGATGTGCAAGGATGGAGCGCATATCGAGGACGCAAAAAAGCGTTTCGTCATGCTGAAAAAACACGCCACAAAGGCAGTCTATTTTGAATCAACGGGTGAGCTGATTCGCGAGTATCCGCCGGACACGATGATTTTTTCCGAGCACCAGAAGGGCAGGGACATGTTCATCATCCAGGAGGGTTCGGTAAAAATCTCCAAGGTCGTTGACAACGAGGAAGTCACACTGGCATTGCTCAAAAAGGGAGACATGTTCGGTGAGATGGCGCTCCTTGAAGACCAGCCACGCTCGGCATCTGCAATCGCACACAGCAAGTGCAAGCTCATGGTTGTCAACAAGGAAAACTTTGACCAGATGGTTTCTACCCAGCCACAGATGATTGCAAGACTCACGACCATGCTTGCGGACCGACTTTGGTCAATGTACCGCCAGCTTTCAAATACCGCGCTCATTTTGCCAAGGGACAAGGTTATCGACATGCTTGCTCTCCAGATGGAGAAACAGAAGATTTCAACAGGAAGCGGATTCCCTTACGTCACGGATTTGAGTCCGGAGGATTTGGTGCATCTTTGTGGAATTCCGTCGCATGACAAGCCGGAGGCAATCAACGCAATCTTCAACGACCCGAATCTCAAGGTTGATATGGGAAAGATTATAATCAAGGATGTTTCCGAGCTGATAAAGACGGCTACCTTCTATAGAAAACAGAACGGCAAAAACGTAAACCGCTAGTGGCTCTGGTTTTTGCATAGAGGCGGGGGACTTATGGTTTACGGAAAAAAGATTTTGATTTTGTTGACCTGTGTTTTTGGTCTGGCATCTTTTGCATTTTCTCAGGACTCAAATTCGGACCAGAAGTCGGGACTTCCAAATGGATACTCAAAGATTTCTCTGGGCATGTCCGTTGATGAAGTGAAGGACGCTCTAAAGGCAGATTCACAGTTTGGCTACAGGGGCGAAAGGGATGTTTCTCTGCTCCCCGGTGACAACAGGACGTTGATAGAGACCGACACATCAAGGACGGCCCCATATTCGTATCTGGACAGATGCTGGTTCCAGTTTTACGATGACAAGCTCTACATAATCACCATAACGATGAAGGCGGAGAGGATGGACCATTATTCACTCTTCAAGACCTTGACCGACAAATATGGAAATCCAGATTCACTGAATCCATCAAAATCAGAGTGGACCGATGATTCTGTCATAATGGCCCTTGAACGTCCGCTTACAATCAAGTACACCGACAAAAAGGTTTTTGATGATTTACAGAGCAAGTCTCTTGTGAACAAAACCGTGATTGAGCAGAACAAAGAGAGCTTCCTGCAGGGACTTTGATGGCCAAAATGAAAAAAATATTTCTTATCCCACTTTTCCTGATTCTGGTTTCGGTGCTGTTTTCGTGCGCGGAAAAAAGAAAATACAATCTCCCGGTCAGGACTTTGCTTATAGACACGGATGGCGGCTCTGTTGAAGTACAGGCGGAGCTTGCTGTAAAGGCAGAGGAAAGGAACTACGGTTTTATGAACAGAAAAAACATCCCCGACGGAACAGGGATGCTTTTTGTTTTTGAAAAAGACCAGATGCTGAACTTCTGGATGAAAAATACACCGCACCCGCTTTCGATAGCCTACATAGATGCCTCCGGAACCATTTCCGACATTCTGGACATGACACCATTCAGTGAAACATCGGTCCCAAGTTCACGTTCAGTCCGATACGCGCTTGAAGTGCCGCAGGGTTGGTTTGTGTCGCAGGGAATAAAAGTTGGCCACCATGTCCAATGGATTGATGGCGACCAGAAAAAAGATTTGAGGGTGATAAAATAGTTTCACCCCCATTTGAAATCGCTTGGAATCTTTTGCAAATCAATAATAATATCTGTCTGCTTTTTCCTGCAAGGTCGAAACAAGGTCAACAAGGTACTCCTGTTCGATTATGTCACAGAAATCGTGCAGCTGAGCGGGTGTGAAA
>CACZPR010000057.1 GCA_902783155.1 uncultured Spirochaetaceae bacterium
CACCGATGAAGAATTGGCGGTCGCAATCTGTCCAAGCAGATTCATAATCTCGGTTTCCGACTTGACAGGATTTGCAGTAAGCGATGGATTGAATTCCGAAGCCTTCTGGTTTACGGCCTCCAGAGTGATTGTAATGTTCCGTCCGTCAGAATCCCTTTCCCTTGTCTGTGCGCGCAAAGTCAGTTCCGGGTCAAAGCTGGCCTGGTTTTCATTGAGGAAGATTTTTCCCTCCGTCAGATAGAAGTTGCGGCTCAGGTAGATTACTTCTCCACCACGGAGAGCCACATCCCCCTTCAGGCTCCAGAGCGAATTGAGGGTGTCCATCGTAAAGTGCAGCGACGAATCAGGAGCCAACATTCCACGGAGAATCGGGTTGACGATAAAGTTTACCTTCTGGCCCACAAGCAGGTTCAAATCAACAGAAATCGGCAGGCTGAACGAATTATTCTCCTTTGGCTTTTCTGTCTTTGGCTTTGACTCGCCCTTGTTTTTGTTTCCGCCGGTCAAATCGGAGAGACTGTCGATAACCGTTGCCTCAGTATTCTGAAGGAGGACATCTCCAGTCAAATCAAGTCCATCCGGTGTGTACGCAAGATGCAAATCCGCACCGGCCTCACCCTTCACTCGGACAAACGGAATGTCGATGTCAAAAGGAACTGTCCCGTTGGTTCCGGTAGACAGGTTGATTGTAAGCTCGCTCGGAGTCCATCGGTCAAGCTTCATTCCAGCGTCCAGCGCGACATTGTTGGATTTTACAACAACATTCGTCCGGGGAACGACAATGCTGTTTCCTTCCAGCTCCAGATTTATTCTCTTTGCGGTTATATGCTCCGGAATGTAGCTCGGGAGGTTCACATCCAGACCGTCAATCCTCATCGCGCCATGGAAAACCGGGTCGGAGAAAAGCCCAGAAAGATCCAGGTCTCCAGCAAGAATTCCATTGTAGAGCGAGAATTTGTCCGAATTGAAAATGAAAGCGAACTGGGACAAATCAAGATAAAAATTCTTCACGTGGAAATCCATGTTCGCGCCGTCAATGGTGCCGTTGAAGTTGAAATGAATCGGCTTGGACTCGTCGACTGAGAATTCCATTTCGCCAGTGTCATAGATGTATCCGCTAAGACCAAGGAAGTCGTCGGAAGTGACAATCGTAAGTCCGGGCGACCTCTGCAGAATGAAGTGCAGCGGAACGTCCTTTTTGAGCAAATCAACTTTCACTGGGTCCGCGTCAAGGTAAAGCGTTATGTCCTCCGGCAGCTTGAACAAATCCGCGTAGTAGGTCTGGGAACCTTTTTCAACAGAATCCTTCTCGCCCTCAAACGAAAGGTCCAGCGGAATCTTTATGTCGGAACCTCCCGTGGCTATAGTGATGTCGGACTTGAGTTCGCCGGTAAACATTTCCAAATCCGCGAAGCCTGTTATGTTGTCAAATTTGATTGGCATCCAGTCAGCCTTGAACTCAGGGATGTCAATGCGCCCGTCCTCAAATTTTGCCTTGCCGCTCACATTCAGGGGCTTGTCACCAAGATTGAGCGAAAGATTCGCAAGGTCGAACGAGATAAATGGGTCTCCCAGGGTTCCGTCCGCGTGGATTCTTCCGGTGAACGAGTTTTCCTGGTTCTGCTTTTTCATAAAGCGCGCCATGGGGAATGAGCCAATGTCCACGTCAGCCGTGAAAATCCAGTCGCTCAAAATCGTGTCGAACCCATGTCCCTCGGGATTGTCCAGAGTTGCCGAGATGAACACTTTTTCTTCAGTCACCTCGTTGCCCATGGATATGTTGACGTTCGCCGATGAGAAAACACCGTCGTCCTCTATGTTCCAGTACGCGCTTCCACCACCGGTCATGGCCGACACCGAATCCGAATAGGCAATCTCGTCAATCTCCACGTTTCCGTTTTCAACAATGCCGCTCAAAGTCAGCTTGGAGCCAAGGTTGTTTTTGGTCAGGTCCTCCAGCGTCAGACTTTCCAGATTGACTTTGAATCCCTCCAGGGCGGAATATGTAAAATTCGTTCTGGCGGAAAGGTTTATCAAAAATCCGTAGAGAGAAATCGGGAATTCAGTCACCTGGAAATTTCCATACAGGGGGTTCTTGAAATTCACATCCAGCTGCAGACCATAGTCCCCGGTCAAGGTAAGCCACTGTCCAAATGCGTACATTCCGTTAAGCCTGTAGGGTATGTTGTTCAGACTGAAATCCGTTGTGAAAATCAACTGCTGCTGCTCCGGGCTGATGTCAACGTTTGCGGTAGCGGACAGTGAGTGCTTGTCATAAAGGAGGTCCAGCCTTGTCACATTGATTGTCTCCTTTGAGCCGTCCAACGACAGAACGAGCATCTGCCTTTCCTTTTCGGTATTTGCGACAACCACATACGGACAGTTGAAAGTAAGGTCCCCGGAGCCCATGTCCATCGAGACAAAGACTTCACCGGACATAATGTAGGGGGCGAATTTCGGGGCCATGTTCTTGAATGTGTCCTTGGTTTCGCCCGACATGAAGAACGCCAGACCGGAAACGACCGTATCAAGGAAAAGCCTGTCCACCGCAATTCCTGTATGCACGGACATCTTGTTTCCCATTGTGAAAGTTCCATCGAGGGCCACATTTCCCGGCTGGTCCGCATCCTCGTGCGAATAGTCGTCCACCGAGAAACGGAAGTCAACAGCGTTTTTGACAGGAGTAAGTTCCAGCTGCACCGCCGTAAAGTCCTGGTCGTCCAGATACAGCTGAGGGATGAAGCATGTTATGCCGTTTCCAGTCGGGTCAAGATATGCGTCTCCCTTTATGATTCCACCGTTGGGCATCTTGAAGTGGTCAACCTTGAGTTCCCCGGACGGCATGAAGTTTTTCAGATTCATTGAGCCGTTGAAGGTTGCCGTAACCATGTCGCCGTACACACTGAGGGACGACGCGCGGATTATGTTGTTGTTGCCAGAAAGATTGAACACAGCCTTCTCATAGGACCAGAGGAGACCTGCGGGAAGACCCACGGAGCCTTTCGCGTTCCACCTGTACTGCTTTGTTTCCAGATTGAAAACAATTCCACCGTCAGCGGAAACCCTCATTCCCTTAAGCTTTGCGAGAGTACCCGTGAGTGCCGGCATTTTCACAAGCGAGAACGGATCCAGATTGTCGGTCGAAAGTTCCGCACTGATGTCCCCGGATGCAATGTCGTACATCGCGCCTATTGAATACGGCATACTGTGCTTGGTCGTCTGCACCGCAAAAACATTGTCGCTGTACCTGAGCAAAAATTCGCAGTCGTTTATCGAGTAGTCCGCCTTTTTGTTAAGGCCAAAGTTGACCGTCGCCGAGCTTCCAGAGATTTCCGGGAGCAGCTTTCCGTCAATGCTGAATTTTTCGCCGACAGTCTTTCCGCCAAGGAATCCGAGACCAGCCAGAACATCTCCATCAAGCTTTACGCCCATGGCCTTTCCGTCCTGCTGCTTGTTTATGTCCATCATGCGGATTTTTGCGGACACATCGTTGTTCTGGTCACTGTACTTCAGCTTTATGTTTTTCAGCTGAACCGCGAACGGAATCTTGAAAACACCGTCCCAGACTTTCTGGAGCGTCTCCATAGTGAACGGAGGCTTCTCCTTGTCCTCGTCGCCGGCAAAAGTACGCACAAGGGTATCGATTATCGGGGAATACTTTTCCATGTCCCAGTCAAGGTCTATGTCGTTCAGGGCCAGCTTGGAGAATGCGTTGTTTATGTCCAGCTTCAGAAGTTTTTTTATGTCGAACGCAAAAGAAATGTCCCTGACCTTGAGAATCTCGTCCCCGCTCTGCTTGTCGTATATCACCACGCCGTTAAGATGCACGCCCGAAAAGATTGACGGAGAAAGTTTTTCATAGGAAATACCAAGGCCGGTCTTCTCCTCGACAAGAGTCAGAATCTTGTCCTCAACAAGATGGATGGCACGGTTCATGGACCGGTAGATTGGCCCCAGGGTCAAGAATGCCGCCAGAATCAGCAGGAGAAATATAAATATGCCAATCGAATTTCTAACCCAGCGTTTCATATCCCACCGACGATGGACTCTCGCTCCCTTTTTATTGAAATTACACCCGCATTGTGCTAATGTATACAGGCATCTCGAAAAAGTCAATTTTTAGAGATTCCCATATCCAATTATCGCATATTTAAAAGGTTTTTTCTATGATACTACGAAATTTTATTGTCCTTGAGGGAATTGACGGTGCGGGAACCTCAACCCAGCTGGACATACTGAAAAACACCGCCGGAACCGAAAAGTTTCTTTTCACCGCAGAACCAAGTCCCTCCCCGGTCGGAAAGTTTCTGAGGACCATGCTGAAGGGAGATGTCCCCGTTTCAAACGAAACCGCCGCATACATTTTTGCAGCCGACAGGAACGAGCATGTGAACGGAAAAATGCTTGTCGATGGAGACAGGCATCTTGTGACGGGAATCTCGGAGGCATGTTCCATGGGGCACACGGTTGTGAGCGACAGATATTTTTTCTCCAGCCTCGCCTACCAGAGCATACAGTGCAGGCCCGAAGTACCAAGGATTCTGAACAGCCTTTTCCCACTGCCCGAACTGCTCGTCTATTTTGACATAAGCCCGGAAAAATCGCTCGAAAGGATTGGCGGAAGAGGACAAAGGGAGATTTACGAGAACCTGGACTTCCTCAAAAAAACCGCCGCCCAGTACGAAAAGGTTGTCGAGGAATACTCAAGCCCGGAAAAATCACAGGGAATGGAGATTCTCCGCGTGGACGCAACAAAATCAAAAGAGGATGTCGCAAGCCTAATCCACGAAAAAATCAGGAGCATGGGGATAAAAATCGGTTAGAACCGGCTCGGGGCTAACGGACCGCTAAATTTCTTTCCCCGCAATGCCGATAAGTCGATTGATATGAAAGTGTCCGCAAAAAAAATTGCCGCCATCATTTTGGCTGGATTTATGACCATATTTTTCTCGTCCCCGGCGTTCTCCTATGTCGCAAAGTACAAGGAGGACTACTACAAGCTGTACCACATACACTACCAGCAGCTCCCGGATGACTGCATCGAGAACATCTACTGGCTTGAGCAGGCGGTCAAGGCAGATTTTGCAAACCCCTACTACGCCATGGCAAAAATCGAGACCGAAATCCAGTGGGAAAAATACAGATGCCTCTTTATGATGCACGTGAACCTCAAGCTGATTGAGCAGCACCTGCGCCTTGGAAGAATCTACGACAAACAGGTCGCCTACTTCTACGACGCTCCATGGAAGGAAGAGTACAAGAGAAACCTTGAGAAATCAAAATCGTGCTACGAGGCCTGCTACTACTACTGGGAGGAAGCAAAGCTCTGGGCCGAAAAAGCGAGCGTCTCAAAATTCAACTTCCTCTGCCTCACGGACATACAGAACTGGGAGGACGAGCGCGAAAGGGTCTCCACCGGAACGCTCAACTACAAGCGCACACTCGACCGCGAGCTGGAAAGGCTCAACAAGGTTCTGGACGACCTAAACGCCATGGAGGAAAGAAAGTACTAGGGGAACCGGGCAGTGCCTGTTTTTGTTATTTTCAATAATAATCTGCAAACCCCGGTATTTGGACTTTTAATTTCTAGGCGGCAAATCCTCCCATGAATTTTCTTTGTTGCTTCCGGCAGTAATAGTAACCGTATGTTTTCTACCGGTATTGTAGTCATTAATACTGTTGGACCATCCACTGGAACGGGAACTTGTGCCACTCTTCTGGAAATAACATCCGATGCTTATGTTTCTGCGGTCAGATCCGTAGCTTTGTTTCAAGTCTTTCATTTTATACCTGAACTGATGAGAGGCACCCGGTTCTAGTAGAATGTCTTCTTCATTTACTGCAATCAAAGATTCCCTGAATCCGTAATCACTGTAAACATCCGGATCCCAAACGAAAGGAGAAACATAGTACTGATCTTCAGAGTTATTTACAACTTCATAAATAAAATCGTAATCTCCATTCTCAGCTACAATGTGGGTTTGCAAATCTTTCGTAGGCATGTGGAGGAATTCATCTTCTGTGTTAGGCACATTAATGACAGGATACTCTCCTTCATTAAACTTAAGCTCACGGTACCAGTATATGTATCCCTGTGAAATTTCCCTTTTGGTGTAATAATATATATATTCCGGATTAAGAGTTTGACCCAACATATTTTCTATGTTAGCACCCATTCTGATATACAGATTACCATCCTTCAGATAATCGAGGTCAAACTCAGAGAGCCTATTCCCATTATTTACTTGTTCGGTTTTATACACGATTGAAAAATTGTTTTGCCTTACATCACCGACATTCATGCTTAACTCAAAGTAAGGAGATTCAGAAAAAACAAGGGCATGTTCTCCCTCATTATAAGTTACACGACCTTTGTTAACCTTGATTTCACCCAAGCCGTTAGTGGCAGTCTTCAGTACCAGCGTATCATTAATATAACTATTATTTCCGCTGTATCCAAATTTATAGTAATAAGACTTTCCTTTTTCCACATAATAATCCTTCAAAACGACAGTGGAATCCGGTGTTGAGCCGCCGTTCCAGGAATATCTTATGACTCTTTCCCACACATCTTCATCAGTACCAGTATATGAGTCTTCGTTGCAACGGAATACCTCTACATACGATCCTCCATTAAGTTTACCTATGTATTCAGACATTTTAAATTCAATGTAGCCGTCCTCCTCCAAACGAGGATCCCTATCCCATTTTGCATAGAGAACAAGAGAGCTATATACCTTCGTATTAAAATCAAATTCTTTTGTACAGTCCTCATCAGTAAACCAGCCGACAAACACATATCCGCTTTCGGTCGGATCGTCTGGTTTTGTTACCGTACCGCCGTACTCCACAGTCTGAGGTCCAACCTTCGTGTTCCAGTTTCCGAAACACACGAAGCTGACGTTGTAAAATTGTCCCGAAGACATTTTTCTAAGCACAAGCGTAACTGTCGCCGTCTCTCCTGCAGATACATCAGCATTTGCAGTTCCCTTGTAAAAAATGCCCGACTTATATGTAGTGCATGAAATAAAGTAGCTTCCGGGCAAAAGATTGCTTATCTCTACAATTTTTCCACCTTCCACAGTCTTTGTGTATTCAGCCGTACCTGAGCTGATTGTTATGTTATAAGTACAATTTTCTCCATCATCCGGAGTCCTGAACACAGTCCTTCCCTTGCCAGCGTTTTTAATCCCGCAGTCCATATATGAATCCGAATCATAAACCCTGATTACAATTCCATCATTCTGGCTCCCCAAAAGCCCATTTCCACAAGAGGAAAACAAAAGAGCTGCCGCGCTTAGAATCAAAAGTAAAACAGGCCTAAAGAATTTCACTGATGCGTGCGCCTGTGTTGGGGGGGGGTACAAATGTGTAGATGTTTTCATAATTTATAAATACCTCACAGTGATAAAATAGATGAACGTCGGAATGAATCACGAGTCGCAAGATTATAATACCGGAAATAAAAAAAATCCAGTGAGAAAACTCACTGGATTTATAAAACAAGTCTTATTCCTCAATCTTTTCAAACACAAGCTCAAAAATCTCACGGCCTGCGTCAATTCCCTTCTGCTCGAATTTTGTCCTTGGCCTCCATTCCTGGTGCGGGGCAAATCCTTCGTAGCGGTTTTTCAGTCCTTCGGTTGCGGAAAGCTCTTCAAGTGCCTGCTCCGCGTAGTCCTGGATGTCCGTGGCAAAATAAAGGTAGCCGCCCGGGGTGAGTTTCTGTTCAAGAAGATTTGTCCGTGGACGCTGCATGAGCCTTCGTTTGTGGTGCTTTTTCTTTGGCCATGGGTCCGGGAAAAAAATGTGGAAGCCTTCGACAGAATCATCGGGAACCATCGTCTCCAGAACCTCAAGCGCGTCATGTTCTATTATATAGATGTTTGAAAGCGAGCATCTTTTGATTTCGCCAAGCAGTTTTCCCACGCCCGGCTTGTGGACTTCGCATCCAAGATAGTTTACATCGGGGTGTTCGGACGCAATCACGGCGGTCGCCTGCCCCATTCCAAATCCAATCTCAACGACCACAGGATTTGTGTTGTTGAAAATCTCCGTGTAGTTCAGGGTCTTGTGCTCAAACGGCAGACTGTACACAGGTCCAAGCTCCGCGTAGCACCGCTTCTCGTTTTCCGTCATGCGACCGGCACGGATTACAAAAGTCTTTACCGGCCTATGACGGTTATTAGAATCATCCGACGGTGGCTGGCCATCAGATGAGTCCCCTTCGCTAAAACTTTCACTAATGTTTGCAATATCGTTCAATCTTTTCCCCTTGGGTCTATTTATCCCGGAATCCAGCAAAAAGGAGTCACAGGTCTTTCAGCGGAAGCATACAGATTACGGAACCGCCGTTGAATCTATAACATACACGAATTTTTTCAGCAAGTCCATAGCTGTTCTTGATATCCGAATCCTGCTGCCAGTTTTCAGCCCTCGGTCCAAAATAAACAAGGTTTCCGTCCCTGTCATACACGCCAACAATTTGCTCTGCGTTGCGGAACGACTCTTCAATTTTGTCCGCAGTGGTTGTGGGAAGTCCCTCTGGATAGGACAGCGAGAACGGGGCCTGGCTTTCATCTCCCGCCATGTCAGTGTAATGGAATGTGTATATTCCTTTTGGAAATGTGGAGCCTGTCGCCGGAACAAAGTTGGTGTAGCCCGCCCATACCGACCTTTCGTCCTCGGCAATCTTTCGCGGGTTGTCGCAAATCCACTCCATGCCCGACTGGTTGTGGACAAGCCTGACCCTTTCAACCCTGCGCTCGTCGGCGGAAGTCTGCACAAAAACCGAAAGCCTCATTGTGGGAAGGGATGTCTCGTCCTTGTAGTCCAGAACGATGGTGCTCTGTATATTCTCTATTCCCAGCGCAACATTTTTGCATGACGAAAAGACAGACAGGCAGACAGGGACAAAAGCCAAAAAAGAGAACAACGAAAATCGCATCCCCCTCCCCATCCTAAGAAATCTGCCCATCGCCACCACGCTAGAAATTGAATTTCAGTGTTATAACCGTCAGGTCGCTTGAAGTGAACTGGTTCACAAGGGACTCGAACTTGACGTTGACCTTTTTACAGGCATCGTCCAGATAGGAAAGATAGTACAGACCCAAATCCGTTCCCTCCTGTCCCTCAGGCATCTGGCGGTAGAAATCAATAAGGGACCGCTTGTTCAGGTCGGCGGACATCTTGCTTTCGATGTTCTCCTTTACTTCCTGGAACTCGTCGTCCTTGTTGTAGAGTGTTATGTTAAGGCTTCCCTGCTTTCCGATTGCGGTGGAGCCTCCTCCAATCTTCCATGAAATGAATACGACCTCGTGCTTTCTGACAAGCTCCTGTATAATCTTCTGGCGGATGTCAGGATCGTAAATCAGCGAGTCGCAGTTGTCGATGCCCTGATACATGGTTCTGGCGGCCTTGCGCATGTTGGTGTTCTCGCTGTTGAGGGCAAGCTCCATGACCATAACGGAAATGTACTCCGCGACCTTGGATTTGTCCATGTAGCCGGAAAGAAGTCTGCGAATCACTCCAAGCATCTGGGAGAATCCATCGGTCTTGTAGAATTTTGTGATTATGTACCAGTTCATCAGGCTGAGGCGGTTCAAAAATTTTTCCGTCATCAGGAGGTAGATGTTTTTTTCCTCTGGCGTATACTCGCTGTTCGCCATGATTGATTTCCACACCGGGTCCAGTATTGTCTGGCGGCTTGACTGGATTACATTGTCCTTAAGCGCGAGGGTGCTTCTAAGCTGCTTGTCAGGAATCTTTGTCTTTTCGTCAATGAGGTGTCCCGGATTTGTTCTGTTGTAGTGCCTAACGCAGTCACACTGGATGAGCGAGGCAAAAATCTCGCGGTCGAACTGCTTGTAGAGGATTGAGTAGACTATGACTTTTGACAGGTCCATGATTTCCTGTCTGTGCGAAACAAATTCCGACATGGAAATTTCAAGTTTTGACACGTAATCAACAAGAATCATATTCTGCAGGGACATTGGGGAGAAATGGTCCATACTGATGCCATACTCTTCCTGATTATCTGCAAGCCGGAAACGCAGCAGCTTCTTTTTGTGGGTGATAAGATGGGAAGCCCCATCCTCCGTAAGCACAACTTTCAACGGAAGATCAAGATAAAATTTTTTTCCTGCCGCAGACATTCTAGAATCATCTCCTTGACTTCGCCCGCCGCAAAAGCACTTGCAACGAGTCCATCAAAACTCTACAATAATTATATATGAAAATTGCTCAGTTGAAAAGTACCATACTGCCTATTATTCTATCCTTGTGTTTTCTCTCCTACGCATATACGGCTTCTACAGACGAAAGCAGAATGATCGGAGTTGAACTAAGCAAAGAAATCTCCTCATTTTTTGCAGAAAAAGGGTATGCAATAGAGCAGCAGGACCTACTCCCATCCGACTCGACTAGTTTTCCTCAGAACCTAATCATTTATTTATCGGCAGAAGAGGAACCAAACTCCAGTAAAAATTGGGTAGATTCTGCAATAGATACCATTGTATTTGATTTTACCCAGGAATTCGCATATTCCAATCTTGAAAATTTGTACAATTTCATTGAAAAATTAAAACGCTCGGAACTTTCGTACACCGCGGCAATCCTTCTTGCGGCAAACGACTCCA
>CACZPR010000058.1 GCA_902783155.1 uncultured Spirochaetaceae bacterium
CTCATTAAGGTTCCTCCTTTCGTTTTATTAGGATATCATGTTTTTATAACATGATAAGCCTCGAGGGCCTTAATGATTTTCACGGATAGGGAATTGCGTGAAAGTGCCGCTACGCTACGGCTCTAACGAGCCTATGAGGAAGGTTTCGTTTGGTGTGAAAAAGAGTGCGGTGGTTGAGTCTCTTGTGCGTAGCCGCCGAAGGCTAACCACCATAAAGCAACAGTCAGTGAGCGGCGTTAACCGCGAACAAATCCGTTTGTTCTATTCAGCTCTATATAATATTTCCCGAAATTCAAATTCCGCACCAATTCCGCACCAAATCAGCAAAAAAAGTTGAAAACTTCTGCTGTTTAGGTTAAAATAAAGGCATGTCATTGACAAAGAAAATCAATAATGCGATAACCTCACAGCTACACAGCTACACAGCTACTTAAGCGATAATATTTTCTCTGACACAAATATATCTCAAATAAGAGGACGCGGATTTCGGCGAATGGAGTCCGTGTCTTTTTTTTTGTAATCAAAATTTTTAGGAGGATATGATGAAAAATGTAAAACTTCTTGCTTTATTTTCAGCCCTTGCACTTACATTGATTTTTACAGGATGTAATACAGGGGGATTCAAAAGTACCGCATACAAGGTTCTCCCTGGAGGAACGAATGGAACGACAGGAACAAGTTGGACTTATGTTCTCTTCGGAGACTGGCCGCAGACAATAAAGGCTGATTCTGTCACCGTGGACGAAAACAAGAGCGTGTCAATGGGTTCCTTTACATATTACAAGGGAAGCGATGGTGCTTGGTATGCGAAACTTTCCAACAAGTATTACAAGGTGGAACCTATAAAGTGGCGTGTACTTACTGATGACTACAACGGAAAGAAGCTCCTGTTGGCGGAAAACATTCTTTCGGCCCACAGGTATGCGGCAAGCTCAAATAATTACAAGAACTCAGAAATCCGTGAATGGCTGAACGGAACGTTTCTTAGCACAGCATTCACAGCTGATTCAGTTCAGAACCAGATTGCGAGAACAGTTGTTGACAACAGTGCGAGAAGCACGAAACCGGATGCCAACCCGGAAAAGTTCAACAGAGGAGAAAATAAGTATGCCTGTGAGAACACGGGCGACAAGATTTTCCTTCTGAGTGAGCAGGAAGTAACGACAGAAGTCTACGGATTCACGGTTTATAATTTGCCCAAAGTCGGAGACTCAAGAATCCGCATGACGACTGACTTTGCCAAGGCAAGCGGCGCATGGCAGAGTACAGCCGCTGGCTGCGGCGGTTGTTGGTGGCTTCGCTCGCCTCGCTACGATACTCGCTATGATAGTAACATGGTATGCACTGTTGGCGAATATGGCTATGCCGGTATCGGTGGTGAAGCGAGCATCTGTGTTATGGGTGTCGTGCCCGCTTTGTGCCTTGAAAATTAATTGATTTTACGACATCTCGGAAAATTCCAGTTTTTCGAGATGCCCTATATTGTCCAGTCTTCGACTTTCAATCCTCTGACACGAGAAAACTCTCGGACGTTATGCGTTACGATTGTAGCATTATGAGAAAGTGCAATTGAGGCAATAAGCATATCGTTAGACCCTATTAAATTTCCTTCGATGGCGAGCTGTTCTTTTATCTTTCCATAAATCTCGGCATCTTTTTCTGTAAAAGGGATAATCTCAAAATCCTGAATAAAACTTTTGTACTGAGTTTTTCGCTTTTCATAATCCGAACTGTGCTGTGCGCCGTATTCTAATTCCGCAACAACAATCGATGAAACTTTTATATCGGTAAAAGTCTTGTTCTTGAAATGATTTGCGATATTCTGCGAGTTTTTGCTTCTGATTGCGTCAATCACGACATTTGTATCAATGAAGTACATCATTCAAAATTCACCTCTTCATCAAGGCAGTCACAACTATTGTCAGGCTCTTCCAAATCAAAATCCGGGTCGCTTCCAAACAAATCGAAAAAGCCTTCATGATATGAAGTTGAAAAATCTTTTTTTTCGGTTTTTTCATCCCGCTCCTCGCTTTCTTTCAGCAGGTTTGCGAGGTATGTAAGAAGTTTGAGCTGTTCTAGTCTTGTCAAAGTTGCTGTTGCCTGTTCGATTGATTCATAACTCATGCACATGCCTCCAATACGAATACTATACCACAATTTTACATAGAATTCATACGAAATATTGTCGTCGGTGTCTTACCCCTCTCACTTTCCCGACTTCCCGTAGGTCGCTTCAATCTCGCGGATTTGGTCTCGGTAGGCGGCGGCCTGTTCGTAATCAAGGCGTTCGGCGCAGTCCTCCATTTCTTTTTTGAGAGCGGCAATGACTTTTTTCCTTTGGGCCGGTACAAAGAGGTTGCTTGCCTTTTTGAGGATTTCAAGCGATGTTGCGGCATTTTCCTGTGCGTCTACGCTCTGGTGTTCAAGGATGTCCTCCACGGCTTTTTTGATTGTCTTCGGGGTGATTCCGTGTTCCTTGTTGTATGCTTCCTGGATTGAACGCCGTCTCTGTGTTTCGGTGATTGCTTCCTTCATTGCGTCGCTCATGCGGTCTGCATACATGACGACTTTTCCTTCTGCGTTTCTTGCCGCGCGTCCGATTATCTGAATCAGCGAAGTGGTGCTTCTTAAAAATCCAATCTTGTCGGCATCAAGGAGTGCGATGAAAGAGACTTCGGGCAAATCGATTCCCTCTCGCAAAAGGTTGATTCCAATCAGCACGTCGATTTCTCCGCTCCTCAGGCTTTTCAAAATCTCCACGCGCTCGAATGTGTCAATCTCCGAGTGGATGTATTTTACCTTCATGTCGAGGCCTGAAAGATAGTCCGCCAAATCTTCCGCCATCTTTTTTGTGAGGGTCAGAATCAGAGAGCGTTCTCCTTTTTTGATTCGTTCCTGAACTTCCCTGTAGATGTCCTGCATCTGTCCTTCTGTCGGGCGCACTTCGACAATCGGATCCAGAAGTCCGGTCGGGCGGATTATCTGTTCGACGACCTGCGTTGACTGTTTTATTTCCTGCGGTCGGGGAGTTGCCGTGACGTAAATCACCTGGTTCATTTTTTTTGTGAACTCATCGATTTTGAGCGGCCTGTTGTCCAATGCGCTTGGAAGACGGAATCCGAAATCAACAAGGTTCTGCTTGCGGCTACGGTCTCCCTCGTACATGGCTCCAATCTGGGGAACGGTCACATGCGCCTCATCAATCATGCAGAGAAAATCATTGGGGAAATAGTGGAGCAGGGTGGCGGGCGGTTCACCTGTTTTTCTTCCTGCAATCGGTGCCGAATAGTTTTCGATTCCCGAACAGTAGCCCATCTCCTTCATCATCTCGATGTCGTAGGTCACGCGGGTTTTCAATCTCTCTGCCTCAAGGATTTTTTTCTCGGCATGAAGCACCGAAAGTCTTTCCTCAAGTTCCGTCTGTATGCGGTCGGTCGCCATTGCAAGCGCGTCGTGCGGGACGACAAAGTTTTTCGCAGGGTAGATTGTAGTTTCGTCAAGCTCCTCGGTGGTGTTCCCGGAGATTACGTTGAATCGCCTGATCCGCACAATCTCGTCAAAATCAAGTTCAATCCTGTACGCCTCGTCGAATTCCATGTACGGCGGGTAGATTTCGATTATGTCTCCGCGAATCCTGAAAGTGCCGCGTTCCAAAACCATGTCGTTCCTGCTGTACTGGATTTCCGCAAGGTCTAGCGCAAGTTTGTGGAGGTCGGGTGTCTCGCCTTTTTCAAGGTGGATTCTCATGCTCTTGTAAAGCTCCGGCATACCAAGTCCGTAGATGCAGCTCACCGTGGCTATGACGATTACATCCCGTCTTTCCATGAGGCTGTATGTCGCCGCCATTTTCATCTGGTCGATTTCCTTGTTGATGTCGGCATCCTTTTCTATATAAAGGTCACGCGCCGGAACGTAGGCTTCAGGCTGATAGTAGTCGTAGTATGAGACGAAATATTCAACCGCGTTTTCCGGGAAAAAAGTCTTGAACTCCCGGTAGAGCTGAGCGGAAAGTGTCTTGTTGTGGCTGATTATGAGGGTCGGACGCTGCACCGCCTCGATGATTTTTGCCATGGTGAAAGTCTTTCCCGACCCCGTGACACCTTTCAAAGTCTGGTATTTGTCGCCGCGAAGAAAACCCTCCGCAAGTTTCTGTATTGCCTGCGGCTGGTCCCCCGACGGTTCATAGTCCGATACAACGTGGAATTTTCTCATAACCCTTTAGATTGAGGAACCTCCCGATGTATTTTCCTCGGATTCAAGCTGCACCGTTAATTTTTCGTATTTTTTGTTCCTGTAGACCGTGACATCCACTTTGTCGCCAGGAACCTTGTCCTCCAGTGCCGCGTAGTAGTCTGCGAGAGTGTTGACCTGTATGTCGCCGATTGCCGTGATTATGTCTCCGCCAAGATAGATTGTCTTGACATTGAACGTTCCGTACCTGACAGCCGTTGTGCCACCCTTAAGACCTGCCGCCTCTGCCTGACTTCCTGAGCGGATTCTGCTCACAATCATTCCGGTGGAGATTCCGTAGCCTGCGTAGCGTGCAAGCGATGATGAGTTCTGTACAAGGGACACCATCATAACGCCTCGGTTGACTTTGCCGTATTGAATCAGCTCGTTGACGACACGTCGGGCTGTGGACACTGGAACCGCGAATCCGACTCCGCTTGAGGAACCGCTTGAAGAGTAGATTATCGTGTTCACGCCTATCATGCGTCCCTGGCTGTCGAGCAATGGACCTCCAGAGTTTCCCGGATTGATTGCGGCATCTGTCTGAATCATGTTGCGGATAATGACATTCTCGCTTTCCTGGATTGGACGGCCCAGACCTGAGATGATTCCGGTGGTCATTGTCCTTTCGAGTGCGAACGGATTTCCAATGGCAATGACTTTCTGCCCGACCTTTAGATTTTCGCTGTCCCCGAACGCAATGGTCTTGAGTTCCTTGTCCTTCGGTGGTGTGAATTTCAAAACCGCAATGTCGCTCTCCACATCCTTTCCGACAACCGTTCCGTCGTAGCTTGTTCCGTCGTGTAGGGAGATTGTGATTTTGGTCGCGTTGTCGATTACGTGGACATTTGTGATGACATATCCACGCTTGTCGATTATGCTCCCCGAACCGGAACCCCCCGATGTCAGAACAGGCTCCCAGAACCAGTTTGTGCTCATAACCTGCGTGGTGATGTTTACGACCGCCTCGTTGCATTTTTCGTACACGGCTATGTTCTGTGCCTCGTCCTGCGTGTAGCCGCTTGTTGGTGTTGCGACTGTCAAAGCCGGTGTGTTGGTTTCAAGCAGTGTATCGTCGGTGGTTATAAGCTCTTCGTCAGTCCGCGCGACAATCGTGGACCCTTCATCAACAGTGGCCTGTGCCCTGCGTCCTGAAATTCCGAGCGAAACACCTGCGGCAACACAGGCCGCGGCAACCCCGGAAATCGCGCATGAAATAATAAGATGTCTCTTTGAATATAGTTTCATATTTAAAATATAATCATTATGGGGAAATATGTCAAATTGTGGGAAATAATAGAACAGTTTTTTAGCCGATAAAAAATCTTTTTGGAAATCTCAAAAAAAGACGCGACAAAAGTATGGTTAAACTTTGCTGAACTTTTAGGTCAAGTCAAAGCCTGATTTTTTATAAAAAAAGATAAATATTAAACGATAAGATAAAAAATGTGATATAATGAAACTGTTTGGAGGTTGACTTGAACTATTCATTTTCTGGACATGCATTTAAAAGAATGGCGGAGCGGGGCTTTTCACCAGAAACTATAAAATCAGTCATAGAAAATGGAAAAGTGATAAAAGACTATCCCGATGATATGCCGTATCCGAGCAGATTGATTTTAGGCTTTGATGAAGAGTGTCCTGTTCATGTCGTTTCTGCATATAATCCAGAAAATGATACTGAATATGTAATTACGGTATATGAACCTGATGTTCAAAAATGGGCTAATAACTTTACGGAAAGGAGGAGATAAAAATGAAATGTCCGATTTGTAAATTCGGTGAAATGAAAAGTGGTTTTACTCAAGTAGTTTTGACACGTGGTAATGCCACTGTGATTTTCCGTAATGTTCCGGCTCAAATTTGCGATGATTGCGGTGAATACTATCTGGACGAAGAAACAGCAAAAGACATTTATAGCCGTGCAGAGTATTGTTTCACTTCAGGACAGGAAGTTGCAATTATTGAATATAAACAGCTGATTCCTGCATAAAAGAAAAGCTCCTGGCATTTATATTAGATGAATAATAAGTAAAGTTAACCGACATTTTTCAGTACGCAGATTACGCTGTTTTTAGAAAGCCGATATTCGGGCTAAGATATCAAATTGCTTGGAACAATTTTTTTTTTTTTTTTAAAATCTTTTGAAAATCTCAAAAAAAAAGACTTGACAAAAGTATACGGGGGGGGGTAGACTTTTTGTTTATGGATGTATGTCCTGTCTGAATCAAATATGCGGTAAATGGCACGAATCTTACTCTCACACAGCAGTGGTCCGGGAAATTGGATAGCAAAAACTCCTCCAGCTGGAATGCAAAGTCTGCTTCCGGTATAGTATCTCTATATATTTCTTCATACTCTTCAGGCAGCGATTTTTATTTTTCGGGAAACGGATATGTGGCTGTTCATAACGCGACGATTTGAAGGCTTTGGTGGAAAATGCCGCCGAACTGGAATTCTCTTATGATCCTACTGTGGTGAACTGGACAGAAATAACGGAATAGACTTTCCTGAATCATTCGGTACCCCCCGGAGTGTATGTTCTTCGGGGGATTTTTTTTTGCCGCTTCCAAACGTTTTCCTAGACCTTGAAGTTTTCGACTACGCCGGAAAGTTTTGAAAGGCTGTCCTTGTTCTGCGCCGCGGAGGTTTTGACAAAACTTACGGAGCCGCTTATCTCTTCTGCGCCGCTTGAGATTTGAGTGATGTTTCCCGCAATGTTCGCCGTGATTGTGCTCAGCTCGTCCATTTCCGATGCAACCTGCTTTCCGCTTGACAGCATCTCCTGGGAATTGTTTTTTACGTTGGCGGTGCTTTCATCTATCGTGCGCATGGCATCAAGAACCTGCGAGCTTCCCTCTTCCTGCTCCCTCATGGCGTTCAGAATGATTTCCTCCTGATCCTTCACGGTCTCGGTCAGCGAAAGAATCTCATTGAACTGTTCCTGCACGGACTTGTTGCTTTCGGCGACGCTCTTTATAATCTCGTTCAGACCCTTTAGGCTTGCGCCAATCTTTTTTCCCTGCGAGTTGCTCTGTTCGGCGAGCTTTCTGATTTCATCCGCAACGACAGCGAATCCACGTCCTGACTCACCGGCATGTGCAGCCTCAATTGCTGCGTTCATTGCAAGGAGGTTTGTCTGGCTTGCTATGTTCTGTATGACCGAAGATGCCTCCATAAGTCCCGACGATTCCGAGAGAACCTTGTCCGACATGTTTACGGCGGTTCCAACTTTCTTGAATCCCGTGTTGGACGCTTCCTCAAGCTGGCGGACCGTACCGGAATTTTTTTCAAGTATCCGGCCCACGTTCTGGACATTGGACACCATCTGCCGGACTGCCGCGGAGCTTTCCTCCACACTTGCGGACTGGTTTTCAATGCTGCTGTTCAGATTTTGTATGTTGCGGAGAATTTCCCTTGTCGCAGCGTTGGCCTCTTCAACCCCGGACGACTGGCTGGACATTTCCTGCTGAACGTCACCAAGGTTTGTTATAATCTGCCGCACGGATTCCGACGTTTTGTCCATGTTCTGGTTCAGGTCGGACGCAAGGGATGTGCTGGTGGACACGTTTTCCTTGACCTGGTTCAAAAGCTGCTTGGTGGAGTCGTAGGATTCGTTCAGCTGGTTCACCAGAAGCCCGAACTCGTCACGGCTGATTACGTCCAGCGTTTTTCCGCCGTAGTTTTTTTCCGCAAGGTTCGAGGCAAACATGGAGATTTCGCTAAGGCGTTTCATAAATCCCCTCATCAGCATGAATATGGAGAAGACCGTGAGCGCAAGTGAGATGATAATCAGAAAGGCGAGCTTTCCGTTCAATGCTCCGATGTGCGCCTTTGTGTTGTCCATCAGTATGTCCCTCATCCCAATCATCGGAACCGAAAGACAGATGGCCAGTGACGTGCATGCGAGCAGTGCCACAAGAGTGTTTCTTGCAAGCAGACCGAACGACATGAATTCCTTCCTGAACGGCACGAACGCAATCCAGGCCTCGAAGCTTTCAATCCAGAGTATGTAGAATGTAATCGCAAGCAGGACGTTGACACCGAATCCCATAAACACGCCCGGTGCTGTCATCATGGGAATGTGCTTCTGTATGCTTGCGAGCTTCAGTAAAAACGCGAATGCAGGTCCGTTCAGAACGGCGACTGCCACGTTGAGAGTAATCAGACCGTTGGCCCTTTTGTTGCAGAGCTTTATCGACTCCTCGCTTCCGTCGTATGATGCGAGAGTTCCGTACGTCCTCCGCGTAGTGATTGTGACCAGCACTACAAGCAGTGCCATGTAAATGAGCGTGGCGGGGGAAAAGAACATGCCGAGTCCCCTGACCAATGCCTGGAATCCGCTCTGCCCCGGCTCTCCAATCATGCCGAACATGGATAGGACTACGCTGATTAAGATGCAGCTTGGAAAATAGATGCAGGCATCAAGGACATATAGCTTCGCCGGTATTGATTTTTTTAGCGTGGTTTCCATACAAAATCTCCTATAAAAACTTGTGGCTGATGAATCTCCCCTTTCACGCAGCCCGGAAAATTGCTCCCGGGATAACAAGCACACATTTTTACGGACTTTTTGTATAAATATATTATGGAAGATTTATTGTAACAGATTTGACATCTTTCGGCAAGACTCGCTCTGGAATGTGGGTGACATGAGTGTTTTTGCTAAATCCTCCATTGTTCCCTTGAAATTTTTGCTTTCTTCGTATATCATATAAAACGCTGATTGAAAAGCGATGTTTAAAGCCATGAATTTTGCGTTTTTAAGCTCGCAGGCATCTCTAAAATCATTGGAAATGAGTTCCTGGGGATGCATATATCAAAACAAGAGGTTCTCGTATGAGTCAGATTAAATATGATTTTACTGTTGATAATTTAGGCGAATGCACGGTTCCATCACCAATTGAGCTTTCCCGAGACCATGGGAACTACCGCGCCACCTATGTCCGTGACACGTCCTATGTCAGAAATCTTGTCAATGTTTTTGATAGCGACAAGGCGGATGCGAACGACTGTACGAACCTTATGGAGAAGGCCGGTCCAAGGGAGAAGATTTTTTTCAATCCGGAGCATGTCACTGCCGGAATCTGTACCTGCGGCGGTCTCTGCCCGGGTCTGAACGATGTTATCCGCGCCGTTGTAAGGTGTCTTTGGAACCGCTACGGTGTCCGCAGAATCAAGGGAATACAGTTTGGCTACAACGGTTTCTTCAAGGAGGAGGGCTACGACACGGTGGAGCTTAATCCCCACAATGTTGATGCCATCCACAAGATTGGAGGCTCCTTCCTTGGTACCTCACGTGGAGGCGGGGACAGGACTTCGGATATTGTTGATTCAATCCAGCGTCTGAACATCAACGTCATGTTCATAATCGGTGGCGACGGAACACAGAGGGGTGCGCTTGACATTGCAAACGAGGTCGAGCGTCGTGGACTCAAGATTGCCGTGGTTGGAATCCCCAAGACTGTTGACAACGACCTCCAGTTCATCGACCGCTCATTTGGTTTTGAGACGGCGGTCCAGCAGGCGACCAGGGCAATCAACTCATGCCACATGGAGGCCCAGTCACAGATTAACGGAATCGGTCTTGTGAAGCTTATGGGGCGCGAGTCTGGATTCATTGCAACCGCAGCCGCAATCGCAAGCCACGAGGCAAACTTCTGTCTTATCCCGGAGGTTCCTTTTGAGATGGACGGACCGAACGGATTCCTTGCGCATCTTGAAGCCAGACTTAAGAGAAGGGGACACGCGGTCATTGTTGTTGCCGAGGGTGCGGGACAGGATTTGCTTGCCGCGACCAACCAGACGGATGCTTCTGGAAACAAAAAACTCGCCGACATTGGAAGTTTCATCAAGAACGAGATTTCCTATTACTTCAAGGAAAAGAACATTCCAATCAACATGAAGTACATAGACCCAAGCTACGAGGTGCGCGCCGCGGTGACAACTGCGAACGACTCAATCTACTGCGAGAGGCTTGGAAATAATGCGGTCCACGCTGCCATGGCCGGAAAGACAAAGATTGTAATCGGTCTGGTGCATGACAAGTACGTGCACATCCCAATCACAATGGCGACACTGAAGCGCAATACGGTTGATCCGGAAAGTTCTCTCTGGAGGGACTGCCTTGACGCTACTTTGCAGCCGGTGTATATGGTAAACAATATCAGCACGGTGACGGAAAAACTTCGGAAGGCTGCCGAGGAGGCTGACGCAAAGGCTCTCGCACGTCTGGAAAAAGTCTCCAGGATGTAGAGGGACAATTTTTGGGAAAACTTTTATGCGGGACTGTCCGGTTTTTTTTGTTTCGGGCGGTCCCTGTTTTTTTCTAAGAGTCCATCAAAAATTTACCGAAAATGCTAAAGAAGCCCTATGGAAACTTGCGTATTTTGTTGGTTTTCTGATAAAATAGGGCATATTTAAAATGGGGCAGGAATTATGGGTGACAGCAGCTTTAATGCTAAATATTTAGCGGCTTTTGAAGAAAAGAAGAATTGGTACAATACGGTCCAGCTTCCAAAAATACAGGACAATTATAGGCTCCATCTGGTCTGCGTGAACAATCTGTTTGATGCTTTGGTCAAGAAATCGTTGATAAATCCAGATCCGTACAAGAAGGATAAAAAGATTTCTCAGATAGTAAGCCCGGAGGACACTTCGTTCAATGAAAATGAAAGGGCGAACGTGCTTGGAATAAGGTTTTCCGACTACCAGAGCATGGTGGACTTTATCTGCAACTACATGAAGTTCACGGTGGACCAGCTGACCATGGACAAAATAAAGAGGCTGCTCGATTTGAACGCGACATTCGGATGGACCAACCTTTCTCCGAACTCTCCAAAAATCAACACACGGTCGATGGCGTTCTGTATCAATGCGGCAAGGAACGGAGCGCAGCCAATACAGATTGCGATGATAAACGACAGCATGAACAAGACTGTCGAGGCAATCAACTTTATAAACAACGGACTGAGGGAGCTTGCTGATTTCCAGAAATCTGCGTACAAGGCGGCTGTCCGAAGCTCCATTCTTGCGAGGGAAGACTTTGACTGGTCCAAGACTACCGCCGAAGCTCCAATGCTCGCTGAAATCAAGAGGCTTTATCCGGGCAACATGCCGAAACATTCGTTCAACGCTGAGCTTGTCCACGAAATCATCGAGGAGGAGACTTCTGACTCCAGGAGTGTGCTTCAGGAGCAGGAGCTTGCGAAATTCAAGATTGTTGCCGCACCTAAGAAGGAGAAGGAGAAAAAGACCGTTGACACCCACGAGGTCATAATGGAGATTGTCCGCCTGCTTGGAACTTCGGGCGAGCAGTACCAGGTTGTCGTGGAAAAACTTGCGAACAACAATTCAATCCTCCAGGCGCAGAAAAATACCGGCATGATGAAGTTCATCCGTTTTTGGCGCAAACTCTTCAATCTGGCGGAGCCGGAGGTGGAGTACAATATTGTGATTACGGATTCGGCGACACAGCAGAGCAAAAAGGAGAGGCTGAACTATACCGAATTCTTCAACAACCTTGTGAAGCGTGCAAAATATTATTCCGCAATTGTCTCCCCACAGAGCGGCGTGTTTGGAAAAATCTCCGCGCAGACCAACGACAAGATTCTGGACTTCCTGAACAAGCAGACCGCCGAGAACACAAGGCTCATGCAGGTGCTTTCGGCTCTGGACGACTACTTCAAGGCCAATGTCTCTCAGCTTGAACGCTCAAAGATTAAGGGAATCAAGCCGGAGCTTTCGTTCGTGAAGAGCATAATGGTCAAAATCAATCAGTCCAAGGCTGAATGTATAGCCCTGATTGAAGAAAACGAGCAGATGAAGAAGCTGGGAATTGCCAAATGAGATTGACAAAAAAAATTCTTGCCCTGACACTTTTGCTTGTCCCATGTTTTTCCGCGTGGACCGATGATGCGGAGAAAGCGGACAATGTGGAGACCAAGCCAAGGGAAGGACAGAGAACCGTGGTCATTGCCGAAGCGGATTATGACTACGACCTGAATCCCCAGACCGCGAGCTATACAACCGAGGCTCAGGTTCTGACGGGACTTTTCGAGGGGCTTTTTTCATACAACCCCGTTAATCTTGAACCCGAGTACGCTCTGTGCACGGATGTAAAACTTTCGCGGGACCAAAAGCGGTGGACTTTTACAATCAGGAAGGGCGCAAAGTTCAGTAACGGGGACCCAATCACCGCCCAGACCGTCAAGGATTCTTGGCTTTCTCTTCTTTCAAATCCCGATGCCTCTTTCGCTTCAATGCTGGACTGTATTTCGGGAGCCGCTGAGTACAGGACCGGAAAGGGCAGTGCCGATGGTGTCAGGATTACGGTGCGTGGAGACAATACCCTGGTTGTCCATCTGAATCAGCCGGCATCCCAGTTTCCGCGTATGCTTTGCCACCATGCCTTCGCGATTGTGAGCAAAAAGGAGAACGTCTACTCCGGACCCTTCGTTGTTGAGTCAATCAAGGACGGCTGTCTGAACCTTGTGAAAAACGAGAACTACTGGGACAAGGATTCGGTTTCCATCCCGGGAATCAAAATCATAAGGAGCGAGGACGAGGACGAAAATACCGCGCTTTTCAATACCGGGGACGTTGACTGGGTTGCGTCCAGCATGGATGTGGAAAAGATAATCGACAGTGACGCTGTTTATTATGGTCCCGAGTTTGGAACTTTCTTCCTGTTTTTCAAGATAAAGAACAAGCCATGGAACAAGCCGGAATTCCGCCGCGCGCTTCTGGAGGCAATCCCATACGACAAGCTGCGTGATGGCTACATAAGTCCCGCCACAACTCTTGTCTATCCGCTGTCAGGCTATCCGAACATTCCTGGGCTTGACGACTATGATATTGAGGATGCTGTTGTTCTGATGAACGAGGCACGTAAAAAATATGGCATCCCGCTTGACATGCAGATTCCGCTTGTGCTTGCCCTGAACGAAAGTTCGTACATGCAGGATTTTGCGGAGCTTTTGAGAAACGCATGGAAGCCGCTCGGTGTGAAGCTGGTTGTCCAGACAAAGGATGCCATGCAGTATATGTCCTCAATCGACACATGGAACGCAGATTTGTTCTATTATTCATGGATTGGAGACTACGCCGACCCGATGGCATTTCTGGAGCTGTTCCGCGGTGGCTCTACCTTGAACCATTCCCGCTACAGCAATTCTGTTTTCGATGGACTTCTGAACAAGGCCGCGACAACCCTTGATGTTTCCGAGCGTTACAAGATTCTGGGACAGGCGGAAGAAAAACTTTTGTCCGATGCCGTGCTGATTCCAATCTACCACCAGGTCAGTCTGAACATAATCGACACGGACTGTATCGGTGGATGGAGTCCCAACGCTCTGGACATACACCCGTTCAAATATCTTTTCGTGAAGAAAAAGAAAATAAATCTTCCGAACATGATTTAAAATTCAATTGATTTTTTTGATTGATTTTTCAATTGTTTTATAAAAAATCCCCCGAATCCGTTTTGAATTCGGGGGTCCGTTTTTTATGGATTTTCAGAATCCGCTAGTCCTTTTTTGCTTCCGTTTTTTCGGTGGATTTTTTGGACGCGCTTTTCTTTGCCGTATCTTTTTTTGCTATTGGCCGTTTTTCCGGAATCAATGCCTCAAGGAATTTGTCGCACCTGTATTCGGAGCCATCCCTTGCCGCCACCAAAGTCCTGTACAGCCTGTGGACCTGCTCCTTCTGGTTTCGTGGACTGTACATCGTGATTGCGGCGAACGCATACCAGAGTGTGTTGTCCATCTTTTCCTTGTTGAACCAGCGCACACCGTTGAACTCGTTTGCCCCGGTCAGAAGATATGAGTCTGGACCTTCGACAAGAATCCTTGCCGCCTCCTCCGTTGATTTTGTGAATCCTGTCGCACCAAAATTCAGGTCGCGGATTTTCATCATCTGGAAGAGTCCACGGTATGTTTCACGGATTCCGTAGTCCCTGATTCCTGTTTTCTCAAGAATCTGGGCAAGTTTTCTGTCGTAGCCCCACTTGATGCAGTTCTCTTTTCCCGCGCTTGAAATCATTGCGAAGGTGCAGAGTATTTCAGCGGCATTCTTTTGTGTGATGAGTCCATCGTAAATCAGATTCTCCTGCGCCGATTTTAGGACGGATGATGAGAGCCTGTAGTGTGTTCCTCCCGAAGCCTCCGCTGTGTCCGCGGAAATCCCCTGTGCCGCCGCCATTGCCGATGAAAGATACTCAACCTGGTGGCAGAATGCGAGGTAGCGTTTCTGTGGATTCGCCTCCGCAGATTTTTTGCTGACCCTTGTTTCCTTTGAATTTGCGGAAGACTTGCCTGTTTCCTTTGTGGCTTTCGCAAGGTCCATGGCCTCACTGGCAAACTGTGCCTCCAGCTCGTAGTATGCGAGGGCATCCTTTTTCACTTTCTGGAAGATGTCGTCAAGCTTTGGCTGTGCAATGTTGTTTGCCTTGAGGACTGCAACCGGGGTCAAAAGATTTTTCAGGTCGGCAATCACTTCGGCTGTCGCAAATTTTTCAAGAGCGGCGTAGAGTTCCTTGTACCTGTATTCCTGCCATGTCACCTCAAGGTCTGGACTTCCTGCTCCGTTCAAAAGTTCGTTGAGCTTTGCGTACTTTCCTTCCGCGCCGTCCGTCACCTGATGCACGTCAAGATAGACCTGGTACTCGAATCCGTTGAGCGCAACAAACATTCCGTTTTCGATTATGTCGTCGCTGGACCTTACATACCAAAGACCTGACTTATGCTCGCGGAAAATCATAAAATTGTCTTTTCCCTTTGTAAGACCCATGCCATCTGAAAGCGAACGGCTCATCATCTTTACGTCGCCCTCACCGGAACCAGTCTTTACTGCATACTCACATGACTGGCGGATCCATCCGGACGCACGCTCGTATTTGTTGTTGTAGAAAACGATTGACCTTTCGTTGCCCGCGCTGTTCGAGTATGCGAAAATGTTTTCGTTCACGCTGCCCTGGTTCCACACGTCGTAGAAAAGGAAATTCTCAACGCCGGAGAAAAGGTAGCGTTTGTGCATGAGCGGGAAGATGTCGTGGCAGTGGCGGTCAACAAGATACTGGTCCGGAGTTTCGTCGCGGTACGCCCTTGTGTATTCCATGCCGTATTTTTCTTCAAATCCTTCAATCTGTCCGTGACCGAACATCGGAAGTCCAGGCATAGTCACCATCAGGGTACAGACACCAAAATATTTGTCTCCCTTTCCGAACTGTGCAACGGCAGTCTCTTCGTCCGGGTTGTTCATAAAATTCACGAAACGCTTCAAAACCTGCGGGTCGAATTTGATTGTGTTCTTTACTGTGTCGCGGTATTTCTGGTTCTCCTCCTTTTTGAGCATGTTCATAAAGGCTGAGTTGTATACGCGGTGCATTCCGAGCGTGCGGGTGAAATATCCTTCCATCATCCAGAATGCTTCGGCGAGCAAAAGCGTGTCCGGCATCTGTTGTGCGCATCGGTCAACGACTTCACGCCAGAATTCATTGGGGATTGCGTCCTCGAACTGCTGGGTTGACATTGAGTAGCGGCTGCGTGTGGCTATGTCTCCTCCATGACCCGGCTCCGGATACCAAAGACGGCGGATGTGTTTTTTGGCAAGAACCATGGCGGCATCAAAACGGATAATCGGGAAGTTTGCGGCGACCTTCATAATCTGCTGCATGACCGCTTCACGTGCGTTCGGATTCAAAAAGTCAATCTGCGCGGTGTCGTTCCATGGCATTCCTGTTCCGTCGTTTCCGTGGTAGATGTACGTAACGTCGCCGGTGTAGTTGTCCACTCGCTTGAAACAAACGGCACAGTCGCTTTTGCTGTAGTAGTGGTCTTCCAAGTAAAGAGAAACACGACCGTCCTGGCTCAGGTTTTCTCCGTTGAACGAATACTGCGGGAAAGGACATTCCTTTGTTGTGATGAACAGATCCGGGTGTTCGATTACCCATTTTCCGTCCATGCCCGTGTGGTTCGGAACCATGTCTGAAGCGAGCCTGATTCCCCTTGCCCAACAGCGGCTGCGAAGATTTGCGAGCGCGTCCCATCCACCAAGGTTTCCTGCAATCTCGTAGTCGTAGAGTGAATATGCTGATGCGGCGGCCTCGGGGTTTCCGTTAATCTGCTTGATTCTGCGGCTTGCGTAGGAGCGTTCCCAAAGACCAATCAGCCAGAGCCCTGTAAATCCTTCGTCGCGGAGATTGTCAAGCTCCTCGTCTGGAATCTGGTCGAGCCTTGTGATTTCGCGCTTGTATTTTTTTGAAAGCTGGTAGAGCCAGACCAAAACAGTCTTCGCCATCAAAACGACTTTCGGCATCCATTCGCGGTCGGGACTGAATCTTTCGTACTCCTTCATCAGGTTTTCGTAGGAATATGCGTCCATGCTCACTTCGCCGCCGTTTGTAGGAACCCATGCGGCTTTTTCTTCCTCACTGATTGTGTCGATTCCTTCAAGAAGACGCTTGAGCCATTCACCGAGCAAATCTGCCCAGTATGTGCGGATATAGTCGAGCTGACCTTTGAGAGAAGTGGGGGAGGCAATCACCGGTTCCTTGAACATCGCAATCAGGTTGTTGTTTTTCGGACCAAAGACCGGCTGTGTCATAAAGAATGCCTTGATCTGGTTCCAGACTTTCATGTAGTTTGGATTTGTCGAAAGCACGGTGTCATCGAAAAGAATCTGGAACGGATGGAAGGCAGGGTTTTCGTTTGCAAGGTGGAGCATAATCATTTCCTCAAGGACCTGCTCCCTGTTGCTTCTCTGCTGGTTTGTTGCCTTTTCATAGGCCGACTGGAAAAGATAGTCCTCGTTGGTCAATTTTTTCTGGTAGACCGCGACCGGTGGGAAAATCTCCATGAACTGCAGCAGAAGACGGTCAATCTCCTGTTTGCCAAAATATGTGTCCAAATCGGAAAGAAGGTTGGTGAAACATTTCGGGGCCTTGTCTCGACGGAAAAGCATGCACACATAATGGAAGATTTCGTCAATCAATCCCATTGCGTTGAGGTTGCCGGCGGAGACCTGCTTGTCATTTTCCCCACGTTCCCTAAAAAGTGCATTCAGTTTTATCTGGAAATCCTGCACCGCCTTGAAATTTGCGAAGATTGCGTTTCCGCTTGAACTGTAGAGAGTGCTGTCAAACTTGCATAGGTCCCTGACCTTTTTGCTTATGTGAAACTCGTTGTAAGAAATTTTCATTTCCCTTCCTCCATATTTTTTTCCGATTTATATTCCGTAAATTTTTTGTGGATTTCGCATACCGAATTGATTTTTGCGAGAAGCTCTGTGTTTTCCATAAGCTCCTCCACCGGGGCCGGCATCCTGTATGTCCAGTTGTTTTCGTTGACCGTTCCCGGTATGTTGATTCTTTCGTCGTACAGATTTTCGCAATAGAATTTTTTGTCCAGATACAGGTAGTCCTGCAATGGATTTATGAACCATGCCGCCGAAGTCTGTGCGGAACTTTCCAGAACAAATCTTGCCGCAGCCGGTGAAAAATCCTCGTGCGGGGAAATTGTCGTGGGACATCCGTTTTTGTATGCGGCATCAAAAAATCCATAGACCGATTCCTTTTCCTCGTTCCACCATTGCCGCGACGTGGAGCTGTCATGCACCGAAACACATGAGACGCACAGCGGTGGATATGATGAGAAACTTTCGTAGGGCGAGCCTTCCTTTTCCCATTCCCTTGTCCAGCGCAGGACCCTCAGCAGTGCGACGTTCAGCGACACAAGGACTTTTCGCATACCGGGAATCTGTGGTCCAAGGTCCTCACCGCATGGCTGCATCTTTGTTGCGGAAAGTATGGAGCTTAAAGTGTTTTTTCCGTTGGCGAGCCAGATTTCCACATTCTTTTCATCAAGCGAAGAGAACTCGTCCTCCAGAATTTTTCTTTCGTTCTCGTCCAGACTTTTCCATGCGGTCGTGTCCCTGTATTTCCAGACGGGAACATACTGGCCTTCCTCAATCTCCAGCAGGGTGCGGTCCAGCCATTTTTCGGCAAACACTTCCGCAATCTTCTGGTCAAGAAAGTCGTCCTCGCAGAATCTGGTTGAATAAATCATGGAGTCGCTGGTTATGTCCTCCTTGAATTTCCAGAGGTCCTCGCTCCCAATCCTGTAGCAGATTTTTTCAAGAGCTGATTCGGCAATCTCCTTTGAGCCTGTGACATCGCTGATTAGGCTTGTCGGAATGTGCGGTTTTGAAAGCCACTCAAGCCTGTCCTTTGAAAATCCCTGGTCCTCCAGAATCTCCTTTTCCATGGTGGAGTAGTAGTTCGGGTACCCAAGTGCTGCGGTGGTCTCCTTTTCGGGATAAATCCACATGCGGAAAAATCCAATCACGTGGTCCAGACGGAATGCGGAAAAATATCTTCCGGCGCAAACCAGCCTGTCCTTCCACCACGAGAAATTGTTTTCCTGCATCGCGCTCCATTTGTAGACAGGGAAACCCCATCTCTGGCCTGTGGGACTTCCTCCATCCGGTGGTGAACCAACTCTGGATTTGTGGTCGAAAAGCTCCGGCCATGCCCAGCAGTCAACGCTGTCCTCGTTGATTAGAATCGGTATGTCGCCCTTTAGGATGATTCCCTGCTCCCTGACATAGTTTGCGGCTTCAAGGAACTGTTCGTGCGCCCTCACCTGGCACCAGATGAAGAAATTGTGGCTGGTCCTCAACGCCCTGTTGCTCCACCGAAGCTCTATCTGGTGGCGGCTCATGTTCTTTTTGTCGTCGTCCCATTCCTTCCATGAGGCCTGGGAGTAGGAGTCCTTCAAATCCTTGAAAACGGCGTAGTAGATTACCCACGGATTGTCTTCTATAAATTCCTTCATCTGGATTTGGAACTTCGACGCTATGGATACCGGGTCCGATGCAGACACAACGTTCACAGTGTTTTTCCCGTGTCCGGTCTGCTTGTCCACCTTCTTGACCATGTGCGAGTAGAGCAGGTGCAGCAGCTCGATTTTTTCGTTGCAGACTTTTTCGTAGCTGTAGTGTCCACCGGGAGCATTGGTCTTTAAAAACTCTTTGTACGCGGCAGAAAATGGTCGGCAGTATTTTTTTGCGTCCTCGAATTCCGGCAGCTCCTCTATGCGTATGTAGATTGGATGCAGTGCGTATGCGGACAGGGCCGAATATGGCGATGACTGTGTGCCTGTGTCGTTGACCGGCAGAAGCTGAATGACTTCCACGCCACTTTTTTTGCAGAAGTCCGCAAACTCTTTCAGCGCCGGAAAATCACCGACGGCGGGGCATTTTTTTGAACGGATAGCCCCCAGTGGAACCGCTATACCTGTTTTTCTTTCCATAAATCAGTAGCCATCCTTTTTGTCCGCAGGATTTAACGAAGGACCTTAAAAAAATTATAACACAGTTTGTTAAAAATAAAAGGACAAAAATAATAAAAAAACAGTCAATTAGTATCTTTTAAGATTGATTTAAATTTATGTTTTTTTTCAAAAATTTTCTATATAATTATCACGTTTTTTGCTTGACCTCTTTTTTCAAAACTGTTACACTGTTAGAAATTACGACGCGGGGTAGAGCAGTTGGAAGCTCGTCGGGCTCATAACCCGGAGGCCGCAGGTTCGAGTCCTGCCCCCGCTATAAGTAGAATCCCTCTGAATCACGAGGGATTTTTTTATTTTAAAGTATTTGGACAGGACTCGAACCTGTTCCAGCTAAGGAAACACTGAATAATCCGAATGCGAAAGGCTCTGGTGAAGGGGAGTCTGTAACCGTTTGCATGGCAGCGGCATTTAAATTGAAAAGGCGAGGTAAAGGATATGAAAAAAACGCTGATTCTGTTCATTATACTTTTTTCCGTTCAACATGCATTTTCCCAGGCGACGACTCCATTGGATGATGCCCATTCCAGACTGGAAAAGGAACTCGATGCAGAGACCCTCAAGGAAATCGATTCCCTGAAAAGCATGGACGACATGGACGAATATCACTTTTCGCTCGGCATGTACATCAGGAACGAATTCGGGCTGTGGAAAGCTGATTCGGAACTGCACGATTATCTGGTCGGGCTTGGGATGCGACACCCGGACGACATGTCATCCGTGATTCTCGAGTCGTTCTGGTGCAGGCGGCACGGAGTTGAATACGACCTGGCGGGCAAGGTGAAAAAATACGCCGAATATTGGGAAAGCGTCGAGGCGAAAGACAGATACGAAAAGGAAAGGTACAGGCGTGCAAATGAATTCATCAGGAACGGCATGGCGGACCTTGAGGTTGAATCAGCCGACGTCCCTGTTCTGAACATTCCGCGCAGGACTGAAGAAGGCGAAAGCAGGTACGATGCAAGGTATCTGTGCAGGACGGACGACGGGGTGTACGTTTCCGTAAGAAAATGGCTTGGAAACAAAAACTGGCGCGACATCTACGGATCCGTTCCGTACCTTATCGATTTGGACACCAACGAAATCAGGCCGATTGAATGTCCTGAACTTGATGAAATCCTGTCTTCCGTTCAGATTGGTGACGTGCTTTGGATTTACGGAAAGAAAAACGGAGCGGGAAAGCTTGTTTCCCTTAAACGTGGAAAATCTAAAACCGTCGGTCTTCCGTCCGAAGAAGAAAACCCCGTGCTTGGAATCTGTTCGGGCGATTTGATTGCCGTATATTCAAGGACCGTTTACAGGCTTAGCTCATCAAAGTGGAAAATCATCTTTACGTCGGAAGAAGACATTCCGAAGTCAGTCGTTCCTCCGCAGGTGATTGACGGAGTGCTTTACATCAGGGATGAGGGCGTGGGCGGAAACTGTAAGTCGCTTTGGCTTGTCGATTTGAAAAGTTCAAGGATTGAAAGCTTCCATGCCAAAACAGGACTTGTCGGTCCATACGGTCCAAGGTGGGAAAACAATTTTTCATATTCAGCCGATGGAAACGGAAACCTTTACGTGACGGCAGGGGAAGGTTATTCTACAAAGTCCCTGATCCGCATTCTGAAAAACGGTTCCATGGAATTCTTGATTTATGAAAGCGAGATTAAGGGATATGGTTCCCAGTACATCGACTCTTCTGCCCTGACAGCATCATCCGACGGCTCCGTTTTGATTGCGGGGCATGACGGTCTTTACAGGCTGACGGGAAATAAGCTCTGCGCCATAGTCCGGTTCCGAAATGCAAAGCAGCAGATTCCCTTGAAGGGTGGAAACGTACATCACTGGACATGGCATCCGAGCGCAATACTTGAACTCGGTGCAGACGACTACCTGATTTCTGGTGATTTCGGAGGAACGTACAGGGTGAAGAAAACCGATGGCACCTGGGAAATCATCGTAATCGACTGATAGGATTTATCCCGCTGCATTTTCCGGGACCTGTACATGGACGAGGCATACCGTCATGAAGATTTTTCAAACAGTTTTTCAGTTGAATCCGTAAATATGAGTGATGAAACAAGAATATTTCGCTTGCAAGTTGTAAAAAAAATCAGTGCAAAAACTATTTTCGATTTTTTCAAAAGCCAGCAGCGTTCCATGTAACGATGGATTCTTCTGTTTGCGGAAACGAAGACGGAATAAAGATAGTGCATATAAAGGATTTCCTGATGCAGGGATGGTGAAGGGAGTCAAAAAGCGATACGGCAGGTCAGATGTTTTACCGACCAACTTTTGACGCTACCCGAATGCTGTGATAAAATAAATCAAGGCCGATTCTGAAAACTCATTTTCAAAATCATTTTAGGACGTATGGAGGACTTCAATGGGATTGTTTCGCGGTATTCTAGATGCGGTTTCGGCATGGACAATTTCTGATAAGTTTGGTTCGGGTGCCGGATTTCTTTACGCCGATTTTGCTGCGGAAAAGGCATCTGAGCGGGAACTCGATGAAATGAAATCTGGGGTGTCAGAAATTATAACGGATTGCATTAATGAAAACAGGAAACTTTTTAACCACGATTTAATCCAGGATTTGCATAGGCATCTGGATAATATCGCTTCCTGCAATAGATATAACGCAAAAGCCCAGCTATCTGATTTGCAATATTTTTTTGACCATAAGTGTGCATATTTTTGCCGTGTCATAGAAATTTTAAATAACGCTCTTGAAAGCCTTGAATCTGTTTCTGAGGATGATTTGGACGAAGGTGTAAAATCAAAAGTAATTTTAAAAACAAAGGAAGTTATAAACTGTTCCGATGAAAACCTGATGCCTGAAAAATTGAAAGAGCTGTTCAGTTTTTATGCTGAAAATGGTGTCAATATAGAAAACGTCGCAGAATTGTTTGATAACTTCGAAACATGGAGAAAGGAATATTTAACATAAGGAGCGTCAAACATGATTACAGGTGAAATCAAAAACAAGATAGATTCAATTTGGGACGATTTTTTCAGTGCGGGCATGAGCGAATACCTTACCGTCATCGAGCAGTTCTCATACCTTATGTTCATCCATTCTCTTGATGAGGTCGAAAACGAAACCGAGCAGTATGAAAAGATGTCGGGAGAAAAGAAAGAGCACATCTTCCCGAAAAACAAACAGAATTACCGCTGGCACATTTTCAAGACCTTTGAGGAGAATGAGCTTTTTGCATTGATGGACAAGGAGATTTTTCCGTTCATCAAAAAAATCAATGCAAACGAAGAAAGCGCATTCGCCCGCTACATGAAGGATGCCGCTTTTTCAATTCCAAGTCCGCAGACTCTCAAGGCCGTAATTACAAAGCTTGATGAACTTTTTGAAAATCCGGAAGTTCAGGCACGCGACATGCTCGGTGATATTTACGAATATGTCCTCAGCAAAATGAACTCTTCCGGACAGGTCGGCATGTTCCGCACGCCAAAGCAGATTCGCGACATGATGGTTCAGCTTATCCACCCCCGGCCGCTCGATACGATTTGTGACCCGGCATGCGGTACGGCAGGATTCCTTATTTCTTCTGCGGAGTTTATCCGCGACACTTACGGCAAAAAAATGGGAGACAAGGAATGGGAGCATTATTCAAAGGGACTCCTCACCGGTTTTGATACAGGAAGCACGATGCTCAAAATCTCCGCAATGAACCTGCTTCTTCACTCAATCCACGAGCCTCACATCGCATATCAGGACAGCGTGAGCAAGAACAACGAGATTGAAGGACAGTTTGACGTCATCCTTGCAAATCCTCCGTTCACGGGAAGCGTAAACAAATCGACGATTGCAGAAAGCCTTACAAATGTCTGTGCGACAACCAAGACAGAACTTCTGTTCGTTGCCCTCTTTATCCGTATGCTCAAAAAAGGCGGCCGATGTGCATGTATCGTACCGGATGGAGTTCTGTTCGGTTCTTCAAACGCACACAAGGCGCTCAGAAAGGAACTTGTGGAAAACCATCAGCTTCAGGCGGTAATCAGTATGCCGAGCGGAGTTTTCAAGCCGTATGCAGGAGTAAGCACCGGAATCCTCGTGTTCACAAAAACAGGGGCGGGCGGAACGGATGACGTGTGGTTCTACGACATGAAAGCCGACGGATATTCCCTCGATGACAAGCGGCAGCCGGTCGATGCAAACGACATTCCCGACATAATCAAACGCTATCAGAATCTGGACGGAGAAAAAAAACGCAAGCGCACCGAACAGTCTTTCTTTGTTCCGAAGTCAGAAATTGTTGAAAACGGCTACGACCTGAGCATCAACAAATACAAGGAAGTCGTTTACGAAAAGGTTGAATATCCTGCTCCAAAAGTGCTGATTGGCGAAATCAAGAATCTGCAGAAAGAAATTTCCAGTGACTTAATTGAACTGGAGAAGATGTTAAATGCGAGTTTGTAAGGGCACGAAGTGACCGTTAAACTCGGTAAGTTCGCAAAGCGAACGACATGCTTGGAGAATAAACGAGTGGAAAACGGTACGGCTTGGGGATGTGTGTGAAAAAAAAGAAGTCCGCAGACCCTAGCACTGCGAAAGCAGGAGAAGGAATACTGCGGCTCACAACTTTATTATAGACAATTTTTGTGTTAAAATCAATTGACTTGGAGAAATCAAATTGGAAACGGTAATTGCATATTTTGATGAAACAGGCGATGATGGACTTATAAACAGTTCAAGCCAAGATTTTGTTTTGACGAGTATTTACACAAAAACTGCTAACTGGCAAAGAAATTTTAATGTAATGAAAAACTTCCGTGCGCTCCTCAAAGAGAAATATGGTTTTCACGCAACAGAAGAAATGCACACAAAAGCTTTTTTGACAGATAAAAATCCCTACAGAAATTACGGCTGGACAAAAGAGCAGAAGCAGGAAATCCTCATCGCGTTTACAAAGTGTATTGCGGAACAAATGGATTTATCAATTGTGAATGTCATAATCGACAAAACAAAAATAACAGACAACAGTTATAATGTCCTTGAAAAAGCACTCACATACAATATTCAGCGAATAGAAAACGACAGCGAGGGCAATTGGAATTACATTGTAATCACCGATAAAGGAAGACTTGCTCCAATGCGAAAAACGGCTCGTGCGATAAGGGCATACAACCCGATTCAGTCGCATTACAGTTTTGTCGCAGTGAACCAGCCTGTAAAATGCCTGATAGAGGACATTTTGGAAAAAGACTCGTCGGAATCGTATTTTATCCAGATTTGCGATTTTGTTTCGTACTTTGTGCATTTGTATTTTAAGTGCGTCGTGAACGGTCAGACGTTGCCTGCCAGAGTGCAGAACGTGATAGACACACAGTTTGTATCGCGAGTTATGGCAACATTGAAATATTACGACAGATTGAACTTGAAAGCGTCAAAATCGAATGAATACGGACTTGTGATTTATCCGAGGTAGGATTTAAAACAAAAAAACACCACCTACGAAGCATTCGCTTTTTCAGTGGTTCGTGCATAGAGTAATATGAAAAACTTCTTGTGTCAAGGATTATATGAGGAATTATATTTGGAAAACGGTACGGCTTGGCGATGTGTGCTTCGGCTACGCTCAGCAACCGAGTGGTTATTGAGCGAAATTGAAATGACAGAATATGATAATGGAGAATTGGGAATTGAGAATTGATAATTGGAAAACAGTACGACTTGGGGATGTGTGTGAAAAAGGCTCATCGAATATTGCCCAAAATGAAATTGCAGATAATTGTGGCGAATATCCAATTTATGGAGCTGCAGGTTTTATCAAAAATGTTGATTTCTACAAACAAGAGAAACCTTACATCGGGATTGTAAAAGATGGTGCGGGTGTTGGACGAATTTCTGTGCATCCAGCAAAATCATCTCTCATTGGAACAATGCAATATATTTTTCCGAATGAAGATGTAGATATAAACTTTCTTGCTTCATTTTTAAGATTCCAAAACCTTGGAAGATTCTATACAGGTGCAACCATTCCGCATATTTATTTTAAAGACTATAAAGAAATAAAATTTAAGCTTCCGCCCCTCGAAACCCAGCGTCAAATTGCTGCACAGCTGGACAAATGCACTGCGCTCATCGCAAAGCACAAGCTCATGCTCGAAAAATACGACACGCTCATCAAATCCCGATTTATCGAGATGTTTGGAGACAATCCAATTGATAATGGAAAATGGAAAGTGGAGAGTTTTGGTAACATTGGATCATGCAAAAACGGAATGAACTTTCATTACGACGAGAATGGTATTGAAATTAATTGTTTGGGTGTCAGCGACTTCAAAGATAATTCTGTCGTGGATTGTGATTCTTTGCCAAAAATCAGTTTAAATGAAGCCCCTACAAACGAATATCTTTTAAAAAATGAAGACATTGTTTTTGTTCGTTCAAATGGAAATAAAGAACTTGTCGGAAGAAGTGTTATCGTTTACCCAAAAACTCCGACAACATTTAGCGGATTTTGCATTCGTTTTAGAAAAAATTATGATGAGCTAAATTCGATTTTTCTTCTTCGCTATTTAAAAACTGAATATGCAAGAAAAAAAATGGCTGGTCGTGGAGCAAATATTCAAAATCTAAATCAACAGATTTTATCTGAACTTCAAATCCCCGTTCCCCCTCTCGCCTTGCAAGAAAAGTTCGCCCAATTCGTGCAAGCCGTGGACGCACAGAAAGCCAAGACGCATCAATCTCTGGAAAAAGCCGAAACTCTGTACAAAGCGTTAATGCAGGAGTATTTCGGTTGATTTTGCGTTTGTTGCCAGCAAAGCTTCAAGGCGCAAAATTGAATCCGCGTGGCAACTTTCATCTTTCCATTTTCCACTTTCCGCTTGTTCCGGGTGACTTTTTTGCAGTGTTGTTGTATAATGTGACAAGAAGGTGCTGATATGGTAGCAGGAATTATCTTGAACAAAATAACTGACATTCTCAAAAACGAAGGCTGCTCGGAAGTTTTCTTGTTCGGTTCCCATGTTACTGGTCGCGCAAATGAAGACTCCGACATTGACGTTGGTGTAAAAGGTCTTGACCCTTCCAAGTTTTTTTCAGTTTATGCAAAACTTGATTCTGAAATCGATTCAAAAATAGACTTTGTTGATTTTGATGAGCAGAGCGCATTATTTAATTTTTTGACCAGCATAGGGGAGATTAGGAAAATTGGATGAAATTTTAAAGAAAAAAATTGAGTTTGAAATAAGCCAGATTGATGAACACATTTCTAAATCCTCTGTCCTTATAAAAAAATGTAATTTGCAGGAGCCTGATTATTGCGAATTAGAGAGTTTCTTTCATCCACCAAATCGACAAATCAAAATTTGCAATAGCAAAATGTCTGGAAATGGGTTATAATATAAGACATGGCAAACTTTGATTTCTTGACCTACGATAAAAACTATTCAGCTTTCAGTCAGATGGCAATTCAGGCGGAACTTCAGTACAACAGGAACACCGTCTTTGCAGCTTTTGCCGCACGCAAGTCTTTGGAGCAGGCCGTTAAATGGATGTACTCGGTGGACGGGGACCTGCACAAGCCTTACGATGATTCCATACAGACTCTTGTCCACGAATCTTCCTTTATAAATGCAGTTCCATCCGACATTCGCCGTGACATGCAGATGGTCATAAAGGTCGGAAACAGCGGCGTTCATGATACCTTTGCCGTAGAAAAAAAATATGTCCTCCTTTCGCTTAAGGCACTTTTCAATTTCCTTAACTGGCTTGATTACACATACGGTTCCGATTACAGGCAGCGCACTTTCTGCGAGGATGCAATTCCGAAGAACAAGGTCGTAGTTTCCGTAAAGGCTCCGTCGCAGGATGAAATAAAAAAATACAGGGAAGAGCTTGAGTCAAAGGACAATACGATAGAAGAATTGAAAAAGCAGCTTGCCGAAGCGTTGGCGGCCATCCAGGGCAATAAGGAAAATCCGTCTGCAAAACCGGAACTGAAGCTTGAAGACCTGAGCGAATTCCAGACTCGTAAGATGTTCATCGACGAAGACCTTAAGACGCTTGGCTGGAGTATTGACCAGGTTCAGGTCGTTGAAGAATACAAGGTCTGCGACATGGAAGGCGTTCCGGGAAAAATCGGTTTCATAGATTACGCTCTTTTTGGAAAGGACGGTTCACCTCTTGCAGTAATCGAAGCAAAGAAAACTACGAAGGATGCAAACGTCGGTAAGCAGCAGGCCGTTTTATATGCTGACTGTCTTGAACGGAAATTCGGTCGCCGCCCGTTCATCTTCTATACAAACGGATTTGAAACTTTCTTCTGGGATGACACTCAGTATGCGCCCCGTTCCGTAAGCATGATTTTTTCAATGAACGATTTGCAGAAACTGATGGACCGCCGCAGTCTTCTGGTGGATTTGAAACAGATTAAAATCAACACGGACATTTCTGGCCGCCCGTATCAGATGAAGGCGATACGTTCAATCTGTTCGGAAATGGAAAAGAAAATCAGAAAGTTCCTTCTTGTCATGGCAACAGGAACCGGAAAGACAAGGACCGCAATCAGCATTGTGGATGTGTTGAGCCGGGCGCATTACGTTTCAAACGTTCTTTTTCTTGCGGACAGAATCCAGCTTGTCGAACAGGCCTATGACGCATTCCGTGAAAACTGTCCTGACGTTACCGTATGCAATCTTCTTGATTCAAAGGACAAGGCCGAAAACAAGGGCGCACGAATCGTGTTCAGCACATACCCGACGATTTTAAATGCAATCGACACCGAAAAAAACAGGGACGGAAACCGCACGTTCACTCCGGCCCATTTTGATTTGATAATAGTCGATGAAGCCCACCGTTCCATATTCAAAAAATACCGCGCAATCTTTGAATATTTCGATTCGTATCTTGTAGGTCTTACCGCAACTCCACGCCGCGACGTAGACAAATCGACCTTTGAATTCTTTGAGCTTCAGGATGAGGTTCCGACCGATGTCTATGAATACGAGACGGCCGTTTCTGCAAATTATCTTGTTCCGTACCATGCAATCGAAAAGACTTCGACTTTTCTTGACGAAGGAATCACCAGGGAAAATCTGAGCGAATCCGATTTGGAAAAAATCCGCCGTCAGGAAGAGGAGAGTGAAGAGCCTTTTGAAGAGGTTCCTCCCGGGGCAATCAACGATTATGTTTTCAACGAAGACACCACGCGCCAGGTCCTTGAAGATTTGATGATGAAGGGAATCAGAACGGGCGGCGACAAGCTTGGAAAGACAATCATATTCGCCTACAACAAAAATCACGCCCAGCATATAGTTGATACCTTCGATAAATATTGGCCTGAGTACAAGGGAAAAATGTGCCAACGGATTGTATGCGATGATTCAAAGGTGAAGTCAACGATAAAGGAATTCAAAAAGACGGATTCCCAGCTCCAGATTGCAGTCAGCGTTGACATGCTCGATACCGGCGTAGATATACCGGAAGTCGTAAACCTTGTTTTCTATAAAAAAATCCGAAGCAAAATCAAGTTCTGGCAGATGAACGGACGCGGAACTCGTTTGGCTCCGAATCTTGTCTGCACTGATGAAACCGGTTCATACATCGGAAAAAAATATTTCTACATTTTCGACTACCTCAGGAACTTTGAATTTTTCCGCGAAGAAAAAAACTTCATTGAGGGCAGTTCCGGAAAATCGCTTTCTGAAAGGATTTTTGCGCACAAGTGTTCTGTCATAAAGCTGCTCCAGGATTCGGCTTGGGCGGAGCATAAATTCATCGATTACAGAAACCGGCTTGTAAGTGAAGTGCTTGAACAGACGAAGGCCCTGAACGTAAATCTTACTCCCGTTCATCTTGTTCTGAAGCATGTCCTGAAATTCCAGGACGAAAAGAATTTTGAATGTCTGAGCGATGAAGATGTTACGGACCTTGAGAAATACATTGCGCCCTTGGTGTTCAACGGAGAGCCGGACCAGTATGCAAAGGGATTCGACAATTTCTGTTACGGAATAATGGAAGCGCATCTGTCGGAAAAGCCGATTAATCTCTACCGCTCAAGGATTAGGACGGTTTCGGAAAAGCTTCTGACAAAGACTTCGATCAAGGCTGTCCGCGACCATTTGCCGAGGCTCCAGAACCTTTCGCTCGATTCCTTTTACGACGGACTGACCGTTCTTGATTACGAGGAAATCAGAAACGAGATAAGGGGACTTGCCCAGTTTGCGGTGGACGGATCCCATGTCGATCCCATTTTCGTCGATTACGGGGACTCGATGAAAAGCGTCGATGTTCCTGAGGGAAGTCCGAATCCGGCTCCGGCAGACAGTTTTGAAGAATACAAAAAGAAAGTGGATGCCTATCTTTCCGAACACATGAAAGACGATGCCATCGATAAGCTCCGCACGAACAGACCCCTTACGAAAGACGACTTTGAAAGCCTGAACCATATTTTCAAGGAAGAGCTTGGCGATGAAAAAATGTTCGAGCAGCTGTCCGGTGGAAAATCACTTGGAGTATTCATCCGCCAGATAACGAAGATGGATAAGGATGCGATAAACGATTATTTTGCGGATTTCATAAATGATGCGAACATGAACGCAATGCAGATTGAATTCGTCCAGCGCCTGATAGACATAATCGTTGAGCAGGGGGAAATCAACGTGGAGGCATTGATGAAGGGACGCGCTCCGTTCGACCGTCCGAAATTCTTCACCCTTTTTGGAAGCGATGCGCAGAACAGGATTTTTGAGGTCATCAGAAGCATAAACCGGAATGCCCGGGATGTGGCATAGAATCCCCTTAATTGACCACGGTCGGAAAATGCTGTATTATGGGTTGTCGAGGTCTCCGTGCGTTTTGGCGGGGATGTTTTCAATTTTTTATAGGGGAATCAAGAATAATGCCGTATTCTGAACCAACCGATCTTGCTGTTGTGGCTTGTCCTGGAGGGGAATCTTTTGCCGACGAGGTTATAGTCCATCTCCGTCACATGTACAAGCACCGTTTCTCACTGAAAAGTGATGTCATCTCCAAGCGATATGGTCTGGACCGTGAGTCGCTCGTCCGTCAGATTAACATGGACAACGATTTGCATACAAGCGACCTTTGCATAAGGGGGATGGTGGACAAGTACCGCGCGCCACAGTTCAAGTTGGACACACGTTTTACGTTCTTCGCCAATGGAGAGTTTAAGTGCGAGCTTAACGAATGTATCCGGGGGAAGGACGTTTTTATTTTTCAGGATGTGGAAAACCACGAGCCGATTTCCCTGAACGATGGAAAAAACAAAATCTCCCTGAGCGTGAACGACCATGTAATGTGCCTCCTTGTCGCTATTGATGCCGTGAGACAGGCCGGTGCGAGGGAGATTACACTTGTTCTTCCTGTCTATCCATACAGCCGCCAGCATAAGAAAAAGGGCCGCGAGGGTCTGACAGCCGCTCTTCTTGGTCACATTTATGAAAGCATGGAGGTGACACGGATTATTACCCTGGACCTCCATTCACGTGAAATAATCAATGCGTTCAGCCACACCCACTGCGAAAATCTGCACGCATCCTACCAGATTATCAGGGAGCTTTCCCGCGTTGTCGATTTGACCAAGGAGGACCTTGTTGTTGTAAGTCCCGACACTGGTGCAATCGACAGAAACAAATTCTATGCGACCGGACTGAAGAAGCCCCTCGCCATGATTTACAAGGAGAGGGACTATTCCGTAGTTACGCAGGATGCCAAGAACACGAACATCAAGAGCATAAAACTTTTGGGCGACGTGAAGGGCAAGGTTGCTTTTCTTGCGGACGACATGCTTGGAACCGGTGGAACTTTGCTCAAGGCCATGGGATTTTTGCACGACCAGGGAGCGACCAAGGTTATTGCCGCAATCAGTCTGCCGTTCTTCACCGGAAATGCGGTCCAGCTTTTTGACGAGGCGTACCAGAAGGGTCTCTTCTATAGAATAATTGGAACGAACGCTGTCTACCATGAGGATTTGCTGAAGAAAGAGTGGTACATCAGCACGAATGTCAGCGGTCTCTTTGCGAACGTAATCACAAGGCTGCACCACGGTCAATCTCTTTCTGATTTGCTGGACAACCGCTCCATAATCGACAAGATGATAAAGGCCAGCCGTCCTGCGGAAACAAAGGATGCTCAGATTGCCGACCCGATTGATCCAAAGGGAAAGTCGGTGAACAACTGCGACCCAATCGCTTAGTTTGAAAACGGATTAGGAAAGGGACATGGACAAGGTTTTTTGCGCGGACATAGGGACGACATCCCTGAAGACTGCTGTGATTGATTCCACCGGGACCGTAGTTGCCTACAGCCGTAAGATTTTTGAAAAGACGGAGCCACACATGGAGGCATCCGTTTGGCTAAAGGCAATGAAGTCCGCTATGGATGAAATCTTTTCGGACAGGCGTGAGCTGCGGATTGATGCCGTGTGCGTCAGTGGAAATGGTCCGACCATTGTTGGACAGGATGGCGAAACACTTTTGTGGAATGCTCCTGTCGACAGTGGCTACGCAAGGGCCTTTGTCTCTCCGTCTCTTTTTGTTCCAAGAATCCATGCGTTCAGCAAAACTTTTTCGGAGGCCTGGAGTTCTGGCAAAAAGATTTTTTCTGGACCCGAGTATCTTCTTTACCAGCTGACCGGAAATTCCATGACCATTCTTCCCGAGGAAAGATTCAGGGATGCATACTGGACTGGCGACTCCATTTCAGAGGCCGGCCTTGGTGACTGTCTTTCACGGCTCCCGGATTTTGTGGCTCCAACGGCTCTTGCTGGAAAAATCACATCCGGGATTGCGGACTATCTTTCCCATGGCGAAAACGGTGTGTCGGAGGGACTCCCGGTTTACTGCGGCGCACCGGATTTTGTTGCTGCGCTTGTCGGAACGGGAACCCTTTCTGCCGGAAAACTTTGTGACCGCGCGGGGTCCAGCGAGGGACTGAATCTCTGTACGGCGGAAAAAATCGAGGCTCCGGGAATCAGGACGCTTCCTTCAATTGTTCCGGGGCTTTGGAACGCTAGCATACTTTTGCCGGACACTGGAATAAAGTTTGCCGAATACAAAAAGCGTCTTGAGGAATACGAGGGACGCTCCTTCACATACGATGAGGCCGTTCACGAGACGGTCTTCAACGACGGAATTGAGGCAATCTACGACCAGGGAAAATACATGATGCTCGAGATTGCGATGAAGGTCCGGGACGGTTTTGGTGTGCTGCGTAATGCCGTTGCTGGAACCTCAACCGTTTTTCCTGATGAATTTACAATCGCCGGTGGTCAGGCCGGAAACCAGGAATGGGTGAGGATGAAGTGCGACGTAACAAGAATGAAAGCAAAAATTCCTCTGTGCCATGATGCCGAGCTTATGGGGGACGCTGTGTTTGCGTTCACGGGTGCGGGCTGCTACAAAAACATAGTCGAGGCCAGCGAAAAACTTTGCCGCTTCGAAGGTCTCCTGCAGGGTGCGTTCCTGGAGTAGAATGGGGCTAGTTCTCACTCAACGGTGACTGTCGTTTTTACGGCCCTGCTTTTGTGTCCGCTGTGGTCGAAAGCTACTGCCGTGAATGTCCAGTTCCCTTTTTCTTCCGGGACATCCAGGCTTTCTGCAAAAACAAATTCCTCCTGGTACTGGTAGTCAAAGTTTATTGAAATTGGGTCCGCCTTTTTGTCTCCGTTCTGGGCCGTTATTGTCACACCCGCGAGGTTCCATTCAGAATCCCTGAGGCGCATATACAGGACGGCCTGTTTCCCCGATTTTATTTTCTGCACGCTCTGTGAATCTTTTCCAAACGATGACGAGAAACCCATCTCCAGAATCTGCGGCGCGAGTGGATTTGTTGATTCTGATTTGGCTTCCTTTTTTTCACTAACGGAAACTTTTGGCGGCTCGACAGTCTTTGCCGTTGTGGCGCATGAAAAAATCAAAAGAGAAAAAATCAGCGACGAAAGAATCATCGTGTGTACAAACAAAATCCGTCTCAATATGTTGCCTCCGTTTTCCTTCTATTATATAGGAGGAGATTGTGCTGGTCTAGTCTGGGCGTTGACACAATTTCCCCCTTGAAAAATTCCACCTTCTGTGGGATGATATATATAATCTCTAAAAACTTCAGCTTTTAGAGACTTTCTATAGTAGAGGTGGGAAATATGAAGAAATTCTGTCTGGTACTGTCTCTGGTAACAATTTTCTCTGCGTCGGTTTTTGCCCAGTCTACCGAGGAAAGGAAGGTTCTGGATGAAATCAATTTGGCACGGACCGCCCCAAAGGAGTATGTCAAAAAAGTTCTGGAGCCTCTGGTGGATGGCACTCTTGGTTCCTACCAGTCCGCCGTTGTCGAGTGCATTTCCCTTATGAGGACTATGAATCCTGTTCCAGCCCTGTCATGGTCGTCCGGTCTTTATAAGTCTGCCAAGGAAAAGAGTCTTGGTGAAAACGAGCGGAACGCAGCGGACTATGACAGCCGCATTTCAAAATATGTTTCATGGAAGTCCTGCGGCGAGATGACCGTCTATGGATATTCTGATGCCCGGGGGGTTGTGCTTTCCCTTCTTCTTGATATGGAGTCTGACAAAAGGAGCCACCGCCGTGTGATTTTTTCGGACAGGTTTTCCCATCTGGGTGCGGCAATCCGGGAGAACGGCACGTACAAAAACGACTGTGTTCTTGATTTTGCGTCCGGCTGCATTTCCTATGACGACCTTCCGGACTCTCTCTACCATGAGGATGAAGTGAGGCAGCTGATTTCGGAAATCAATCTTGCCCGTACAAAACCGTTGGACTATATTTCGACAAGGCTTGGAGTTTTGGCGAAGGATGGTGGCAGCATGAAAAAGGATGTCGCCGCTCTGATTACATATCTGAAAAATTTTACGCCTGTCCCGGAGCTTGAGTACAGCAAGGAACTCTGTGGCTCCGCAGAAAAATTCGTTCGCGGATCAAATTATTCCGGGTCGGGAAAACTTTCGCAGTCCACAACTTGGGAGCGGAATATACGTTCGCTCAGAAACTGGGGAGCTGTGGCGGAGGCTTTTACTGTCGGGGAGTCTGACCCACGTGCGGCCGTAATCCGTATGCTTTCCGATTCCACATCCGGCAACAGGGACAATCTTCTTTCCGCGAGCCTGAACTATGCCGGTGGATTTATTGGCGAAAACTCTGTTGTGTGTGTGGACATGGCTTCGTGGCATGTTCTGGAAAACACACCCGCCAACGGTATTCTTGCTTCGGATGCAGCGTCCGACATGATTTATGAAATCAACTGGGCGCGTACAAAGCCACGTGAGTATGCCAAGGTGCGTCTGGAGCCGCTTGTGAAAAATGAGGCAAACGATTTTCAGAAGGCCCTGTCCGATTTGATTCGCGAGATGGAAAAAGGAAAGTCCGTTCCCGCATTGAAGATTATGGCCGGCCTGAACGATGCAGCATCCGAATGGGTTCTGGCACAGGGAAAGACAGCGTCCACAACGTATGACTCCAAGTGGCAGACAAGGATTGCCCGCTACGGAATTCTGAATGGCGGCGGCGAGGTGCTTTATTTTGGTGACGAGATTCCGGAGCTTGCCGTGGCCAGGATGCTTGTTGATGAAAAATTTCCTGCAAAAAATCAGCGCAAGGCTTTGCTTTCGTCCGCGTATTCGTACATAGGTGCGGCGACTTCCGTTCATGGTGTGTACACCGGCATGGCTTTGGTGGAGCTTGCGTCCGACTTTGTTCCCAAAAATGATTCTGTCCTTGAGTCCGGGATTTCGTCTTATGGAAACGGTGTGACGCTTGCGGAATCCGGTGTGGTGGATGAAATCAATTTTGCCCGCGCACATCCACAGGAGTATGTCAGTACAAGGCTTGCCGCACTGGTTTCTTCTGAAAAGAACAGTTTCCAGACTGCGCTTGGGGAACTTATTTCTGAAATGAATTCCATGGCCCCTTTGCTTGAGATTGACTTCTCGATTGGGCTGCATGATGCGTGTGCGGAGTTTGCCGATTCCGCAGCGAAAAAGGGCAGAACCGTTAGCGACACTTTCTGGCTGGAGAGGGTGGACCGTTTCTGCGAATGGGAAAAGGCTGCGGAGCTTATATCGCTTGGTTGCTATACGCCGGAGGATATTGTTATGCAGCTTCTGATTGACGACCAGATTGCGGGGCGCGGACACAGACGTATTCTTTTGAATGGGGAGCTTGATGCAGCGGGTGTTGCTATTGGCAGGCACTCAAAGACCGGCACAATCTGCGTGATAGATTTGGTGAAGACTGAAAGATAGGGACCCTGTGTGAGGACAGGAGCTTCCATGGGAAAGAATTTTACTGGGCTAAAAATGTCGGACCCAGCGAAATAACCATTGGATGTTTTGTTTGAGGTTCTCTATTGGCAATTTCTAAAAATTATGGAGAGAAAGAATGAATCTGTTTCAATTGTACATGTGGCTTTTTGGAATCAGCACTATTATAGGTGTCCCGTTGCTTTCGTCGTTGCAGGTGACACAGATAAAGGGCGGCGAATGGAGCGAATGGGTCGGAGGCTTGGGTGCGACTCTTGGACCGGCCACAGGAATTGCGGTTGTAATTTCAATCGTCGGATATATTGTGATGAAGCCTCTCCTGCAGTTAATAAAGAAAGCCGAGACTCAGGAAATTTCTGAAGAGGAAAAAAGAAGCAGCGAAAGGATACTAAAAAAATTAAAAATCATAACGACGATAGCGCTTATGGTGGGCTATCTGCTTGGAAACGGCACGACAATCATAATCAAAAAACTTGCGGGCAAAGTGACGTACAATGGCATGGATCTGTTCGTAATAATGATTTTGATTTTATGCTATGGATTGGTTGCCGTCCAGTATTCTGTCCGATGCTACATGACCCTTGCAAGTAAGGAGCTGCGTAAACTCAGGTTGGTTTCATGCAAGGATTTTAAAAGGAGCACAGTCTCCGCGTCATTGGGCCGGATTATATTTATCGTCATCGGAACCGTGGCGTGGCATGTCTTCTGTTCTGGATATAGCGCGGCGAGGCATGGATGGACCATGGACAAGTTTTTGGGCAAGGCCGCATTTGCATTGGTTCAGGGGCTGGCAATCTGTATTCCGTTGGTCATAATGAATCTGTACCAGCTCAAGAAGCGTCTCGGAATTACGATTGAAAAGATTGAGAAGCTAAGGACCGAGGGTGATTTGAGGAGCCGCATTTACATCAGCGCGTTCGATGATTTTGGACTTTTGATGTCGGAGATGAACCTTTTGATGGACTCCCTTAGGTCTTCGCTTTTGAAACTGAAGGATGAAACCGAATCCGTTGATTACAGCGCGGAGGAACTTTTGAAACTGACGGAAACTTCTTCAAAGGACATTTCACAGATTGCGGAAAGTTTCCATGCGATGACATCCGAAAGCTACAATCAGACGCAGCTTCTGGGGACTGTGAATTCTGGTGTTGAGAAACTGAGCACGGACGCGGCCAAGGTCAGCGGATTCACAGAAAACCAGTCAAAGTCCGAAAAGGAAAATGCGGTTTCGATGAACGAGATGGTTGACAACTTCAAGTCGATTACGAATCTAATTTCTCGTGCGCAGACACTTTCGACCGAGCTGACGGAGGAGTCAATTTCTGGAAGTGCGGAGGTAAAGAAGACACAGGAAATCATCAACGGAATTTCTGACATGTCCAACAGGATGATTGAGGTCATCAAGGTGATTCAGTCCGTCGCGTCCCAGACCAACCTTCTTGCCATGAATGCCGCAATTGAGGCTGCTCACGCGGGGGAGTCGGGAAAGGGATTCTCGGTCGTTGCGGATGAAATACGGAAGCTGTCCGAATCAACGCAGAGGTCGGCGAAGGACATCAGCAACCTGATAAGCGAAATTGCAAAGTCCATGTCGTCCGGCTCTTCAAACATGGAGCTTACGAGCAATGCGTTCAGCAAGATTCAGAACGACATAGGCGAGCAGAGTCAGGTTGTCCAGGAGATTTCAAGGACGGTTTCGCAGCAGTCTGTCGATGCAGGTTCCATTCTGAATACCACGAAGGGAATAGTGCGGCAGATTGAGGATGTGAACGGTCTTGCAAGAGATCAGGCGAACTACACGGAAGAGATAATGCACAATCTGAATGAAGTTGTTTCGCTTGCGTCCCAAGTCAACGAGTCGGTCGTGGCATCTGAAAACGTTGTCAAATGTTTTTCGGATTCATTCTCGACTGTCCGCAAAAAGGCTGAGGCAAACAAAGAGTCCGTCCGAAACATTACGTCGGAGCTGGACAGATTCAAACTTTAGTTTGCGCGGAAATTTTTTTAGAAATAAAAATCTTTTTCGGTGAGAGTCTGAACTTGGCGATTCAGTTGGAGAAATGAAAATGGAATTTAAATCAAGACGGACAATCGCATTCTGCGCAGTTCTTTTTGTGTGTGCCTGTGCATTTGGATTTGAGTGGAAAAGAAGCTCTCCGGAGGAAAGCGGAATAAAAAGGGAAGTCATAGAAAATGTCTTTTCATCTTTTGATGACGACGTTTTTTCATGCGTAATCATAAGGGACGGAAAAATTGTAAACGAATATTTTAAGAAGGGCTACGGACGCTCATCTGTCTTTACTCTTCAGTCGTGTTCAAAAAGCATAACGAGCGCGCTGGTCGGAATTGCAATTGAGCAGGGATACATAAAATCCGTGGACGACTATGCTGCGGACTATTTACCGGAGCTGGCAAAGACGAAATATCCAGCGATGAAAAAAATAACCCTGAAGCAGCTTTTGAACCAAACGTCGGGTCTGCTTGGAACGGATTCAAAAATATGGTCGCAGTGGAGGTCGAGCTCCAACTGGATTGACTTCATTCTTTCAAGACCCATGACAGCAAACCCCGGTTCTTATTTTGAATATTCGACCGGGAACACGCACCTTCTTTCCGCCATAGTGGAAAATGCAACTGGAAAAAAACTTCTTGATTATGCGAAGGAAGTTCTGTTCAGTAAAATTGGAATCTCTTCCGCGGAACTTGGAACTGACCCGCAGGGGATTGGCGACGGTGGAAACGGTTTTTCAATGACGGCATACGACATGGGACGTTTCGGCCAGCTTTTTCTTAATAACGGAAAATGGGATGGAGTTCAGGTAGTGCCGGAAAAATGGGTCAAGGATTCGACATCGGTTCAGGCAAGACGGAACGGTTCGCGCTACGGATACCAGTGGTGGCTTAGGAATTACGGAAAGGAAGGATACCTTGGGTACAATGCGCAGGGGTATGGTGGTGAATACATATTCGTTGTGCCGCAGTTGAATTTGATTGTCGTGTATACGAGCTGGCACCAGGGAAATGTGGATTCCTATTTTTACAATGTCGATAAAATAGTGAATGCGACGAAAGTGCGATGAACCTTTGTCGGAATCTGCGTTTCGGTGCTCGCAAAGTTTATGGGACTTTCATACTTCTTGATGCAGCTTCTGATTGACGACCAGATTGTGGGGCGCGGACACAGACGTATTCTTTTGAATGGGGAACTTGATGCAGCGGGTGTTGCTATTGGCAGACACTCAAAGACCGGCACAATCTGCGTGATAGATTTGATTAAGACCGCAAGATAGGGATTAAACATGCAGATTAAGAGAGCATTTTTATAAAGGAGGAAGCTACGCCCATGTCACACAGCAAGATAAGGAAATTTGTTTTTCTATTGATGTTTGTTTTTGCATCGTCATTGTATTGCGAGGAAGCCGTTGATGTGTCATCCAAGCTGGAGGCGATTACAGATGACCATCTGATTTTCGATACCATTATACAAAACAACACTGACAGGAATTTGTATTTTTATCCAAAGGGAGCCAAAGGATTTTTGAGAGCTGTCGATGACACTTTCCTTGTAATTCCCAACAATGATGCAAAATATGGAGAAGACGGAATTGCTTACTCACATGAACCGTATTGGAACGAATTTAAATGCATTGAATTAAAACCTAATGAAAAACTAGAGTACAGATATAAAATAAAGATACATTATAAATCAAAGATTCCAAAAAACAATCTCTCAAAAGAAGATGTTTTGGCCGTACCAAAAATTGCCTATTCAATCTGCGTGGTTGATACGCCCATAAGTGAAATCAAAAGTTTTGATGAATATCTTCAATGTATGAAAACAAATATCCTTGCCGACAAAAGATTTATATTGTATGACAAGACTGCTGAATGAAAAAACAGTCGAAGTCTATATGTTCATTGACAAATCCAGTGTCCGCGGTGGTGATGCTGAATATATTTTTGACTATGACGGAAACATTATCAGTAAAAACTTCGGAGGATGATTTTCAGAATCCATGGAAAAACAATTATTCCATTTTTCTATTTATAATAAATAAGATCTTTGGCTTCTGTCATATTATATTTTAAATCTAGATTTTTCAATTCATCATAAAATTCTTCGGTTGAATCACCAACCCCGCCGCAGAGCAACGGGGTATGGTGTTCTCATAAGGTATTGCAGTCGGATTTAATACCCCTTGTTTCGCCCC
>CACZPR010000059.1 GCA_902783155.1 uncultured Spirochaetaceae bacterium
AAAAAATAGGAAGGGGCCCCATTGGGGAAGAATTCCTGTTTTTTGCCGTCAACTGGGACCCGCTCATGTGTTGCATTTATCTATAGTCTTCATGCCGAAGCCTTGGATATTTTATAAAAAAAGTTTATTTTTGCCCTGCGCTCTTGTTTTTCAGCGGATTTTTTTGTACTTTTTAATTGATGGACGATTTATATGAAGTGCTGGGTGTTGACAGAAACGCCTCGGCCGAAGAAATTAAAAAGGCATACAGGGTTCTCGCAATGAAGTACCATCCCGACAGAAACCAGGGTGATGCGTCTGCCGAAAAAAAATTCCAGCAGATTAGCAACGCATACTCCATTCTGTCCGATGAGTCCAAACGCCGCCAGTATGATTTGTATGGTTCCTCGTCTATGTCTGGAAGCTCATCCGACTACCAGGCCCACTATGACTACACCGAAAATCCTTTCTGGAAATTCTACACCAGCCAGCAGAACCAGTCGTCCGCCGAATCAAATGCCGATGGGCAGGACCAGGACCAGACTTTCACATGGTTTACAAAGAGAAGGACCAGACCAATCTCCAGAAAGGAGGGGCTTGGAATGTTTGTAAGCGGAATCCTCCAGGGTGTGCTCTGTTTTCTGGGGCTTCGCGCGCTTCTTTTATTTTTCCCGCTGAACATTCTTTTGATTGCGGGTGGAATCAAGGGATTTATGAGGGCCGTCAGTTCGGTGAAATATATTTTCCGCACAGGCTCAGCAGAAAAAAAATAACCGGAATCCAGCGTTCTGCATGGACCCGGTTTTTGTGGTTAACGCTCACGGAAAATGATGCGTCCACGATTCAAATCATAAGGCGAAAGTTCCACTTTCACTGTGTCCCCAGGAACAATTCTGATATAATGTTTGCGCATTTTGCCGCTAAGATGAGCGAGGATTACGTGTCCTCCGTTCTGCAGTTCAACGCGGAACATTGTGTTTGGGAGAGCTTCCTTTACAACGCCTTCGACTTCAATAGCTTCGTCCTTGTTTGCCACAAATTCCTCCAAAATCGTTCGCCTTTTTAAAATTTGATAAAATCTACCACCAAAGGTTTACGAATTTATTTGCTTTTTTTAAATTCTTATAATAATATGTACAAAATAATTCAAATTGTCAATAAAGGGGATTTAATATGAAAAAAGACTTCATAGAAAAAGCCAAGGAAAAGATGCTCGCCAAAAAGGATGAGCTGGTCACGTCCATTTCCGACAGAAACGCTGAAGTCACGGAACTTACAAGCGGCTCCGAGCCTGGAGATGAAATAGATGTTGCCTCATACGCGGTGGATGGAAACCTCCTGAACCAGCTTGGGGCAAGGGATGCGGAGCTTTTGAACCAAATCAACAGCGCGCTGTCCAGAATCAACCAGGGGACTTATGGAATATGCCTTGACTGCGGCCAGCAGATTCCGGAGCCACGCCTGACATACATTCCTTGGGCCGCCTACTGTGTTGACTGCCAGTCTAAGCACGACCGACAGGACCACTAGTTTTTGCGCAAAAAATGGGGGAACCGTCCGGCTCCCCCAAATCTATTTTTCTACAGGTCCAGTCTAGAATCCAAAAGAGAATCCCAGGGACACTTTTGCGCCGGAAAGGTCAAACGACTTCAGGAAGGAGCCGCTTCCTACTCCCAGCTGGAGCTTGAGTTCCATAATCCTCATGTTCGCGAATATTCCCAGCGAGTGCATGAAAACCTTGTCCGTGTACTGTGTGCAGAGGTTCAGTCCAAGCACGTCAAACAGGGATGCCTGTAGCTCCAGACTGTATTCCGGGTATATGCTTGCAACGCTGAAGTCCTTTCCAAACGGATTCCGCATGGCCAGACCCACTTTCGGATGGATAAAGAGCCAGTTGTTTCCGAAGGGTCTGAACGCAGCCTCGATACCCGCCCTGAACGGCCTGTTGATGTAGAATTTTTCGGACGAGTCTGTTTTGAACCCTGTGAAGATGTCCTCCATGTTTTCCGGATTCATGTGCCATGGATTCTGTCCCTCTTCGTTTTGCTTGCCGCTTGTGTAGTAGTCAAGAATCGGGTCCACATCCACCGAAAATTTCATATCCGTCGAGAGCCTGTGTTTTAGGCTTCCTGGGTAGATTGGCACGTTGATATAACCACCGACATCCAGGTTGTCAAAAAGTGCGTATTCTGCCCGCGCCTTCAGGTCAAATCCTGCGGAATCGCTCAATATCCCCATTGGGTCGCTTTTTAGGTCCTCTATCGGGAGTTTTGATGAGTCAAAGCTTGTGTTGCCGCTTTCATCGGTCGAAACACAGTTTGCCAGGTCCAGAACCGAATAGAAATTCAGACTGGCATTTGCTTCTGCAGTCACGGAACCGTCATCCCTGGTTGTGATTGACACGGCGTACTTTGTGTTGGGAAGATATACAATCGGGATGTAGTATGAAGGTGTGGCGGTGATTCTCAGCTTTCCAAACCTAAGGTGTACCGGCACCGAAATATCGGTATACGCTTCAACCAGCACCTGCGAGTCTATTGTGGTGGTGGAATTTGTGTCCCCATAGTTTCCATAGGCGAGGAATCTGAAAAGGTCCTTCCCGATGCTGAATGATGTCGAGACGCTCTCCCCAATCATCAGGCCACCGCCGCATCCGTTGATGTTTACATCGACACAGAAGTTGAAGTTCTGGTTCACATTGAACACGGCCCCCTCGTCCCCCAGTTCGTCGCAGATTTTTGGCAGGTCTATGACCAAATCCTTTACAAAGAAATCCTTCGCGCCAATCAGGTTTTCATTTGCCCCAACCGAAACATTCCAGCCAAAATCAACATAGCGGTGGGGAAAATAGATTTCAGCGTAGAACGGCAGTGCTGCAAGGGCTACGGCAAACAGTGTCAATAACTTCTTCATGGTCGTCCTCCTTATTTCTGCCAGAGTGAGATTGGCTTGTCGTCGGACATTTTTACGCCCACGGCCAGTCTTGCGCTGAGGGAAGTGGAACCGCTGTTCATTCCTTCGCGTGAAAGATAGAATCGTTCTGGAGAGGCATAGGATGTGCTTTCGCCGGTCTTCAGGTCACGTCCAAGCTGTACCACAATGTTCGGGTGGAACGGGTAGCTTGTCATAACGCCCTTTATTTCTTCCCGTGTGAATTCCAGATTTCCGTCGCCATTTACAAATGTAATTTCCTTTGGTTTACCGTTTTTCCCAAGACCTGAGGCTTCATCCGTCACCTTCACGGCCAGACTGAAACCAGTGCCTGGAATCAGGTCGTTTTTGATACCGTAGCTGATGTAGCATTTTTCAATAAAGTCCGCATAGTCCGCGTACTCGGCAAAACTTGATGGCTCCGTGCGGTTGAAAAGGTCCTTGTACTGCCCGTTCTCGTTCTTTGTTTCGTAATCCTTGTCTACAATCTTCATTACGTCCACGGATATTGGCGCGCTCAGTTCAAAATCAAGGGAAAGCAGCATGGCCATCTCGATGTCAATCTTCAGGTCGGACGGCATTTCATCCAGCTTTGACCTGTAGATTATGGATGTTTCCCCGCTTCCGCTGATGTCGTACATGAGTTTTAGCTCCTCGGCATCGAACATGGAGAACAGTTCTCTCAGGTCCGTGCATACGCTTGCATGGGCATTGTCAAGATAGTATGCGATGTTGTTTGTGTCGCTGCGGTTTGCAACAACCGTGGCATCTGAATTTTGCGGCCAACTGACAGGCTGTACCGTGCTGATTGGCTTTGAACCCGATGGTTCGCTTGAGGATTCGGTGCTGTTGGCTGTCAGAAGGTCCTTGTACTTGGTCTGCTCGCCCTTTTTGTACTGCATATAGAATTTTCCGCCAAAACTTATGTCACCCAGGACTGCCGGAGCTTCTGCAAAGAGATATATCGGAAGTGCGCGGAACTTGAGCTTCTTGAGTTCGTCCGTGAGGTTGAGTTCATCCATGTTTCCCATGCCGCTCATAAGCTCCTTGATGGACGGTATCTGTATTCCCTCGCTGTTGTTCAAGTTAAGGTCGTTCATAAAACTTGACAGGTCCAGCTCTATCCTGTCCCAGTCGCACACAATCTTTTTCACGGCAAACTTTAGACTGTAGCTGTCGCCAAGGGTGATGTTCGATACGGAAAAACTGTCTGCGTTCGGTATGTCCACCTTGAAGTCCAGTGTGTCTCCAAACTGGATTGTCTCGTGGCATGTCCAGTCCACTGTAGATTCGGTCGCGCTTGAAGGAATGGACACGTTCTTGTCAAGGTAGTACTGGGATGCGTTGTTCTTATTTTTGAGAGCCTGGATGTGGATTGGAATGTCGCTCGGGAAAGTGTTCTTTATTTCACACCTGAGTCCAAATCCGTCAAGCAATGTTGAAGTTGGATTTCCATCGCTTCCTGTCTTGGTGTCGGGGAAAGAGATGCTTTTAATTATGTCGGTGTATTGCTTTGTCTCGGCAGGGATTTCGATGCTCTGGTTGATTGTGTCCAGCCCCAGCTCCGTCAAATCCACCGTGGCGTTTTTGATTTTCGTGAGGGCAAACGATATGCTGCATGGAATGGAGACGCTTGTGCTTCCGTCTTTAAGCTCAATGGTCGCGTTCTTGATTTTTCCGTCCTTGAATCTTGGGCTTACGTTTACGGTCATGTTTCCAAGCTGCGATGGGTCCAGAGTCGCTCCCCACGTGAATTCCTTGTTGATGAGATAGTTTCCGCCCTTGTCCGTGCTGCTCCATGTCTGGGAAGAAATGCCGTCGCCGCTAATTTCCGGGTGTCCACCGCTGTTGCTTATCACCAGCTCGATTCCGGACCATCCCTCTGGATTTGCGACCTGTATTGAGAGTTTCGCATCATCGAAGGTCGCGCTCTTAATCATTGAAGGAAGATTTCCCCCAAGCGAGACTGATTTTGACTGGTCAAAATTTGTCTGGTCGATTCCAAGGTCGCTCACGTTTGCCGTTACATTTGTAATTTTTGTGGGCATTGGATTGTCAACTGTTGCGGAGAGTGTAATGTTGTGGGCCTTTGCAGAGTTTCCACCGCTTGCCACAACATCAAATTTTATTCCGAACTGCTGCGGCAGACCGTTTTCCTTGTTGATTGGAATAAGAAGAATCTGGTTTTTGGTTATGTCCTGGAGCGGACTCTCGGAGATTGTGACATCGCCCTCCATGATTTTTGCCCTGACCTTAAGCTCGAAATCGCTTGAATAATCAGAAGTTCCAAATGTCAGCTTGATGTTGCCCGATGAATAATAAATTCTGTCAAAAGAGACTTCTGTTCCGCCCGCCCTTACATTGACATCCGGCATGAGAGATGCGGCAATACCTGCTGTTCCTTCTGTAAATGGGGGGAATGGAATGGTTCCCAATCCGGAGCAGTTCGTCAGCTTGTCCGAAAAATTCGGCAGAGAGATGGGTATCGACTGGTCGAACGTTACCGGGCTTCCCGCTGTGACAGTCTGGTTGACTTCCGGGAATGAGAAAGAGTCGCCAATCATGCTTTCCAGATTCAGGTCGCCAATCTTGTCGCTAAAGTCCCCAAGACTAAATCCGTCGGTCATCTTCATGCGGAGAAGAAAATTCTGCACGCTGTTGTTTTCCGGGGATGGGTCCTGGTAGTCGTACATGGAAACCTGAAATCCTTCGAGGTTCTTTGTCGCGTCGGTAAACATGTCCTTCAGGGACTTCATGTTGACTTTCTCAAAAAACTCTGCGGGTGGTGTCGCCGTCCCAAGCGGAACCTTAAACTCTGCGTTCGTCCTTACGGAAATACTCTCTGGCATCTGGAAATTGCCGCAGGAAACCATAAGTCCCGCCACAGCCGAAAAAGCCATGCCAATAATATATTGTCTTTTCATAGTGTCCTCCTGTCAAACCCATGTTGGGCGGAGAGATTTTATAGACGATTTTATCCTACAATAATTATAACGTATAAAAATGTTCTGGGAAACAATGAAATTTGAAAATTCAAACAAATTTTTAAGAATTCGCCAGATTTTGTCCAAATTTTTTTACATTTTTGATTTCCATGGAACATATACTATATATGAAGAAAATATTTTTGTTGATTTTGTTCTGTCCGCTGTTTTTTGCCTGCTCCATGTTTTCGGAAAGCCGGGAGACCCATTTTTTCCTTGATTCCGATGGATTTTGCGACTGTGATTTCTGGCAGATTTCCGTTTTTGACGGTGAAAATGAGACACTTTTTTCTATGGAAAACGGTGCGGACTCTTTTTCGCTGGACCTGCCCAAAAATGAGGCTCTGGGAATCCTTGCGTATCCTGTCAAAAATGGGCGCAGACAAAAGCCTTTCGGGACAATCTACCCATATTCTGTGGAGATTTCATGCAAAGATGGTTTCGCGGCGTACATCGTTGACAGACTCTACCGTGGAAGCCGAAAGTCCGTTCCGCAGACCCAGGATTTTGTCTCACGCTTCAACTGGCCCAGATTTGTCGAATCCTGTGCGGCATTTGAGAATCCATGGAACCTCGATGGCGACAGAATTGTAAAATCAATAGCGTCCGGCAGATTCAAAAAGTCCGATTTCAAGCTGAGAACTGCCCCTTGATTAAACAGAGGTTCCAAAAATTCCGATAATCTATATAATATGGGAATGTTCAAGTCGAGTTTTCTTAGGAAAAGTTTGTTTGTTTTTTGTATTGGAACCATTTTTGTTTCATGCGCCAAAAAAAATGGTGATGCCGGGACCTCATCCACTGAGCAGAGTCTGGGGGATGCCCTTGAACTTAAGGCCGTCCAGAAAAATCACCAGTGGTATTATTTTACCGAAAACTCTTTTGAAAAATGCGAGCTGCCACAAAATTCGCCGGAAACTTCGGAGCTTCCCTGGACAGAAACTGTGCGTCTTGCATCTGCGGGAACTGTTCCACATGGCGACTCATCCACGGCCTATGCTTTGGTCAACAGGCTTGGGATGCTGACTTTTACGGAGGACAAAATCGACCTGCACACGGACGCATCAATTTTTTCAGGTGTCACGGCTGATTCAATCGTTTTTTGCGAAGGAAATCCAGTTTTCTACCTATATAGAAGCAGTTTTTTCAACACTGATTTCGAGGATTCCATATCAAATGCGGTCCAGCCATCGCGTCCATTTTTGGTGGAGTATGACACACGCGCAAAGATTTTTTATCCGCTGGTCTCATACGGCAACCTGGGACTTGATGACGAACAGCAGATTTCCGGATTCTTTTGGGATGGAAAAACATGGTCCTGCTCCGCAAAAAAAAGTGAAGTGGGGAAGCGTGTGGAGTTCACATATTTTGACTGGGAAAGCAAGGTCCCCATCACCGAACTGACCCCGGCAATCTCCAAGCAGTCCGATTTTTCTTTCCGCCAGTCAAGCGAAGAAAACTATCGTCTCCTGAACATGCCAAAGTTTTTTAATTCCGCCCCACAGTCTCTGCGTGATTTGGTCGCGTCGATTCCAAGCGAATTCACTTTCAACATCACATGGAAAAATGGAAGTGGAACATCCCCGGTCCAATACTACCAGCAGGGAAGCAGCACCGTTCCCCAATATGCGAACGCGGGTGCGAATGAAAAATATGTCACAGCGGTTTTTGCCGATGGAACCACATACATAAAGCCCGTCGGAAGTGATGATGTCATGGCATTCCGTCTTCCGCTCTTGCCGGCAGGATATGTCTACGGTGATTTTGCTGTCGCAGGGAACACGCTATACGTCGCATGGGAGCAGACCAATTTTTACAAAACAAGCCGTGCAGGATTTTTGAGCGTAAATCTTTCCGCAATTATTGGAAGCGCAGACTGATTCCTAAAATTCAAAAATCGATTTCCGCGCAGGCAATGTCCTGAACAATGTCGTCCAGCGGAATGTGCTTTTGTTTTTTCTCGCCACCCATTTCGACGGTCAAAATGAATCCGTCTTCAACGCTTTCAATTTTGCAGATTGCGTCCGGATATTTTTTTGCTGTGAACGCTTTTAAAAATTCGGATGCAACCAGATGCTTTTTGTTCCCGCGTATTGATTCGGTGGATATTTTTTCAAGCTGATTCAGATAATTGTTTTTGTTCGCAAAAAAGTTTTCGATTTCCGGAAAAGGATTGTTTGGAAATTTTGCGTCGGCGATTTTAACAAAGTCGTTTCCATTTTTCTGCAAAAAACTTCCCTTGATTTGTGACTGGATGTAGAGCCTAAGTTTTATTGTCGCGGTGATTTCCATTTCGCACGTCGCGTATGATGAGGCCATTTCAAAAGTCGCCTTTACATTGGGATTGTTTTTTGAGAAATCGTCAAACGCTTTTGCGGCTCCATCAAAATATAGCGGACTGCCATCTTTCCGCACCATATTTTTTTGTTGCATTGTGATTAAAATCTCTTTCCAAAAATCCGCTTCCACATCTTCGTACATTTTTTTTGCCTCCAGTAAAAATTAAAATGGCAGATAGCTTGCCGCGCATTGACCGATTTTTTCAATCCAGTGTCTATTTTTTTCGTAGGACTGTCTTGTGTCCAGAATCCACAGAATATTTTTTTGCGAAACAATTTTTGGCATTTCACCTTCGCCGTCGGTAAAAATTATCATGCCGCTGTATTCGCTCTGATGTTCCTCAAAAAAGTCTATCGCGCACTGAAAATTGGTTCCGCCCTTTCCCTTGATTTCGGACAGCTTGATGTTTTTTGTGAACCGTACCGCGTGTGTGTTTTTTAAATTCACGTCAAAAAAAATCAGGTCGATTTTTTCAATTATTCCCAAAAAGAAAATGTTTTTTATCGCCGTGTAGAAATGCGAAAAACTTTCTTCCTGGATTGAACCGCTGGAGTCCACCGCAATCAAAATGTCTGCCTTTCGTTCGTACCTGCTTCCCATTGCCTTGAATCCATAGCGTCTGCTTGGTCTCATCCGTGTGAGTCTTCTGTTTGCGCTTACAATGTTTTCCCGAAATCTGTTTAACGCGCGTCTGTAGTCAAAAGAAAAATCGGAGGAGGATTTTAATTCGCGGCGTGTGTTTCCACCAAGACTGCCCCATCCTTCATCTGCGTCCGCCTTCTGGATTTGCGATTGGATGTTTTTTTGTGCATCCTCATTTTCTTCCCAAAGCTCCGAACTTTCCTCGAACGCGCCCATGTCCGCAATGGAAAATCCAACGCCCTCGCCGCCACGGGATTCTTTTACCATATCCAAAATGAATTTGTACCATTCCTCAAAACTCATGTCGGGAAAGGTCGCAAAAGTTCCGGCCATGCGTTTTAAATATTCCACACCCCTTAGTGGAACAGAAATTTTATAAAGCTGGTTAATAACCGCATCGCTTGCCATTGCGAGAATTGAGTTCTGTGCGTTGTGCGGTTTGCGTGAGTATGGATGCATGAACAATATTCTCAGCGACTCGACTTTTAGATATTCCTCAATCTGCGTGGAAGAAAATTTTTCAAGAATCTCTTCCGAAAATTCAATGCACATTTTTCCTGTCCGCATCGGGATTGAGAGTCCATCATTTTTTAAAAGCGTGTGTCCGGAAAGAACGGAAAAAAGGAGAGGCTCCGTGTAAAACCATTTTTGAGAAATCTCGCCCAATATTTTTTCAACAGATTTTTTTTCCAAAGTCAGATTGCCTCAAAAATTTTTTTGTACATTGATTTACATTCGGTCGAAATAAAAAAAACAGTTTCAGGATAAGAAGCCGCACTGATTAGTGAAATGAAGTGCGAAAGAATCTCCTTTTGTTTTTTTTCAGAAACAAAATCAAAATATTTTTCAAGATTAAATGCGACAGATTTTTTTTGTCCTTCGCTGTATTTTTTTGACTCAATAAAATTGAAGAGCGAATTGTTAATCTGTGTAAAATCTGTTGGCGACAGTTTTTCAAGTTTGTTTTCAATAGAAGAAAAATCTGAACACAGAATATTTTTTGCGGACGGAATATTGTTTTGGTTCACAAATTTAAAAAACAGCGCGCAAGTTTTTGCACCGATAATTCCCGCAACAATCGCTTTGTGGATATCCTGAAGCTCCGGGAATTTTTTTATAATGTCGCTGGTCCGTTCCCAACTTCTTCGGTCGGGAGTTCTTTCAAGCGGGTCTGCGTCCGATGATTTTTTGTCGCCATCAAGCTGCTCGGGATTTTCATCGATAAAATCTATTATCCTTTTGTCCACTCCAGATTTTTCTGCCCAGCCCAGCCAGTCCTGAACGGTCGGCGCAAATTCGTAGATGTTGAATCGGCTTACAAGTGCGGGGTCCAAATCAGTGAGCTGGTATTCATTTCCATTGTTCACCGCGCTTATAATTCTGCTGCCATCAGGAAGTGACTTTCCGGCAAGTTTTCGGTTCAGTGTCAAATCCATAATCGTCTGCAAAACTTCGGGGCGCGCACGGTTAAGCTCATCCAAAAAAAGGACGACAGGTTTTCCATCAACAGGAAACCAATACGGAAGCATAAAATCTGTTTTTCCTGTTGCCTCATTTTTTTCGGGAAGACCAATCAAATCTCCGGGGTCGCTCATCTGTCCAAGAAACAAAGTTACAACCCTTTCGCCCCTTTTTGAAAAATAGTCCTCAAGAATCCGGCTCTTTCCAATGCCATGTTTTCCGACAAGCATGATGTTCTGTTCCGCGGGCGTGTTGTCCAAAATAAAAGACAGCTGATTTGAATCGACAGTCATAATCTTCCCTTTGCCATTAAAGATGCCTCAATTATATTGAATGTTTGATATTTTGTCATGGGTGTCTTTCGGGTTCCCAAATCTTTGTAAATATATTATTCTTTTGGAATGGAAAATGAAGTTGAAAATAAAGTTGAAATTGAAAATCCACCGGCGCAGAATGTCCGAAAAAAAAGTTGGTTCAATAATTTTATCCGCTGGATGAAGCTGAAGCTGAAAAAACTCTGGCGTTACATCAAGTCTGAAATCACGGATGTAAAAACTTTTATAATTTTTGCGATTGTTGTCGCGGTGGTCTACTCCCCGGTCTGGCTTTGCTACATTCTGTATTTTGTGTTCAAGTGGAAATGGTGCTTTGTTGTCGCGTCTTCGTGCCTTGCATTTTGGGCTGGACCGTTTACACCGTTTTTTCCCCTGTGCATTGCAATCACGCTTGGAATCAAAAAGATTATGAGAAAGATTTTTCAGAAAAAGGCAGAAAAATTGGCGGCGGAAAATGTGGAGCCCGTGGAATAAAATTTTTCTTGCGGTCCGTTCGCATCTTGTGTAGAATATAGGTATGTATTCAGATTTGTTTTTTAATTTTTCACAGATGACTCAGGATGCCGGACTTGACTACGGTGCGGAAATTTTTTCGCAGATGGCAAAATCAAAACCGCTTTTTGCTTTGGACACCGGTATGAAGGCTGACGACATCTGGCAGCGTGCGGCCATGGTCGGTGAGGCGATAGATTTAATCGAGGACGAGAACGCAAAACACAATGCCCGGCAGATGGTGTATTTCAGCGCGGGAATAATGGGAGATTTGGATTCCATAGAAAATCGTTACGACTATATCGAGCGGCTGGAGGACAGCATTAACTCTTTCAAAAATTCCGACGAGGATTTTGCCGACCGACTTGTTGCGATTGGTCCATGCGGAATTGACCACGACTGGGAATCGGCGGAGTACGAGGGACGCGACCATGAGTATTTTGATGCCCGCACAATTTCTGACGAGCGTGATCTTTTTGCTTTGGAAATGACTCTTGGAAAAAAACTTTCCATGCCGGTGCTTGTCCATTCCCGAAAAGGATTCCGCGAAACTTCCGATGTTCTTAAAGCTGTGAAATGGAACAAGGGCGTAATCCATGGCTACGCGTACGAAAAATCGGAGCTGGATTTTTTTCTTGATTTGGGATGGTACATCAGTTTTAGCGGCGCGGTGACTTATTCTGGAAAAAAGGCTGCACAGGATATGGCGGAAATTCTTGAGTATGTTCCGAAAGACAGAATCTTGATTGAATCGGATTCGCCATACTATGCCCCCGTACCCCTCAAGAACACGTTGAACACTCCGCTCAACATAACTTACATCTACGACTACATTGCATCAAAGCGACATGTTCCTGTATCCAAACTTTCCGCTGCGGTTGATGAAAATTTTAAAAAATTGTTTTTGGACTGAGGAAGAAGATGAAAAAAATATTTCTAGCCTTTGTGTTTGCGTCTGTTTCATTCGCATTTGCCGATGACGTGGTTCTTCTGCGCGATTTTGTGATTGACGGCGCGAAAGTACAGAAAAAAGTTCGCGTTGTCAGCAAGCAGGAATTTGATTACGATGGAAAAATTATCAGGGATTATTCTCCGGGCGACAGCGACTTTATTTATTTTTACAATGCCGATGGGAAAATAGAAAAAACTTATTACACATACAACTATAAAAGCAAAAAAGGTGTCTGGTGGTATGAGTACAATATCGAAAAAAATCTGACAGAAATAAAAACCGCAGACTACAATGTGATTGAATATTTTTACGATGACGACACAAAACTCCTTGTGAGAAAAAATGACAGCGGCTTTTGTGATGAAAAATATGAGTACGACCAAAACGGTCGCATGATAAAATCCCTGGACCAGTGGGGCGAGTCTGAATATGAATACAACGATGCGGGAAATCTTGTCTGGATGCGCAGCGGCAATGGCAACGAGGATTTTTATCGCTATGATTCAAAAAATAGGCCCGTCTATGATTTGATGATTACCTTCGGTGACAATGATGTAATTTTGGAACGCATTACAGAATTTGATGACGACAATTTTACGGAAACATTGCACACGAACCGCCTGGGAAATGGAAACGTTGTCTACACGTCCGCAGAATTTTATAAATACAATCCAGAGGGGCTTCTGCTTTATTCCCGAAGTGAAACAGAAAGTTTCTCCCCATCCGAATTTTTGCTTGGGCTGAGAGAATCTGAAAGCAGAAACCGGACGGTCGAATACTTTTATAAATATGATGATTCCGGCAACTTGATGCAGACAACAAAACTTATTGACGGTGTGGAGACAAATTTTTTTTATGAGTACAGTTTCTGGGACAACGGAAATATTAACACCGCAGTTATTTATGAAGAGCTAAAATAGATTTTCGAATATTTTAATTTTGTACCCTTTTCCCGAATCCTGTGTTATAATTTGCAAAGGTATGTAAATTGCATACAAGGAGGATACATGAATATTACTATACGTAAGTGGGGGGGGTATAAAGTTCTCCGTAGATTAACATTAACAGCTGTTCTGCTTTTGCTGACGGGACTTGCCTTTGCGCAAAATAGTCTGCCCTTTACCAAAGGCGTAAATCTGTGCAATTTTATGGAATACTGGGGAAACCAGGAAGATGCGCTTCCGACCATGAATAAATATGACGAAGCTGATTTTGTTTGACTTAAAAGCATGGGAGTGGATGTAATCAGGCTTGTCTGTGATTTTGATATTTATTCTGAAGAGCCTTTCGGGATAGGAAAGATTGACGAAACTTATCTTAAAAAACTCGACGAGATCTGCACCTGGGCGGAGAAAAATCAGATCTATCTTATAATAGATAATCATAATAATAAAACATACGATAAGCGAACCTATACCAGCAATGATTTTACAAATTTAAAAAAGCATCTTGAATCAGTCTGGACACAGATTGCACAACGTTATGCGAACAGAAGCAATTATATCATTTATGAAATCATGAATGAGCCCACAGGTGGAAATGCAAGTAAATGGTATAAGATGCAGCAGGAAATTGTTAATCTTATAAGAAAGTATGATTCCAAACATTCGATTGTCGTAAGCTGTATTGACTGGTCAAGCGTCACAGAGCTGGTAAAGTTTAAACCTTACAAAGATGATAGTCTGATTTATACATTCCATTTTTATGACCCATACCGTTTTACACATCAAGGAAATAAAGATCCTGCTAATACAAGACTGGAAAACATTCCTTTCCCTTATGATCAGAAAAGATTTCCAAAGCTTCCGGACGATCTTTCATGGGTCAGGGATGAATATCGTCCACAGGGAACTGTAAAATATATAAACGATAGAATAAAGAAGGCCGCTGACTGGGCAAAGAAGAATAATGTAAAAGTTTTCTGCGGAGAATTGGGACCTAAAATCTGGATAAATACAGAAGACAGAATTTCATGGATTAGTACAGTTGTAAGTGCATTGAATGAGAACAATATTCCTTACCTCAGCTGGAGCATTGATGATTCCACAGGCTTCTTAAAAAATACATATGTCGTAAAAGGCGATGAAAAGGCTTATGGAGTATATTTCCCTGATGATATTGATCCTGCTGTCACACGGGCTTACGGATTTAACATGCCGTCTTCGGAAGCACTTGCCATGGCAAACGATTCACTTAAAAAATTTCCACAAACGCCTTATGTAGTTTTTGATGACGTAGAAGGAAAAATAACTTCGGCTGCTCCTTTCAATACAAGAATAACAAAAGTCGGCGATTCTCATGGAGTTTGCTTTGTAACGTCTTACCCACAGGAACAGGCAAACATTGAATTTAGGCTTCCTAAAGCAATTACTTCAATGTTTAAAGAAAATGAAAAATCTCTTGTTATATCTTTTGATGTAAAATTTACAGATAAAAGTCAGAGCTTCGAAGTTCTTCTGGTAGATTCAGACGGCGGAAAAAAAGAATTGCCATGGACAAAACGCTATGACCTCAAAGCCAGTGATTATGCATTGAATAAGTGGATAACGGTTGAAATCTCTGTTTCTCGCTTTGATAACAACTGGGGTGCATGGTCAAATGTGGAGCAGGCGTGGTACGATTTACCATGCGAGTTTACCTGGTCACGCTTCGAAAAGCTGACTTTCAATTTTAATGACCACACCGGCGGTTCAAGCAAGGGAGAGCTATATATTGACAACATTGTGATTAAAAAGAAATAAGCCACATATCCTTGCCCGATTCCCTGTCCTGTCATTGCCCGACTTGATCGGGCAATCTGTAATAGATTCCCGTGTCAAGCGCGGGAATGACATATGTTATTCTTCCTGCAAATCCAGCTCCATGACATCATAAAAATTACAGTGCAGGGCCTGGGCTAAAGAATTAATTGCCTTGCCGCTGGCTTTGTTTATGTCTTTTGAACCAATTTCATATTGCTGAAGCGTGCGAAGGTTTACGCCTGCAAGTTGGGAAAGTTCTTTTTGTGTAAGACCTGCCGCCTTTCTAAGTTTGTGAAGGTTTGTGGTTTTTCTTGAGTTTTTTTCACGGATTACATTATTCATTACATCAAGAAATTTTTCTTTAGGAGCTTCGTGAAGCGGATTATACATATTTACAATCTGGGAAAAGGGAACATAGTCGCGGATCTTTGAAAATGAAATATTTGTTTCCCACTGATAGAAGGCAATAATCCAGCCGGCCCAATATTCAGGTGTCCGGTCAAAACGTTCAAAAACTTTATCGGCTGAACCTGCAACTTCATAACCAACCCGAT
>CACZPR010000060.1 GCA_902783155.1 uncultured Spirochaetaceae bacterium
GCAAAAAATAGGAAGGGGCCCCACTGGGGAAGAATTCCTGTTTTTTGCCGTCAACTGGGACCCGCTCATGTGTTGCATTTATCTATAAGTCTTCATGCCGAGGCCATGGTAAAAAAAGCGGCGGAAAGACTCCTGATAATCCTTCCGTCGCAAGAAAAAGTGGGGAGATTTGTTATGGGTTTTAACCTGCCAGTATATCAACCGGCTTGGTATCAAAGTTGCGGAAGGCATAGCTGTAAAGGATTTCGGCTACATCGCGCAAAGGCTTTCTGATTTTAAGACCCATGCTGTAGGCAAACTCCGAAGCTGCTTTTGTTGCCTCCGGGTTCCAGAGTTTTGCGTTCTCCAGATTTATATACGCTGCGTTTTCTGATTCTGCAATTGCTTTTATGTGTGCGTTCATCATTGCGAGCGTCTTGCTTGCGTTTGGATTTGCGACAGAAACCAGAGCGATTCTGCACTTTCTGTTTACTGCTTTAATTCCAGCGATAAGGTTCAGATAGTTTGTGTCAAAAGCGGCAGGGTCGTTCTTGAAAAGTGTGTAGTCCATGTCGCCAATGTGAATCAGCATACCTTCCGGCTGAAGAGCTGCAATCTTGTTCTGGAAATATTTTTCTGAGTCGGCAATCGAAAGTCTGTCCTCGCTCTTGTTGTAGATGTCAAAGTTGAAGTCAAAAGACTTTGCAAGTTCTGCGACCGGAATCTTTTTGTCCAGAGAGCCACCGAAAAGAATAACCGAGTTTTTCATCTCAACAGATGTGTTTTTCCTGTTGATGATTTCGTCCAGAGAATTGGTGTAGTTAGTCATATTGTCCTCCTTTACTTCTACAGCATTTTCAATTTTTATATTTTTAACTACTTCCTTTGCTCCTGCTTTTTTGTCCAGACGCTTATTTCTGATGTAGACAAAAATATTCGTCATAACAATTGCAAGGTTCAGAAAGTAGACAGCAAGAACATAATTGTATTGTCTGTTGATAAACTTTGCGGTGATTCCCGCGATATATCCGGTGATAATCAGAATAATGAAGGGTAGACTTGTTCCTTTTGCGGTTCCTGCTCTGTATGCCTTTATGACATTCAGTGGCCAGGAAAAACCAAAACAAATCAACATTACCGCTTCAAAAAGATGTGCGACTTCCATTTTTAACTCCTCGTAAAATCGTCGAAACTTTTGTATTTCGTTTATGGCTCTATAATAGCGCGTCAAAAAAAATAAACAATTTTTTGAAAGATTAAAAAATAAATTTTTTTTGCAAATTTTTTTTACTTACAAAAGCCCTTCGCTGCAAAAATATGGTATAATCAATTTATGGAAAAGAAAGAAAACAACAGAGGAAAACTTGACTCAATCCGCAAAGAAATTAAACGGACGCAGCTGATTTTGATAATCACGGTGACTGTTCTTTTGACGATTGGCGGTGCAATAATCAACATAAAATCGAACGACAGTGCGCTGGACCAAATCCTCCAGGACACTTCACGGCTGATTTCGCGGCTCTATAATTTTACAAAAGATTTTTCGCGCAAGGATTTGTGTACCTATATGGATGCCGTTGTCCTTGAGCTTCCCGATGTTGACGTTCTTTCGATTGTTGACAGGGACAATGTGAGAATCTACCATTCAAACCACAATCTCATAAACACGGAGTACGATGGAACCCACCCGGATTTTTCCATGCACGACAAAGGCTTTTACACCGAAAACGACATTGGTCCGTCCGGCCCGCAGCGCAGGTCCTATTGCGCACTCTACGATGGTTCCGGCGAGTACCTTGGTTTTTTGATGACAATCCGTCTGAAATCTTCTATTGCAAATGTCACCGAGCGAACCATAAGCCTGTTTTTGATTGTGGTCGTTGTGGCGATTCTGCTGGAGCTTGCTGTCTGTACATACATTTTCAAAAAAATTAAAAAGGATTTTCTGGAGTTCACAGAGGATTTTGAGGGAACAAAATTTTTGGTTGATTCCATGCGTGCGAACAATCACGACTTTACGAACAAACTCCATGTGATTCTGGGCCTGATTCAGATTCAGGAATATGACAAGGCGGTTTCGTACATCCAGAACATTTCGATAATCCAGCGCGAGACAATCAGCAAAATAATGAAGACCGTTGACAATCCATCGTTTGCGGCATTGCTTGTCGGAAAGATTGCGCGGGCATCGGAATGTAATGTAAAATTTATTTTGAAAGATGAAATCCATTTTGATTCTTCCGACATTGATGTTCCGTCCGAAGCTCTTGTGACTGTTACCGGAAATCTTATTGACAACGCTCTGGACGCAATGAACATGGACACGTCTTTTGACAAAACAAAGGAACTGACTTTTGGTACATTCACAAAACCCGGCGAACTTTTGATTACCGTAAAAGACACCGGTCCCGGAATTGCAGATGACATTCGCGAAAAGATTTTTGAAAACGGATTTTCCACAAAGGGAAGCGGACGCGGCGTTGGACTTTACCACACCAAGCAGCTGATTGAAAGTCTGGGCGGCACGATTTCTTTTGAGTCCCAACTTGGAAACGGAACCTGTTTTATGGTAAAATTGCAGAATAAATAGGTGGACAAATGGCTTACAAGGTTTTGATTGTTGAAGACGACCCGATGGTTGCGATGATTAACGAGCAGTATGTTTCCAAAAATCCGAATTTCTGTGTCGCATCATCTTGCAGAAACGGACAGTCGGCTCTTGATTTTTTGAAAAACAATACGGTTGATTTGATTCTGCTCGATGTTTTTATGCCGCTGATGGATGGAATCGAGACGCTGAAAAAAATCCGCGAAATGAAAGTGGACTCCGAAGTAATAATGGTGACGGCCGCAAACGACACTGCGACTATTGAAAACACAATGCACCTTGGGGTTCTGGATTATCTTATAAAACCGTTTGCCTACGAACGCTTTGAAGTTTCGCTTGAAAAATTTGTTTCAAAAATCAAAGTGCTTAAGGAAAACCAGATTCTGGACCAGAGCAGGATAGACTCTCTAATTTCAAACGGTCCGCAGGAAAATGTTGAAGAAAAAAAATGTCCGAAGGGAATCCAGCCAAAAACACTCTCGCTTGTTCTGGACTATTTCAAAAAATCCAGCAAATGGCACACCGCGGATATGGTTGCGGAAAGTCTTGGTCTTTCGATTGTCACCGCAAGAAACTACATGAACTATCTTGTGAAAGAGGGAACGATAGTCCAGGACATGAACTACGAGACCGGCGGCAGACCCAGTGTGCTGTATAGGGCAAAATAATTTTCGAGCATAAAAAAATCCCCCCGATTTTAATTTCGAGGGGATTTAGTTTTTTACTGTCCAACCAGCGTTTCTATTTTATTCGACAGTCCATTTCTTGCCTGAGCTGCGTCCGAAGATTTCGCTCTGGTACATACATTCGGCTGTCGCGCTTGGTGTGTTGTATTCACCCTTTCTGACTGCTCGGAATGAATATTCAACTTCCTGATGTCCACGTGGGAAATAGTCCCAGAAATACTGAACGTCGCTGTTGTAGATTCCCTCATACGAAAGACCTGAGTTGTAATGGAATTCGCCATCGCTGTAGTCAATCGGGAGAGAGCCTGTTGTCACGAACGCCGCATTCATTATTTCGCATCCAGCAGGAACCGGAACTTTGAGAGCGACATACTGGCGGTTGTGGGTTGAAGAAATGTAAGCCTTCATTCTGTAGATTTTTCCAGAAACAAGTTTGTTGCCGGAAACAACTTCACCTGTCTCAGCGTCAATTATTTCCGTGAACACACAGATACCTTCGTCGCGGGCATACTGTTTTTCCGCAGGAATTGCATATTTCATGGACGCAGTGTAGAAGAGTTTGCCTGTTCCATTTTTCTTGAAGTTGAGCGCAATCTCTTTGTCGCGTGGCAATGAATTGACCTGTGCGTCCGAGAATTTGAGCGTGGCATCGACTGGTTCCGCTCCAACACCATTGAACTTTCCTTCAAGAACGGATTTTTTGTTCAAAAGAACTTCCGCCGTGAAATTCAGTTCGGTTAGATTGTTTGCACGGATGTACTCGTCGAATGCCGTCAAAACTCTTGCGGTTGCACTTGTCGATGTCCAGTAGCCCTTGCTTGATTTCTGGAGTGCAATCAGTTCGTAGACAATGTGCTGAATTGTGATGTCGTTCGGGTTGTTCCTTGAGAGCATCTGGAGCGTGAGTGCATATTTTTCGGAAGCATCGTAGTAGATTGACCAGTAGTCTCCCAAATCAACATCATAGAGGTCCGCACCCTGGGCTGTCAGAGTGATTTTTGATTTCAGTTTTTTGGCAACATTGTCTTCCTTTTCTTTGTTCCCAAGATTGTTGTAGATGAGTCCGCACAATGCTGTTGTCGAAGAATCAAGACTTGTGCTGGAACTGATGATTCTGTCAACCAGAGTTTCAATGCCATCCAAATCGGAAAGCAGACTTGCGGCATAAAGCTCATGGGCTGCGTCGTAAAGATTGTAGAGATACTTTTCGTTTTCTCCGCTCATCAGATTTGTGATGACATGGTTTTTCAGGTAACGGGCAAGCTCGTCGGTATTTATGGTAGAAATATTGTAGCCCTTCTGTTTGGCGATTCCCAAAATCTCAGCGATTCTGGCAGAAACATAAGGACTTGCGTAGCTTCCGCTTGGCCAATATGGGAATGCTCCGTTGTTAAGCTGGGATGCTCCCCACGATTTGATTTCCTTTTCGATTACGGACTTTGGATTTTTAACTTCGCTGTCCAGACCGAATGCCTTGATGTAGTCGCTGAACGCAATCAACGGAAGAATTGCTGATGAACGCTGCTCCAGACATCCATAAGGATAGTGGAAATTATAGTCCACCGCTTCCCTGAGGATTCCAAGACGTGTCGGATCAAGCTGCACGTAGATTTCGCCCATGTTGTCCTCTGCGTCGCCCGGAATTATGATTCTTTCTTCTGCGGATTCGGAACTGTCTTCGCCTGCTGTTGAACCAACCGTTGTCACAGTTTCATAGATGTACGGCTTTTCAATCTGTAGAGGAAGCTGGATATTTTCGTTCAGAATCTTTGATTTGACAGCGAATTCCACCGTTACCCATCCCGCTTTTTCTGCGGTGACATTGAACATGAGAGTCTTTGTTGTGTTAGCCGGAACCTTCAAAGTTTTTGTGGACTCATTTTCAACGGAGGCAAGTCCCGGAAGTTTCTGGATTTCATCCTCATACTGCTGGACTCCGCTGACGATTTTTGCCGTTACAGAAAGTTCCTGCTCGGTGGATTCAAGATTTGAAACTGTCACACCAATTTCACTCTTGTCGAAAAGGCGAAGCTGGCGTGGAAGTACGGTGCGGACTGAAAGTTTATTCGCCACATTGAATTCGCTTTCGGAAAGTGCAAATGTGTCCGTCGTTGTTCCGACTGCTGTTACACGATAGGCTGTGATGGAATCGGGCAGAGTGAATGAACATTCCGCATCTCCGTTTGCATCCGTGACAAGCGATGGTGTGAACAGTGCGAGCGGATTAAAGTTTTTGCGCGTGATGTCTCCATCCTTAGAGTCTCCTCCAACCTGGGCACTTTTTGTGTAAGTCACCGGATCAATCAGAATGGAGCGGTTGTCTCCACCGTTTACACATTCTGGGAATTTTGCGCGGTCATAGAAATATTCAATCGGGTCGTCAACATGGTAGTTGATTAAATCAATAACACCACGGTCCACCGCCATCAATGTGATTTCAGCATTCTTTACTGGACCGGATTTTGTTGAGGCATGTACCTTGATTTTTGCTTTTGTTCCCGGCTCGTAAACATTTTTGTCCGTCGTAATCTTGATGTCAAATTTCTTGGACTCTGTGTTCACGTTGATTGCTGTCAGACCAAAGTAGCTCTTCGGTTTTCCCAAATCTGCGGATGAGAAATTGGCTGAAGGCTCTTCTGTTCTTGTTGAGAATGACGACACAGCGACATACATTACAGGAACGTAATTGTTTTTGACCTGGAAATCCAGAACCGATGTCGGTTCGTTGATTGTGCGGACCTCGGTATCAAAAATGCCTTCGCGCTCCAATGTTATGAGGTAGGTTCCCTTTGGAAGAGGACTCTGCATCAAAATGTGTGCGGTCTCACCAATGTTGTACTCCGGTTTGTCTGTTGTGAGAGTGATTTCGGTAGCGTTGTCCCTGGAGAACCAATACCAGTCGCTTCCTGTGACATAGAAACTCTGTTCGGAAATGACCTCGTTTCCTTCCGCATCCTCAGTTGAAAGGCGCAGCACATAGGCTCCACCGGCTGTCGGTTTTACGGAAATTGAAGTGGCCTTTTTTGTTCCAGAAAGATTCAGGGTCTCTTTTTTGTCTGAGACAAGTTTCTTTGAGTAGCGTGTTGTAAGCTCTCCGTTCCATGCAATCTGGTTGACCTCTTCCCATTCTTCGTGGAGAAGTTCCATCGTGAGTTTTTTGTTCTTTGGCAAAATTGATGAGGATGGATTTTCACCCTCCGGTGTTATACAGACATAATCAAATTTGAGTTCCGTGTTTTTGGTCGGGAATCCCTTTATGTTTGTTATGTCGCTGAGACCGATGTAGAATTTTGCGGGGTGGACCAGAATGGAGGCACTTGATGCGATGGCCTGGTTTCCTGAGTCACTGACCGTTGTCTGGATTTTGTATGTGTATGGAATGCCCTTTACTTTTTCACCACCGGAAGTCTGTGCGATTTTTGCGGAGCCTGTTCCATCAAGTTTTCCACTGGCGGAATCCAGAGATGTTGTTCCGTCGTAGTATCCATCGATTGGACCAAAGCTCATGTCGCTGAATTCACCGCCCTTTGTGAAGCGGGTTGGTGTGCGGATCCAGTATGAAGAGTATGTGCTTTCTCCCATGCTTCCACCACCAAGATAGTTTGCGGTGACGGTCGCGGAGAGATTTTCACCTGAGTAATAGGTTTTGTCCTTGTTGATTGAAGTGATTACCTCAAACTTTGCGGCCTCGAAATACTGTATGTTCAGATAGCATCTCTGGATTTCTTCTCCGCCATGGCTGTATGTAAGGCAGTATTCGCCGGGCTTCATGTCCTCTGGAATCTTGAATTCGCCCCATGTTGTTCCGTTCGCATTTGTCTTGCCGGTCTTTGTCTGATAAATGGTTGCGTTCCACCAGAATGGGTCCGAGAGTTTGATGGTGTAGTCCCCGACGAAAGGAGAATACTGTCCCTTTTTCAGCTTCCTGTCTATGACTCTGAAGGTGACGGTCTCTCCCGGCTTGTAGAGTCCACGGTCCGTGAAAATGAATGCGTAGTTGTTTTCAGTTTCACCTGCGGCTGGGGAATCAACTTCGGTGACGGATGAATTCCATCTGTTGTGTCCTGAAGGAATGAATATTGCCGAGTCGTCAGCGGTTTTTGCCTGCACAAAGAGATTTTCATCCCATGTCATTCCAGAAATGCTTCCTTCCGCAAATTTGACTATCGCAAGACCTCTTCCATCGGTGACAGCCGTTCCAAGTTTTTTTGCCTTCTCAGGATTCTGGATAAAATCAGCCAACTTGTCTATTTCGTAGGTAGGTGTTTTTGTTGCGAACACATTTACAGTTGCGTTTGCGACAGGTTTTCCAGTTTCAAGGCTTGTGACAAATACCGCTGCCTGATTGTAACCATAGCGCACCGTGAGTCCAAGGTCCGTAACCTGGATAATCTGTTCACGCTCGCTTGTGTATGTGCAGGGCTCAAATGTTCCGGTGTTCCAGTTCTTTGTGTATGATGAATATGGAATTTTTGTTGTAAACTGAACCGCTCCATGGAAATTGCCGGATTCTGTCTGGCCAAGCATGTCAGAAAGCTCCACTGTTTCCAGCGTGTATCTGTTTTTTTCACCCGGCTCCAAATCAATCTTTGTCTGGCCCTTGCCTGATTTTTTTCCATCAAGTTCCGTGAGTGCCTTGAGCATGTAGGACGCTTTTTTTTCTATATTCCTGTGCATAAAGGCAAGACGTGGAGTGTATTTTGCCTCAAGCATGGCGATGGAACTGTAGCTCTTGTAAGTGACGCTTCCTTTTGCCGGTGGAATGGTGACAGTGTAAACCGAGGTCTCGGTTGTTTTTCTGCCATCCTCATCCTCAACACCAGGTTTGACTGTGATTGAGAGAGAACTTTCGTAATCAACAGGCAGGTCGTGCAGTGCGATGCTGTAGTAGTTGATTCCGATATTTTCTTTTGTGAGTTTTATGTCCTTGTCAAAGCTCAGGAGACTAAGGATTTTTTCTTCCTGATTTTCCTTTAGCTCTTCATTGAAGCGGATATACACAATGTTTTTGCAACCGCTGCTGTCTGATTCTGCGGAAACTGATTCGCAGGCAAATGCTTCCCTTATGGGAAGAGACTCATCGTAGGTTCTTGTTGTGGCATAAGAGTTTTCATCAGCACGTGAACCCTCTGGCAGGGAGATTTTGAGGTGTTCACCTTCCTTTGGCGTGTCGCTGATTGTGACATGGACTATGTTTTCCGAATTCTTTACTTCCGCACCCAGATTTGAAGGCTCGACTGTAAAGGAAAGCGGATTCCCATTGCTGTCGGTGATTTTCAGATACTTCTGGATTGTGCTTGGATTTACGGGAGCGTTGAAGCAGATTCCCAAGTCCTTTGCCTTTACGGTTGAAACTCCCCAGTATTCAGAATAGTAGGTCGTTCCCTTGCCGTTTTTGAAATCCTCAAATCCCGGAATAAGCGACGTGATTTTCAGCTCCTCGGTGTGGAATGAAAATTCGGTCTGGCCAGTGAGCGTTTTCCCGCTTGCAGAAACAATGTCCGGGGCAACCTTGACCGTGTAGGCCTTCTGTGGAATTACCTCTTCGCTTGAAACAAAAGAAAGAAGGCTTGTTCCGTACCAACGATATGACCCTTTCAGCTCAGGCTCTATTGAAAGATAGGGAGATTTTTCCTTGACCGCACCAAGTTCCTGAAGGGCAATCACAGGTTCGGAAAACTGAATCTGGATTTCTGGGTACCTTGCGTCGGCAGGAAGTTCTTCTCCCGGCAGAAAATCGATTACCTCAAAAACATCGGAAAGAGAATGTTTGCTGACTTCCCCTTTCATTGATGCGAGGGTGGCATTTTTGCTTTCTGAATTGCAGCCAACAAAAAGAGTCGCCGCAGACAGAAGCACGGTTGACAAAATCAAAAAGAGCTTTTTCATACTACACTCCCACGAATTGATTTAAGATTATGCGAAATTGCATACATTCTTAAAATATTGTTCTATTATATAGATATTTTTTTGTTTGGTAAACGGTAAACGGGAATCTTAAAATTTTATTTCAGCCATCCCAAAATTTACTGGACATATTTGAGATTTGGATTTATACTTTAATGGATGATTTAAAAAAATGCGAATTCAATTAGTTGAGATAATTTTATGAGCTTCGCGGATGAGAATCGAAGACAGTACCACAGATTGCACAGGGGAGTGCTCCTTTTGGGGTGGATTCTTGTTCCAGTTATTTTTGTTCTGGAGATAATTCTCCTCATAACCGGGACCCAAATCCAGGGAAAAATCACAAATTATTTTGTTTTTCTGGTAAAAATGTTCCTCCCAACGACCATCAATTTTCTTGTGATGATTGCCACGACCGTTATTCTTAATTCCGACAAAATTGCCCTGCAATTAAAAAACTGGTGCTCGACCTTTGTGGTTTTTATAATCTGCTCTCTTGTTGCCATACTCCACCGGAATGTGTATGTCGTGATGATTCTGCCATGCTTTGCCCTTCTGTTCTCCACCATATTTGCGAACAAAATCCTGACAACGATAACGACCATTTGCAGCGGAATTGTCATTGCGCTTTCGCTTGGACTGGTGCTTGCCACGCAAACTTATGGCGCGGGCATGGTTGTTTCATATATCTCCGTTGCGCTTGTCGTCTTTGCTTTCTGCGTGCTGATTTCACTGATGATGGTCAGAAATGCCATGAACCAGAGGGCCTTGATTTACAGATACTGCTCAAATCAGGAGGAACTGATTGACGAGCTTCAGGTGGAGCCGATGACGGGGCTTGGAAACAGGACCTCATTGAACGAATGTCTTTTGCAGCACATACAGAAGTACCACAACGGAGAGTGCATTCCGCATCTTGTTTTGATGGACATAGACCATTTCAAGGATGTCAACGACACTTACGGACACAACGCCGGGGATGTGGTTATAAAAAATCTTGCCTCGATTATCAGAAAAAACATGAAGGGAATCCGCCGGACTTTCAGATTTGGTGGCGACGAAATGGTTTTGGTTTTTGGAACAGAGTCGCTGGATGAAATCAAGGTGATAATCGAAAATATTCGAAACGAATTCTGTTCTACAAAATACAATTTCCACCCGGAAAACAAGATTACTTTGAGCGTCGGTTGCGCACCTTTCTACAAGGGACTGAATCAGAAGACCTGGTTTGAACTTGCCGATGCAGTGATGTACAAATCAAAAGAAGGCGGAAGGGACACAGTTTCATTTGCCGACGAGTAACGTTCTGTTCAAGCCGATTAAAACTCCATGTAGATTTTTCCGTCAAGCAGATTTTTCCACTGGAATTTTCCGTTTTCAAAAATCATGTAGCCGTGCGGTGAATTTTCTTTGGGTATTGATGTGGACCCCGGATTCATGTAGATAAAATCCCCGGTTTTTTCGCAGGCAGGAACGTGGGTGTGTCCGCACAAAAGAATGTCGCCTTTTTTCATCGGAAGCGGATTTTCTTTGTTGAAAATGTGACCGTGGCTTGCGTAAATCAGATTTTTTCCGCCAAAATCAAGGACTGCATAATCGGCCATGATTGGAAAATGCAGAACCATCTGGTCAACCTCTGCATCACAGTTTCCGCGCACGCATACGATAGAATCCTTCAATGAATCCAAAAGTTCAATGACTTTTTTCGGCTCATATTCTTCGGGAAGCTCATTGCGCGGACCATGGTACAAAAGGTCTCCCAAAAGCAAAAGCCTGTCCGCATTTTCCGAGGCAAACTTTTCCACCATCAACCGACAATATTTTGCGGACCCGTGAATGTCCGATGCAATCATCCATTTCATACATAAATTGTAGCGGATTTCATAAAAAATTTGAAGAATCCCCAAAACCGGGTTATAATAATAGAAGGATTTAGACATCCGTAGGAGCGCGCAGATGGTAAAATGCTATTCACTTGGAGCTGCACAGGAAGTAACAGGCAGCAAACATATTATAGAGATTGATGGACGCAGCTTTATGATTGACTGCGGAGCATTTCAGGGTAAACGTGCGGTTGCCGATGAAAAAAACCGTAACTTTGATTTTGCCGCGGATAAAATAGAGTCCGTCCTTTTGACACATGCCCATTATGACCACTGTGGACTTTTGCCCGTCCTTATGAAAAACGGTTACAGGGGAAACATCTATGCGACTCCTGCAACAAGAGATTTGGCAAACATAGTCATGATGGATTCCGCCCGCATTCAGGCTCGCGATGCAGAATTTTTGGCAAAGCAGGCAAAAAAGAAGGGACAGAAATTCCACTGGCATCCGCTGTTCACCGAGGAGGATTGCGTTAAGGCCGCCAATCAGATTGTCTCGCTTGGATATAACCGAAAAATGTTCATCGCTCCAGACGTGCAGCTGGAGTTTTTTGATGCGGGACACATTCTTGGAAGCTCACTTGCATTTTTGACAATCACCGGGCAGAGGAAAAATCCGGTAACAGGAAAAACCTCAACATCCGGCATGGGCGGTGGACGCAGATTCTGGCACAGGCTTTTTGGTTCGGGCAAAACTGAAAAAACAAGCAAGCCTGTCGAAGGTGAAGTTGCATTGAGGGGCGCTCCGTCCGATGAAATCCGCGTGCTTTATACCGGGGACCTTGGCCGTGTCGGAAAACCGATTATCAGGGATCCTGCCACAAACGTTCCTGCACCTGATTATATTTTTATGGAAAGCACTTATGGAAACCGCCTGCATGAAGATCCGGGTGTCGCACTTGATGATTTGGAAAAGGTCATCAAACGTGCCGTCGCAAACAAGGGAAAAATCATAATCCCGTCATTTGCAATCGAACGTGCGCAGGAACTTGTCTATTATCTGCATCTTCTGGTCGATAAAAAACGCATCCCGCATATCCCGGTGTACGTTGACAGTCCGATGGCGGTTAACGCGACCGGAATCTTCCAGCTGCATCCTGAATGTTACGACGAGGAGACTTCCGAAACTTTCTTGATGAACCACAAAAATCCGTTTGGATTCAACGACCTGACTTTCGTGCAGAGCGTGGATGAATCAAAGGCACTCAACAAAAAGACCGGTCCGATGATTATAATTTCAGCCGACGGAATGTGCGAAGCCGGACGTGTTCTGTATCATCTTGCGAACAACATAACCGACCCGCGCAACATAGTTCTGATTGTCGGATACATGTCTGAAAATACTTTGGGACGCAGAATCCTTGAAGGTGAAAAAGAAGTTTCAATCCTCGGCGACAAGTACACGGTCAAAGCTGCGGTTGAAAAAATCAATGCGTTCTCTGCCCATGCCGATTACAACGAAATGACCGAATGGCTCAACACAATCGACACAAGCCGCCTGAAAAAAATCTTCCTTGTCCACGGCGAAAAAGATGCCCAGGAATTTTTCACGGAGCATCTGAAGAAAAACGGCTATCCGAATGTTGAGATTGTTGAATACGGAAAAGTCTACGACATCGAATAGGAAACTATTATGGACAGCGAAACCGAACAAAGAATAATCGCCCTCGAAACGAAGATTGCCTACATGGAAGATTTTGTAAATCAACTGCAGGCAGTCTCCGTCGAACACACCGAAACAATAGAAATGCTCCGAAAAGAAAACCGCCTCCTTGCAAACAAAGTAAAAGAACTGAGCGACCAGGCGGAAGGCGACATCCCCAACCGAAAGCCACCGCATTATTGATTTGTGATGAAATGCATTATGAAAATAATTCTATTGGAGGTGTAAAATGTCATACGATACGGTAATTGAACAAGTAAAAACTCTTCCAGAACAATTGCTGACATCGGTTTCGGCCTTTATAAAATTATTGGAAGCCGAACAGTCCGAAATGTATGTAACAAGAACAGTTCCAAAGTCGAAGAAAAATTTCTTTGAGCTGGCTGGAAAAATTCACCTTGACCGAAATTCTGTGACTGAACTTAGAGAGGCAAGCATTTTATGATTCTTGTCGATACAAATATCATCATTGACTTCTGGGACAAGCCGAGTGATGAATATGCCAAAATATTTGAAGAAAATGAAATTGCGACTTGCGGAGTCATAAAAACAGAACTCTTGCGTGGAAGCAATTCTGAAAATCAATTTTCGCAAATGGAAGAGGCCTTGAATGACTTTACATACCTTTCATTTTCAGAAAAAGATTGGATTTTACTTTCGAAACAATTTATTACGCTAAAACAAAATGGACTTGCAGTTCCTTTTCAAGACACAATGATTGCATACCTTGCCATAAAGCACAATTGTGAAGTCTGGACTAATGATAAGCATTTCAAACTTATGCAAGTAGTTCTACCTGCATTGAAATTGTTTGATTTTCACGATAGCAGGGTATAAAAAGTGTGGCCAGAGTTTTCTTACGAGGCTGAATGTGATTTTACGAGCATCAGTATAAAATACTTTGAAAATTAGCGAAATTTCGGTATTATAAGGACATAATGTATTCGCTGTACAGCTTACACTGACATTTTTTGCGGTATAAGCTATTTACTGTGGATATGGGGAATATTTGTTATGTGGACGCCCGCACTGGGGCGCTTCCGAAAGGATAAAAATGGAAAATGAAGTTTTAGCCAAATTTAAGTATCAGATGCCAGAAACTGATGAAAACGATGATTTTAAAATCGAATATGAAATTCTTCCTGCATTTGATAAAGAAAAACTTGATCCAAGAGTAAAAGAAATTGCTCAAAAAATTGCTGAAATTGATGCACAGTCAGAAGAACTTAATTCTAAAATTGATTCCTTAAATACTGAAATTGAACGATTAACAAATCATGCAGATGGTTTTGATTATGCAATAGCTGTTGGAACAGGAATTTTATGTGGTCTTATCGACTCATTCTTTGTCGGGGAATTTAATTTCGAACGTGGAAAAGCAAAGAGTCATAAGCAGGTTAATCAATTTATCCAAAAATTTGCAAAGATTAACGGTTACAAAGGGGATAGATTAAATGGTGCAATTGAATTTTTGGAAAAGAAATTCCCTGTCGCTCAAGATGGTTTTCTTCCAGAAGGTGTCAGCAGAAAAAATCATCATTTAGCTGATTTTGCACATCATCCTACACTTCTTGGTCTTGCCGCCGCTATTGCAGTTCAACTTTTTAGAGTCGGTGTTTTTGTAAACAAAGATGGTGAATGGAAATTTGAGTTTATAAGTACAGAACCAAAAGAACTCTTGAAAATATGGCTTCCAGTTATAATATCAGGCATTCTGCTTTGGATGATAAATATTGCCGAAAGCAAATATAAGGATGAAATTGATGAAAAAATTCCTAAGCCAATTCAAAAACTCATA
>CACZPR010000061.1 GCA_902783155.1 uncultured Spirochaetaceae bacterium
CCGTTCCGTCCTGAAAATGTGTCTCGTTGTACCGCTTGATTTCCAGGTCCCTTGCGAGTTTTTCTGCGGTGGATTTTTCGCTCTCCTCGGTTTTGGCTTCGGATTCCTCTGTTGCATTGGTTCCGTCTGTTTCAATTGGAAGCCCGGGGACGGGAGGCTTTTTTGCTGTGGCGCATCCCGCTAAAAAAATCGGTGCCAGGCAGAGAAAAATGCACGGAAGAATTTTTTTTGATTCCAGCTCTCTGAAAATTTTTCTGTATGCCATTTTTCCCTGCGCTGCGTCTTATGCTTTCTTTCCGGCCTGTACCAATGTGATTGCGCTTGTCACGACAATCTCATCGCTCGTGCATCCACGGCTCAGGTCTGAAATCGGTTTTGCAAATCCCTGGAGGATTGGTCCGTAGGCATCCGCGCCCGCAAATCTCTGTACCAGCTTGTAACCGATGTTTCCTGCTTCAAGGCTTGGGAAAATCAGTGTGTTGACTTTTCCTGTGATTGGGGAACCTGGTGCTTTTTTCGCCGTCACTTCCGGAATAAGGGAAGCGTCTGCCTGAAGCTCTCCGTCAAGAAGAAGGTCTGGTGCTTTTTCGTGCGCAAGTTTTACGGCTTCCTGAACTTTGAGAACGTCATCCAGTTTTCCGCCCGAACCCTTTGATGAGAACGAAAGCATTGCGACAGCCGGTTCCGCTCCAAGAAGTTCCCTGCATGATTTTGCTGAATCAACGGCGATGTCCGCAAGCTGCTCCGCTGTTGGCGTTGGGTTTACCGCACAGTCTGCGAAAATAAGGTATCCGTCCTTTCCCCATTTTGAGTCGTGCGTGTCCATTACGAAACATGAGGAGGCTGTGCTTGTTCCCGGGGCTGTCTTTATGATTTTGAGACCTGCCCTCAAAAGATCTGCCGTTGCCGAGAGTGCGCCGGAAACCATTGCGTCTGCCTTGCCCATGCGTACCATCATGGCTCCAAAGCTCAGGGGGTCCTTCAGGATATATTCCCTTGCTGATTCTGGTGTGACTTCAGGCTGACCGGTCTTTTTGTTGATTTTGTCCTTCCTGAGTTCGTAGTATTCCTTTCCAAAGTCATCGAGCCACGGAGATTCCGCCGGGTTGATTACATCGATTCCGGCAAGGCTTACTCCCTTTGCGGCCGCAACTTTTTCAACATCGGACTTTACGCCGAGCAGTGTGACGGACTTCGCAAGTTTTTCCTCAACAATCTTGGCAGCGGCAACAACAGTCCGCTCCTCAGTTCCTTCCGGAAGTACAAGGGAATTCTGGTAGTCCCTGGCCTTCGCCTTCATTTCTTCTACAAAATTCATTTATAACCTCACAAGTTATTACTGGTGTTGATTTTTTACCATAATATTATAGCTGTATTTCAATGAATTTACAAGTTTTCAGTCTTATCTTTTGTGGGTAAGTTTTAAAACAAGTCCAGTTCAAGCTGAAGTTCGTCTTCCGGGCGGGGAATTATTGACGGGTCAAAATTTTTTTGCCGTGGAATTGAGTCGGAGAGGAGCCTCAAAAACAGTTCCTTCAGGACCCGCGCATCGTCATCTGCCCTGTGTGCCGAGAGCACTTTTATGCTGAACCTTTTTGCGAGGGTCTGGAGCTTGTAGGGTCCCTTTTCCGTGTCGCTTCTGAACTCAGGATGTACCCAGCGTGCGAATGGAAGTGAGTCTATCGTTCTGTTGTGGATTATGGAGCGTCCCATTCTGGCCATCTGTGCGTTGAGAAAACCAAGGTCGAAGGGTGCGTTGTGCGCAATCAGTATGGAATCCATGCCGATGAATGAAAGAAAATCGTCAAGAACCGTGGATGCGTCAGGGCAGTCCGCGACCATTTCGTTTGTTATGTGTGTAAGCTGCTCCAGAAAATGAGGAATGGGGACCGGTGGTTTTATCAGCTGGTCAAAGGATTCAATCTCCTTCCTGCAGTTGAATTTCACCGCCCCTATTTCCGTAAGGTAGTCCCTTGTCGGCTCCAGTCCCGTTGTCTCCGTGTCAAAGACCACGAAAGTTGCGCCGCTGTAAAAAAGTTTTGCAAGGTTTTCGTAGTCCCTGACCATCGCGGGTTTTTCGCTCGTATTATTTTGCGGCATCCAGAATTGCCTTGATTTCCGCTGATATTGCGTCGCAGAGAACTCCGGCATCCTTTTTGGCCGCATCAAGTGCCTGCTCTGTCTGCTGTGCGACCGGTACGCGGCTGTTGATGTAGAATTTTATTTTTGGCTCGGTTCCGCTTGGTCTTGCGCTGACAATTGTTCCGCCTTCAAGGAAGAACTGGAGGACATTGCTCTTCGGGAACTTCACGTCCGTCTTTGCTGATGGATTTTCCGGGTCGAACTCGATGCTCTGCTGTATGTCGCGGATTTTGAGGACCTTCTTGCCGCCGAGAGTCTTGAGTCCTTCGCTTCTGAGCTTGGTCATGATTCCCTGCATGATTCCGGGTCCCTTGATTCCTTCAAAATACTTGCTGATTGCCCTGTCCTCGAAATATCCGTACTCCATGTACATGTCGTTCAGATGCTCCAGGAGGCTCTTTCCCTTGCTTGCCCAGTAGAGTGTCATTTCGGCACACATTGCTGCTGCGCTTACACCGTCCTTGTCGCGGACTTCCGTTTCCACAAGGTATCCGTAGCTTTCTTCAAGACCGAACACATAGTTCTTGTTTCCGGCCTTCTCATATTCGCCCTCAAGATATGCAATCCACTTGAATCCTGTAAGAACTTCGTCAAGAGCGACACCGTATTTCTTTGAGATGAAATCAACGAACGGGCTTGTGACTATTGAGCGAATCAGGGCAGGGTTCTTTGGCATCTTGTTGAATTCCTTTTTTGAAAGGAGGACGTAATCAGCAAGAAGGGCACCCATCTGGTTTCCTGAGACAAGCACATAGTTTCCGTTTTTGTCGGGGAATGCAGTTCCAAAGCGGTCTGCATCCGGGTCTGTTGCCATGACGACATCGGCCTTTTCCTTTTTGGCAAGCTCCACGGCCATTTTGAGCGCAGGGGCTTCCTCCGGGTTCGGTTTTTCTACTGTCGGGAAATCTCCGTTTCCTTCACGCTGCTCCGGGACTGTTATGACGTTGAGTCCCAAATCGCCAAGGACTTTTTCGACATGCATTGCGCCTGTTCCGTGAAGCGGTGTGTATACGACCTTTACTGAAGATGCCTTTTCGCGGATAAGCTCCGGGCGGTAGAGGTTTGCCTTAATCATGGACTGGAATTTTTCGTCAACGTCCTTGTCAATCAGTACAATCTTTCCGGACTTGATTCCTTCTTCCCTGTCAATCAGCTTGACCTCTTTGACTGCGTTCACCTCGTCGATTATGCCCTTGTCATGCGGCTCTACAACCTGCGCTCCGTCGGCCCAGTATGCCTTGTATCCGTTGTACTTCGGAGGGTTGTGGCTTGCAGTTACGACAACACCGGTCTTGCATCCAAGCATGCGGATTGCAAAACTCAGTTCCGGCGTTGGGCGCATTCCGGTAAAAAGATAAGCCTTGATTCCGTTTGCGGCAAAAACACGTGCCGTTATGTCTGAGAATTTGTCATGGTTGTGTCTGCTGTCGTATGCTATGCACGCGCTAAGGGTTCCTTTTTTTGCTTCCTCTGGGAACGCCTTGATGATGTAGTTCGCCAGTCCCTGTGTGGCCTTTGAGATGTTGAGTGTGTTCATGCGGTTTGTTCCGCCACCCATGATTCCGCGGAGACCGCCAGTTCCGAATTCAAGGCTCTGGTAGAATCTGTCCTCCAGCTCCTCCATGTTCTTCTTGGAAACAAGCTCCTCTACTTCCTTGCGGAATTTCTCGTCCTTTTCCTCAGCAATGTACTGCTGCGCGCGGGATAAAATCTCTTTTTCATCCATACTGCTAAACCTCATTGGAAAACCTGTCGCCGCAGGTTTGGTATCTAGTGCGGACATTATATCAAAAAACAAAAAATTGTTCTACATGATTTGTGTTAGTTATGCCTAATTTTATGTTTTAATCTGCGATTACACTTTCTATGCGGACTTTTCACAACACTGTCCCCCTTGTATGGGCCGTTTGCAGACCGTTTTGAGGGGGAGTGGAGTTACTGTTCCTGTGCGTACTCGTCAGCTTTTTTGAGCATGGATGTTTCCCAGCGGAGAAGGCTGCGTTCGGCTGCGATGTCGGTTCCACGGAAGTCGCTCATGATTCTGAACACAGGCTCGGTTCCGCTTGGACGCATCCAGATGAATCCGCAGGGCTTTCCCTTTGTGTCCTTGAACAGAATTTTGAGTCCGCCGTTTCCGTTGTTCCATGACTCTCCCTCTTCCGGCTCCCTTTCTTTGGTTCCGTTTGTCAGAAGAGGCACGTAGCTCTGTATTCCGTAGATTTCCTGCATCTCCACCTGGTGGTTCTCCCATTCGTCCAGAAAGACCTGCCTGAAACATTCTTTGAGAACGCCCTTGTCCTGTGTCTTTGTGTCGATTACCGCACGTTCTTCGCTGACTCCGGTTGTGACGTACTCCGGGATTGTGGCCATGATGTCCGACATGTCAAAGTTGTCCCTGTACTTGTACTCCTGGTCAGATTTTTCGCACCAGATGTGGAACAGACCCTTGTTTCTGGTTCCGTCCGGGTTGACTCCGTCGCGGATTGCCAGCATTTTGACGAGTGCCATTATCGTTGCAAGAGGGTCCCTTACGCTTGACGGGTAGGTGATGTTTCCACCGTTGCTTCCCTCGCCAAGAATCCTGACAGTGTAGCCGGAATCCCTTTTTTCGCGCGCAAGATTTACAACGTTTGCCTCTCCGACTTCGGCCCTGAAAAGCTCAATCCCAAATGCACGGCAGATTTCGTCCATGCGAAGTGACGTTGGGCCGTTTACCGCGACAGCTTTTTTTCCGTACTTGGTTGTGGCCTTCCACAAAAGACCACGCTGGGGCAGGTTGTTCTGCTTCCAGATTTCAAAGGACTCCTCCGCAATGACGCAAAGTGCGAAGACGTTCTGGGCAGTGATTATGTGGGACGATTTGTCCTTGGAATTCCAGTAGACTATGTTTCCTCGGTCGCCGTCACAGTCCGGCATGTAGCCAAGGATTGCGTCGTCCATTCCATCGTTGTGGAGGTCGTCCATGACTGCTGCGGTCCACTGTAGGTTTTCACCCTCCGGTATTATTCCATGCGGGATTGTTCCAGGCTCGTTGTTGAATGGAAGAAAATTGATTCCCATTGCGGGAAGGACCTTTTCATCGATTGAGGCTGCCCGGGCGGATCCGTTCATGTCTGCCAGAACACCGACAGAATTTTCCAGAAGCGACGACTTTATCAGGCTGTAGATTTCGTCCTGGATGTGGACATCGACAGTTCCTGTTATGACGGTCGCTATAAAATCCTCATAAGCCCAGAGACATTCCTTTTTGTACTGGTCCGAAAGTGTGTGCGCGAGACGGATTTCCCCATCATTGACCTGAGAAAGCATGTCCAGCGCGCGCTCCTCGGCTCCATCCTCTGCGCATTTTTCCTTGAATGTCTGAATCAGCCTGCTGGTTTCCTGTCCGGGAAGCACACCGCCATCGTTCAGACCGAATTTGATTCCGTTGTGTCCGACAGGGTTGTGGCTTGCGGAAATGTAGATGAATCCGTCCATTGTTTTTGCGTATGCCATTATTTCAGGGGCAGCGGCGACTCCGACATATCGGATGGATATGCCCTTCAATGCAAGCACCCTTAGAACCGCGTCGGCAATTTTTGGACCGGTCGGTCTTGTGTCTGTGGCTACGGCTACGGTTGGTGTCCTGCCGGGGACCTTTTGAGATATATATTCAGCGAATGTTTCCGCTATGAGTGCGCTTAGTGCTGTGTTTGTCTGTCCGATTTCGGGTGATTTGTCCTCACCGTCTCCTGATTCCGCAAAGACTTTTCTCCAGCCCGAAGCAGAAAGAATCATATTGTGTTCCATATTAGAAAAATTATGGACCGTAATCAAAAATATGTCAAGAAAAAAAGATTGCGGTTATGGGAATGTGGTAGTAATATAGAAATATATGGGAATTTTCTTGCGGAGGTTGAGGATGGCTAGGCGTTTTTTTAGTTTTCTTGGGATTCTGGGCATGTTTTTTATCTGTTCATGCAGATTCGGGGCTGGCAACACGGCTTCGCTTTCGTTTGAGCTTTTTTCAGGGGATAGGGCGACAATCACTGAGGGCGACCAATTTTTCTATATAATATATGCAGAGGGCAAGAAGGTTCCTTGGACTGGAGATTTGACGGTGGGGGCGGGGAACTCGTCTGTCGTCACTTTGGATGGATTTCCGATTGGCAGCGAGGAGAAACTTTATCTTGCTCTTTTGAACAAAAAATTTGAACCAAGTGATGACGCTGCAACAGGCGGTGGTCATGTTACCAATCCAAGTTTTTATGGCGAGGCTACGGTTCTGGCAGATTCCGAGGATGAGGTCGAGGCAAAGGTCAATGTTTCCAAGATTATGTCCCACGGAGAATTTTCCTATCCCTCGGACTCAACTCCAAGTGCAACTTCGGAAACCGATCCGCACATAATTATAGAAGGAATACCGCAGCCTGCGTTCAAGTATGATGGAGAGATTTGGAACTGCACGCTCTCATATACTGCCGTTGTGCCAGATACTTCTGCTGCCGGTACTACAGAAGGCATGATTGAAAGATTCTCAAAGACAGAAACATTTTTTGTCAAGCTGGTTAAAAAAGAAGGAAAGTGCAATATTTCTGTAACTGGACTTCCAAATGCTGCTACTGGCACTGATGTTTACCTGCGGATAGATTCCATAACTATGTGTCCGTGGGGAAAAAAGACGGAGCACAAATGCAGCCCATGCGGGGAAGGTGTGCAGCGACTTTTTGGGTACAGTAATAGTGATAAACCAAAGGGTGATGTGCTGTTCAAATGGTAGAGACGGAAAACTTGTTTTGAGATTTTGAAAAATTTTAGGAGGAAAAGCAATGCTTGCAGTTAATGGATATTATGACGGCAATGTTTGTATTTTGGAGGACCATGTTAGTGAAAAACCTCAAAAAGTCATCATAACATTTTTAAATAAGCCACTTGAAAAAACAAAAGAGGATGGAAATATAAAAACGGATGAAGAAGAAAAACTAATAGCCCTGCGTGAAGTTCAAAATGTTTGGAGAAATCATGACAGTTCTATTTCTGTAGATGAATATGTGCGTAGTATTCGTAAGGGGCGACAATTTGATATTCGATAGCGATGTTCTTATCTGGGCTTTTCGCGGAAAGGAATCTGCGTCAAACTTGCTTTTGTCTGCTGAGTCCATCTCTATTTCAGCAGTTACCTATATGGAATTCATGCAGGGTGCATTGAATAAGATGGAGCTTTTTCAAATTAAGAAGTTTTTGAATGTCTTCAACGTAAAAATTCTTGATATAACTCCTGAAATTACTCATCTTGCAATGCTGTATGTAGAAAGCTATGCTTTAAGTAATTCAATGCAACTAGCAGATGCCCTTATCGCTGCAACTTCAATTACAAACAATGAGACCCTTTGTACTGCAAATGGGAAGCATTACAAATGTGTTCCAGATTTGCAGATGGTCTTGTTTAAGGTTGAATAAACTTGTCCCAGATGTCCATAATTTTTTTAATACGCCTCCAGATTGTAGGTGACTGTCTTTGTGTCGCCCAGAATGTCAACAAGGGTGACATCGAGACGGTTGAGTCCGTGGTTCAGCTGGACATTGCCAAGGAGCTGGCGTTTTTCGTCCGGGTAGATTGTGCTTGCCGGATAGGTCGAGTTTCCTGTGACGCAGAGTTTTCCGTTTACTTCCTTCATCGAATCATAGGATATGCTTTCGACTGTGGCACCGTTCAGAGAAACGACTGTCTTGTAAGGCACCGAGATGTCCTGCCTTGTGTGGTAGACCGCATACTTTCCCGCCGGCAGATTTTTTTCCAGAACAAGGAGATGCGTGAGTCCATTTTTGTCGTCAAGCGATACTGTTCCAACAGAAAGTGGCAGCTCCTTTCCGATTCTTGGCATGAGGTTGCGCGGGTTGATTGCAAGTCCCTGCTCAACATCGATGACCTGGAATTCAAGACAGCTCTGTCCTTCCTGCCAACCGGAGTTACCGCTTTCACCAAACTCCTGTCCAACGGAAACAGTGTCCATATCAAAAAGCTCGGGGTGAAGAGTCTCTTCGTCAAGGTTGCCGTAGATTGTGGAAAATCCATAGTCGTGCGCGATTATTACAGCGTTTCCAAGTGTGGATTCAAACCATCCGTAGTCGTTTGTGTGCTCGGTTATTATTGCCGCCACATGGCCTGAGTCCGCCGCCTTGACTGTGGATGCGTCTCGGAAAATCAGCGAGGATTCCATTGTCCCGCCCCGGAACTGTCCGAAGTATGAGAAAAATGAGTCCGACGATGTTTCGTCCTGTGGCCAGTCAAATGCGAGTGCTGTGGCTGCAACTACGGAAAGTGCCAGAACTGCTGCTGCGGTCTTTTTGATTTTTCCCTTGCTTTTTGATTTTCCCATCTGCTTTCGCTCCTATTTTCTTGAAAGTCTGAGGCATGAAATCTTGTTGTCCCTTCCGACGAAAAGTTTGTTGCCCTTCGTCTTGATGAACGAACATTCCGCGTCATAAGAGAATTTTGCCAGCGGGTGGTCCACCGGCTCCACGACTGTGACTGTGTATTTTGAATCCTTTTCGCTCAGGACGACAATTAGGTTTGGGTCCGTTGCCTCCTCAATCTGCACGATTCTTCCATCGATTGGAACGTGCTTGCTGGAGAGTTTTTCGAGATTCACAATGCCCAGTCCGCCACGGTAGTTGTAGTAGATTGTGTTTCCGTCGTCGCCAAATTTGACAAGGACCTGCGAGTTGAAATCTTCGTTCAGGTATTCGTGGAAGATTATCTTGCTGTGTCCGTCGGATGTCTTCTGGGCAACAACAAAACGCTGCCTGTTCTGTCCCGAAACACATGCGACCGTCCGTCCGTCCTCCGAGATGTCGGCACCAAGGATTACGGGAATCTCGCTTCCGCCAGGTGCGAATTTTTGAATCTGCTTTCCGTTGTGCTCAAAAGAGACTATGGTTCCGTCCGCAAGTCCAGCAACAACTCCACCGCCACTGGTTGCGAAAGCTGTTATCGGTGCGTAGCTTTCAAACTTCCATTCAACCTCGCCCTTTGGTCCGCAGCTGGCAAATGCGTTTCCACCGGGGAGGAATGTGTAGACGTATGGGCCATCAAAGAATGGGAATCCGCGCTCGTTGATTGTTCCCGCAAATGTTCCGTCCGAGTTGTAGAATTCTGTTGACATGTTGTCCGCGCCGTAGCTTGCGTAGTGGAAATCGGAGATGGAGGCCTTGAATGGATATGGAATCCTTGACGCAACCTTTCCGTCCTCCGTGAAATATCCAATGTTCTGTCCAAGCCTGTAGGGAATGGTCCTTTCCGTTGCTGGAACCGTCTCCACGTCCGAGATGTCCACCGTCCATTCCGGCGAAAGATGAAACTCCGTGCTTAGGGTTCGGAATGCGAGGACTATATACAGCAGACAAAAGATTATGACTGCGACTACTATTTTTGCTGTCTTGTTCGATTTTTTCATGGCCCCTCCATTTTAATGCAAGACCATGATTTACGCAACAGGGGGGCACTTTGTTTGTGGGAAAACATGGAGGAGTAGATTTACATAACGACAGATTTGAGAAATATCTGGCTATTCATCATCATCTCCTTTTTGAATGTGGGATGCTGAATCAAGTTCAGCACGACATGCTGATTTCTGCTGCTCCGTTGCGGTTTACATGATTTTTGGTCTTGCACAATCACCAGACCGGTTTGCTATGTCACAGACATAAGTCCAGCTTGTACCTGCAGGAGAAAATCACTTTTTACTTTTCTTTGTGTCAAATATATTTGTATGAGAACTAATACGATACAATGTTAGAATCAAAAGTTCCCCCTCATTGCCTTTTTTGCAACTCATGATCGCGGTATTTTATGTCAAGAGGCTCATCATTCATAAGTTTGGTGATGACATCTTTTGCATCTTTTTCTTCCGTACTGTTTAGCTTTTTTAGGTCGGTTCGGAAACTGCTGGTGGTTTTTTATTTACGCATTTTTGGCATCCGCAAACATTTCTTCTACGCTGTCATAGTAGAACACTTCTCCACGCTCAACCTCCGCGATCGCTTTGTCCAGTCCGTTTAGCCCTTCTTGATGCAAAGGGGTTTCATCCCGGTAAAGACTTTGAGCGAGTAAATTCAGCAAAATAACGCGCTGGTCATAATCAAGAGATGTTGCCGTCTTAGTTAATTCTGCAAAGGCTGCATTCGACATATAAAGCCTCCCTAAAACATATTCTTTCTTTAAATATACTTGAATATGTAATAAAAGACAAGAAAAAAAATTCCACCCCAACGAGTCTGGTGAAAAAATATTTTTGAAGAGAAAAGTCACACGGATTCGAAATTGCTAACGCAATTTCTTCCAGTTTTTATTGAATGGGAAGGACTCTCTTAACATTGCCGCCTTTCATAAGTTGCTCTATAATTTTGGCGGTCGCAGCCTTTGTTTCTTCAACAATTTCAGAAGGTGTCATTTTTATGTGGCGCATTGAATTGTATTCACGGAGTTTCTGAATGTCGTCCACATCAAAACGCGGTGAAAGAACTGGTTTAGTCATTTCCATCAATTTCCTCCTGTAAAGCTGACGGTGGATAAATCGCAATATCTTTATATCCTTCCATCGTAGTCAAAATTTTGATTCCTCTTATAGTCTTAACATTTACTATGTGCTTGAAATTCCAAGATATTATAAAATCGCAGTTGTTAACTATAGCTGCTGCAATATGTTGACAATCATCAAAGCTTTTTTGCTTCAATATCCCGAAGTCTATGATATGCTCTGCAAGTTCAACAGTCTTTTCCGTTACATCAATAAGTTCGTATTGAATCTCGTCCAAATGCTTTAGAAGCAAGTTTCGTTTTACTTGGTCAGAACATTCTGAAAGCTCCCTGACAACGACATTAGATATTAAAATATCGTATTTTCCGCTTTTGAGAGTCTCCCAAACTTCACAAGTTATCTTTTTCCGTTCTGGAGCATCGTCTTGTTCCAAATAGCTTATAACGGAAGTATCGAGATAGACTTTTGTTTTGTTGAGCGCTTTAAGCATACCATCATTCATCATATCATAAATTATGGCTCAAAATTTAAAAAAAAACAATATGGTGTTTAGCTTTCAGAAACCATACGCTTCAAAGATCAAGGGGAAAAAGCCCATCCCAACGAGTCTGGTGAAAAAATATTTTTGAAGAGAAAAGTCACAC
>CACZPR010000062.1 GCA_902783155.1 uncultured Spirochaetaceae bacterium
AAAATAGGAAGGGGCCCCACTGGGGAAGAATTCCTGTTTTTTGCCGTCAACTGGGACCCGCTCATGTGTTGCATTTATCTATAGTTTTCATGCCGAAGTTCTGGTATTTGAATTTGTTTTTTTGATATACTGGAGACATGGAAACAACTAACAAAATACCCCGCTGGAATCTGGATTCGATTTTTTCTTCGCTGGATTCCGTTGAATACAAAAAGGCTTTGGAAGATTACAAATCCAAAATCAAATGTCTGGACGCTCTTTTAAAAACGGCGGACAATTTTTCTTGCGGCAAAGATTTTGCACAATGGCTTCGAGACTATCTTGAAAATCAAAACGAAATGCTCGCCCTGTCGCGCACAATCAACGCATATTCATACATTGTCTATTCGACCGACACAACCAACACAAATGCTCTCAACAATATTTCCGAGGTGGAAAAAATTTCGCTGGACACAAAGCAGGTTGATTTAAAATTTTCTTCGGTACTTGCAAAAAACAAAGACAGGCTTGAAGAATTTTTTGCGCTGTATCCAAACTTCGCCGACTACAAATTTCTTTTGAATGAAACCATCGAAAGCACAAAACACCAGATGTCAGCGGCGGAAGAAAATCTTGCATCAGATTTGAACAGGACAGGTGGGAACGCTTGGTCCATGCTTCACGAGCAGATTATTTCAAATCTAAAAGATGCCGGCGGAAAAACTTTTAACGAGCTTCGCAACGACGCTTATTCACCGGAGCCAAATCTTAGAAAAGAGTCTTGGCAAAAAGAAAAAAATCTTTTGAATCAAAATGAGATTGCAATTGCATCTGCGTTGAACAATTTAAAAGGACAGACTGTAACTTTGAACAAAAGGCGAAACTACAAATCAGCATTGGAGAGAGCATTGATTTCCAGCCGCCTAAGTCAAAAATCTTTAGACGCTTTGATTTCTGCAATTGAAGATTCTCTCCCGATGTGGCGTGATTATTTTAAGGCAAAAGCGATTCTTCTTCAAAAAACAAATTCAACCGCAAGCAAAACAGCCGGAACAAAAAATCATCCGGGGATTGCGTTTTATGATTTGTTTGCGCCGTTGGTAAATCCAGAAAAAAATAACAACGCGGAATCTATCCTTGAAAAAAATTGGACGTTCGACGAGGCAAAAAATTATGTTCTAAAAGAATACGCTTCGTTCAGTCAGGATATGCACGATTTTGCAAAATCAGCTTTTGAAAATCAGTGGATTGACGCGGAGGTTCGTCCTGGAAAAGTTGGCGGCGCGTATGATGAGGATTTTCCGCTCGGTCATCAAAGCAGAATCCTCTCAAATTTTACCGGGGCATTCAGCGACATTATCACACTTGCGCACGAGCTTGGACACGCTTATCATTTTTATTGTATGAAAGGATTGCCAGCCGCATTTTTTGATTATCCTATGACACTCGCCGAAACAGCAAGCACATTTGCCGAAACGATTGTCAAACAGGACATGATTAAACAGTGCGACGGATTTGATAAAATCAAGATTATCGATTTGGATTTGCAGGACGCAAGCCAGGTTCTGGTTGATATTTTGTGCCGCTTTTATTTTGAGCGGTCGGTTTTTGAAAACAGGGAAAACTCTGAACTTAACGCAGAAGATTTTTGCCGCCTGATGAAAGAGGCCCAGAAGAAAACTTACGGTGACGGCTTGAATGACGAAACTGATTCCGCAGGAAATTTTTGTGAGCGGCACGAATACATGTGGGCGGTGAAATCGCATTACTACAGCACGGATTTGGATTTTTACAATTTTCCGTATGCGTTTGGACAGCTGTTTGCGGCGGGACTTTATCAGCAGTCAAAAAAAGTTGGTGCGGATTTTGCGGCTGCCTACAAAAAACTTTTGTCCCAGACAGGCTCCCTTTCGTGTGAAGAACTTTGCCAGAAAGCCGGATTCGACATCACTCAAAAAGATTTCTGGAAATCTGGAATTGAAATGTATGCTGCGGAAGTAAAAATCTTTACGGATGCTGTCAACTCATTCTGTGAAAAATAGCCCATGGATTCGGAATCAACAGACGGCGGACGTTTTTGGGAAACAAAGTCTCTCAAAGAAATGTCGGAAGAAGAATGGGAATCCCTGTGTGACGGTTGCGGGCTGTGCTGCTATGAAAAAATAATTGAGGGGCATGGAAAACGCTCCAGAATTTTTTTTACGCGTGTGGCCTGCAATCTGCTTGACCTAAAAACCGGAAGATGCGGAAACTATTGCCATAGATTTGAACTTGTGCCGGACTGCACAAAACTCACGTTCAAAAATCTGCACAAATTCGACTGGCTTCCACCGACCTGCGCATACAGACTTTTGTACGAGGGAAAAAATCTTCCGTCATGGCATCCGCTTGTCTCAAAAAATCCTGACTCGGTAAAATCTGCCGGGGTGCAAATCAAAAACGGAGTCCACCAGAAAGACGTAAAAAACTGGGACGACTATATCATTGAATAAATCTTCATCATCGCCAGCAAAAAATCAAAAAGGGCCACCCATTTCTGGATGACCCTTTTGTTAATAATCTACCTTAGATTTTTGCAAAAACAATTTTCACAAAATCTTGATTATTTTCCGGCAGCCTTGTCCTCAGCAGCCTTCTTCTTTGCAGCCTCAGCCTTGAAGAAATCATCAACCTTGTCGATTCCGTAGCTCTTGGCTTCCTTGACCATTGAATCAAAGAGTGTCGCAAACTCAGCATCGCTCTTTGCATACATTGCGCGCCATGTTCCCGGTTTGATTGCGTTTGCAACCTGATTTGAGATTGCAGAAAGCTCGTCAGTCTGCGCTCCCTGTGCATAGGCTGATGAAGGAGCAAGAACATAAGCTCCGTTTCCAAGATATTCTTCAACAGAATCCGCTCCAGCCCACTTTCTCCAAGCGGCCTCAATGTCTGACTGTGCAGGAAGTGTCTCAGATGCCCAGCTTGCCTTGTTGTATGTTTCACCATCTGTCTCCGGGTTTGTTGCGTCCTTTGCCCAAGTTGTGTTGTTCATCTGGAAAAGTCCGTCCTTGTAAAGTCCAGAGTAAGGAGCTGGCATTGGTGTTGACTGGTCTGTCTGTGTCTTCTTTCCAAGATCCGTCAGGTATGTCTTTTTGTTTGCATCATAGTCCCAGGTAACACCCTTTGGTCCATAGAGAGTTGTCATGAATCCCTCAGGAGTGCAGAGCCAGTTGATGATTGCCATACAAAGCTCAGGATATTCTGTGTTTGCACCGATTGACCATACGCGGTTTCCACCAAACACTGACTGTCCGTAGCAGATTGGAGATGCCTGGGTCGGGCGGACCGGATACATGGCCTTTCCAGCTGCGATATGCTCATCTGTGTTGTAAACTCCTGATGCCATCCAGTTGAAGATGTTCCAGAATGCCGTTCCGTTGACATAGTTTTCGTTCATTCCATCGTAAGTCTGGCTCTGGCTGTCAGGGTCAAGAAGTCCATCCTGATACAGACCGTTCAGGAACTTGAGTGCCTGGTAGTAAGGTCCATTCTCCTCAAGACATGAATGGTAAGTTCCGGTGGTCGGATCGTAGAAACCAAATCCGAATTCATCCCATCCAACATAGGCTGTTCCGAGTGACTTTACGTACATGACCATGCTTCCGTCCCAGTCAGGGAACAAAGAAACACCATAAGTCTCGTTTCCGTTGTCGTCTGTCGGGCAGATTTCCTTCATCTTCTTGAGTGCAGCATGGAGGTCATCATAGTTCTTGATTTCCGGCTTTCCAATCTTTTCATAAAGATCATAGCGGAGGTCCCATGTGTAGAAGAATGTCTGGCGGTCTTTTGATGATGTTGAAACATCGAATCCAAATCCGTGAACCTTGTTGTCGCCTGCAAGACCACGGTTCTTCTCCAGGGCCTGTCCCATGTGAGCCTTGATGTATGGTCCATAGTTTGAAAGAAGGTCATCCTCTTCCCAGTCATAGAGCATACCCTTGTCAACGGCGTTCAGGTAGTCATCTGAATCGGCACCCCAGATAACGATGTCACCGAGGTTTCCATTTTCCATACGTGTTGTGTAGGTGTTTCCAGACTCAGGGATGATGTTCAATTTGACGTTGAACTTGTCCAGCATAATCTGACCGAACCATCCAATCTGCTCACCGGAATAGTTGGCAAGCTGATCGTATACCTGAAGAGTAACGGTCTTCTGTGGAATGATTTTTGCCAAAGCAGAATCCTTGGCACCACCATTTTTTGCAGCGTTTGAATTTCCGCCACAACTCATCAAAGCACCGGTTGCAAGAGCAAGAGCTGCGACTCCGGCCGCTTTTACCATTTTTTTCATAATTCCTCCTATAAAGAACTATTTCTTTCTATTATGATTAATTTTTCATGGACTCTAAAACGTGGTCAATGAAAATATTTCCCAAAACTCTATTCTCTCCGCTCCGAAATAAAATCAACCCTTTACCGCTCCAAGCATGATACCTTTTTCAAAATATTTTGAAAGGAAAGGATATACTATAAGAATCGGGATGGCTGTCACCATGGAAATTGTATACTTGATAACCTTTCCGCTTGAAAGAGCCTGCCTTGTTGCATCGGAAATTGCGGATGTTCCGGCGGACATGAGAGCCGCAAGGTTTGTCGTCTGGTTCAGGTAGTTCCAGAGCCTGTGCTGCAATGTAAACAGTTCCGGTTTTGCCTGCATGTAAATCAATGAGTCCTGGAATGAGTTCCAGTTTCCGACAGCACCAAAGATTGCAATCGTCGCGAGAATCGGTTTACACAGCGGCCAGATGATTCTTGTGAAAATCACCCAGTAGGATGCACCGTCAATTGATGCGGATTCCTCCAGTTCTGCCGGTATTGATTCAATGTAGGTCTTTACCAGAATGATGTTGTATGGCGCGACAATTCCCGGAATGATGTACACCAGATAGTTGTTCGTAAGTCCCAACATCTGCATGGTCATAAACGCTGGAATTATACCGGCATTGAAATACATGGTTATAATCAGGAAGCGGTACCAGAATTTTCTGGCCCACATTTCTTTTTTTGTCATCAGGTAGCCGATGAATCCGCTCGCCATAACCATGAGACCCGTTCCCAAAATCGTGCGGGAGAGAGTCACAAAAAGCGACCTGAGCAAATCCCCGTTGCTTGTCAAAATGCTTATGTAGTTGTTGAAGTGTATCTGCCGCGGAATAAAGTTGATTACACCCTGACTTACCAACGTGTTGTTTGAAATCGTGTTGATAAACAGATAGTAGAACGGAAATATACACAACAGAGTGAACACAATGAAGAAAAAGTAGTTCAACGTGTTGAAGATTATGTCACCAGCTTTTAAGTGTCTCTTTTTTAGTACCTTTGCGTCTTGCATTGTTTTTCTCCTATTAAATCACACTACACTCTGGCCGCGAACAAGTTTTGAAATATTGTTTGCAAGGAAGAGAAGAACGACACTGACTATTGACTTCAGCATACCGACAACAGTTGAAAGTGGAATAAGTCCACCGTTGATACCGATTTTATAGACATACAAATCCAGAACCTCGATGGCCTTTGTGTTCTGTGGATTTTCAAAACAAAGGTACTGCTCCATACCGTTGCTAAGAATACCGGCAATTGAAAGCGTCAGAAGAACACAGTATGTTGGAATCAGTTCTGGAAGAGTGATGTGCCACATTTTCTGGAAACGACCGGCTCCATCAACGGTTGCCGCCTCATAAAGCTGCTGGTCAATTCCACTGATTGCGGACAGGTAGATGATTGAGCCCCATCCAAGACCTTTCCATGTACCCCATGCCCACATTTTTAGCCATGTGTTGGAACCATCCTGCAAAAGATTCTGTCCCTTGTCCCATATTCCCTGCTGAACAAAGATGCTCGAAACAAATCCGTCCGTACTGAAGATTGCAAACGCAACCGCATAGACCAAAACCCATGAAATAAAGTTAGGGATGGTCGTACATGTCTGGATGATTCTGCGGACATGCATGTTCTTGATTTCAGAAAGGAAGATTGCGAACACCATCGGAAGCCAAGAAGTCGCAATACCGATGCCGGACATAATCAATGTATTCGCCATTACACGGCCAATGTCTTTTGCCGTAGCCGCATTTTTGAAAAGATACGTAAACCAGTAGAATCCCCTCCACTTGTCCATCGAAAGAGTGTCTCCCGCCTTGTAATCGAAGAAAGCATATCGCCATCCCCACAAAGGAAGGTAGGCAAATACGAAAAGCAGAAGAACGAACGGCATGAACATAAGGAACAGTCTGAACTTTGGTTCAATATGCGGCTTTTCATCTTTTTGTGGTGCTGGAGTCAAAATCAGGGATGCTACTGCAAAAACAAGGACAAGCCCTGCAATAATCATAAACACTTTGATTCCATCCGGGGAAAGGGCCTTTGTTTTATCCGCAAAGCCTGGGTTTTCCGCAACCAGATTCGCCAGCTGATTTTTTGCGCTGTTGATTCCAAAAACGCTTATTGAACCAAGAAGTCCACCGCCAATCATCAAAAGATTTCCGGGCCTCTTGAGTTTGTTGTTGCCAACCGAAAGACATCCGCCGACACCCGCGATTATTGCACCAAAGCAACAGAACATGCTGGAGAAAAATACCAGACGCATTGTAGCTTCAGGAATCCAGCCATTCTTGATATAGCGTCCCATTGATTCGGTCAGATTATTATAGAAGAATCCTGAAGTGAATAGGGAAAGATTTCTGTTGATTCTTTCTGTAATTCTGGCGGGATTGACTCCAGGCAAAAACAGAAGGGCCACATACAGCACTACGGCTATACGCAGAATATAGTAGCAGATTCTGTTAAAAACTTCTCGCGTGGTCAGCGGTTGTTTAATTTTCTCAGGCACGTCCAGCTCCTTTAAATTTGGGAAACTTACAAAAATTTAGAAAGCCATTTGCAAGCCCCCATTTGTCAATCGGTGTTTCCTAAGTATCATTATGGACCAGTATTTTCTTAAAAAAAACCTAGAATTTTCTACTTGTTTAACATAAATTTTTTTGAGAAAAACCCCCATTTAGTGGGCATTTTGACAAGAAACATTGCATTTTTTCTCCAAAATCTCCAAAAAGCCACCTTTTAGGGTAGTGATTTTTTAATTCATGTGTACTATAAAACAAGACACAAGAAACAATTGATATACAAAAGAATTGGAGGTTTGTATGAAAGTGTTTAAAAAGATTTTGGTTTTGGCAGCTGCGGCATTGGTAGCAGGTTCTATGTTTATTTCATGCGGCAACAATGACAAACAGATTAACGCATTTTTGGATGAAATGAGCGGTTATGTTAAAGAGCTTGAAGATCTTGTCGAAGGCGACACTGCAATCAGTACCAGTTCCCAGTTGGATTTCCTGCAGGATTTGCAGAATCAGATGACCTCTATCTCCAACAAAATCATAAACATGGAAAACAATGATGACTACAAAGATTTGCCAGAGCCATCAGAGTGGAAATCAGAATTGAAGGAAAGGTATGATGAACTCGAAAGCCGCTACACCGAACTTATGGACAGCGCAACCAGACAGCTTGGCGAAATATTCTAATTAACTTTCTTCATTATTCAACATCCCCCGGATTAGATTGATTCGTTTCAATTTGACCCGGGGATTTTTTGTCCGCAGAAAAATATGGTTCCCAAAAACCTTGACAGTAAAATCTACCGTATAATACAATGTATTATATGAGGCATATTTTGTGGGGGTCAGAAAAATGAAAAAACTGTTGACTGTATTTTTTATGCTGATGATTTCTCTCAATGTGTATTCGGCAGATTTGAAATTTTTCCCGGACGGCACTTTCAATGAGATTTCTACCAAATGGTTTTCTGATGATCTGACCCTTCTCGACCCGGTGAGCCTGATGGATGCCGAATGTAATACCGTAAGATTTTCATGCATGGAATCCATGACACGGAGCTATGTCGTAAAACTTTCATGGACAGATGGCAACGGCACTCTGGAAGTTTTTACCGAATCTTTTCCAAATCAGGGTGAACGGAAAATCGCTTTCCATAAAAAAGAGACCGTGCAAAAAAATAAGATAGAAGATTTTGTCAAGGCACTGGAAGAAAATGATTTTTACGAAAAACCTGCAACTGAAGTTTCATCAGGTCGTGACGGATGCGAATGGTTGATTGAGACAAACATCAACGGTGCATACAAAGTTGTCTGCCGCTGGACTCCGAAATCTGGATTCATGTACGAGCTTGGAAACATGCTGATTGATATGTCCGGCGAAAGGGATAGATTTGAGATGCACCAAACAAAAAACGCATGGTGGAACAATACCGACGAGTCCCGCACCGAGCTTTTCAGCAAATACGATATTGTACTGCGCCTTGGACTCAGCCTTGTGGATGGAAAAACCAGAGCCGTTTTGTATTGCATGAACATTTCTCCCGATGAAATAAGAATTCCAGATTATTACTTGAACCTAAGCATGGAAAATAGATTAAAGGATGACTGGTTCTCCTTGATGGACGAAAACGGAGGATTTTTAAAATACAAGGGTCTCATTTTTAAGCCGTCCGAAAAAACTCTTGAAGACAATATCAGATGTTTGAAGGCATACGAAATGCTGAAATTTGACATAGAGCTTTCAAAGATTCTGGATAACTACGACATTGAGCCGTCAAAAAAATACATTTTATTTTACAGCGGACCGCTCGGAGACAGCACTCCAATTCCAATAACCAGTCCCACTGCCCGCTGAAAAATGCAAATTTTATAGTCCCAAAAGCAAATTTTTCTTCTTTTGAAATTCCAAAAACTGCCTTTATAATGAAGATATCGAAATTCAAGGAGTTTTTGGTGGAATATCTGATTGGAGTTGATTTAGGTACTAGCGGAACAAAAACGGTTCTGTTCGATGCGGATGGAAACCCGGTTGCTTCAAAAACAATTGAATATCCCCTTTACCAGCCAAAAAACGGATGGGCTGAACAGGATCCGTTGGACTGGTGGATAGCATCCCGTGACGGAATAAAATATGTCGTGGCAAAAAGCGGCGTAAAACCAAGCGACATCAAGGGAATCGGAATCAGCGGACAGATGCACGGACTTGTGATGCTGGATAAAGCCGGAAATGTGCTTAGAAAAAGCATAATCTGGTGCGACCAGCGGACTGCAAAAGAATGCGAAGAGATTACCGCAAAAGTCGGAGCGGAAAAGCTGATTGAAATCACCGCGAACCCTGCGCTCACCGGTTTTACGGCAAGCAAAATCCTCTGGGTGAAAAACAACGAGCCTGAAATCTACGAAAAGTGCGCCCACATCCTCCTTCCAAAAGATTATGTCAGATACATGCTCACCGGCGAATTTGCAACCGAAGTCAGCGATGCGTCCGGTATGCAGCTTCTTGATGTTCCAAACCGAAAATGGTCGGGCGAAGTTCTTTCCGCACTTGGAATTGACGGCTCCCTTTTGGCAAAAGTTTATGAATCACCGGAAATCACCGGAAAAATTTCACAAACCGTTTCCGAACTTACAGGTGTCCCTGCAGGAACTCCGGTTGTGGGAGGAGCGGGAGACAATGCTGCAGCAGCCGTTGGAACCGGAACTGTTGAAGACGGAATAGCGTTTACAACACTCGGAACCAGCGGAGTTGTTTTTGCCCATACCGACAGACTTTCAATCGACCCGAAAGGACGTGTGCATACTTTCTGCTGTGCCGTTCCAAATGCATGGCATGTTATGGGAGTGACACAGGCCGCAGGTCTTTCGTTAAAATGGTTCCGCGACAATTTCTGCCACGAGGAAATGATTGCGGCTGACGGAATGGGAAAAGATCCCTACTATCTTATGGACAAACAGGCCGAGCGTATTCCGATTGGATGTGACCGGCTTCTCTATCTTCCGTATCTGATGGGAGAGCGGACACCTCATCTTGACCCGGACTGCCGTGGTGCGTTCTTTGGTCTTTCGGCCATGCACACAAGACAGCATCTTCTTCGCGCCGTGATGGAAGGAGTCGTTTACAGCCAGAGGGATTCAGTGGAAGTTCTTCGCGGCATGGGTGTCAAAATCAATGACATGCTTGCATGCGGTGGCGGCGGCTCAAGTCCATTGTGGAGGCAGATGCTTGCGGATGTCTATGGATGTCCTGTAAAAACTGTTGTGAGCAAAGAAGGTCCTGCTCTTGGTGTTGCCATTCTTGCGGCTGTTGGAACAGGCATTTACGGATCCGTGCAGGAGGCTTGCAAAAAAGTAATCAAAACAAATCCGGCGCAAAATCCGATTCCAGAAAATTCTGCTGAATATGAAAAGTTCTACAGGATTTACACACAGCTTTATCCGGCATTGAAGGAGTCCTATAAAAATCTTTCCGTAATCAGTTAAAAAGATTGCGCAAGTTTTATTGTTTTTGGGATGCTGAATCAATTTCAGCATGACGGCTAAAATATTGATTGAGGTGAATTATGAAACTGAAAATCCAGAGTGTTTTTTCAAAATCGTTTGAAAAATATGGAAAAGTTCTGACGGGCTACGACACAAAGGAGCTTCTTGCCAAACTTGAAGATTCAACACCCATGCCTGCGGACAGCACTGTTTATGAACCGGGCGACAACGGTCTTGAATCACTTCCTGTTGCAAAAGAATTTTCAACTAATGCCTACGGTGGAATGCCGATTCAGATTGGATACTGCAACGGATTCAACACAATGCTCAACTGTTTTGAATATCACCGTGGGAGCGAACTGAACATCCCTTCACGCGACATAATCCTTCTGCTTGCGTCGGTGGATGAAATCAAAAAAGGAAAAATCTCTTCGCGCAAGACCAAGGCTTTCCGAGTGCCTGCTGGAACCGTCGTTCAAATCTACGAGACCACATTGCACTACGCCCCCTGCTGCAATATCGATGGCGGAAAAGTTTCTGACGGATTCAGGGTCGTGATTGTTCTGCCAAAGGACACCAATACGGCCAAGCCAGAAATCAGTCCAAAAAATCTGGAGGATAAACTTCTCTGGGCAAAAAACAAGTGGCTCATTGCACATGATGGAACGAACGAAGCCAAAAGCGGTGCATGGGTTGGACTGACCGGTGAAAATATCGACATCAGCAAAATCAGTGAGTAAATCCAAAATCAGCAAATAAATCTGAAAACAAATCTGTAAGGAGAATACAATGGAAAAAATCGAAAATATCCCAGACGTGAAATTGGGAATCATTGCGGTAAGCCGTGACTGTTTTATAATCTCGCTGTCTGAATCAAGGCGTGCGGCAATCGTAAAGGCGTTCGGCTCAAAGGGAAGTCTCTACGAAGCAAAGACAACTGTTGAAAACGAAAAGGACATGCTCAAGGCCGTTGACGAGGTAAAATCTGCCGGATGCAATGCTCTGGTCGTTTTCCTTGGAAACTTTGGACCCGAGACTCCCGAAACACAGATTGCACAGCTTTTTGACGGACCGTGCATGTTTGTTGCGGCTGCCGAAGAGACTGGCGACAATCTGATTAACGGACGCGGAGATGCATACTGCGGAATGCTCAACTGTTCCTACAATCTGAACCTGCGCAACATTCCAGCCGTGATTCCTGAATATCCGGTCGGAACAGCAGATGACATTGCAAAGATGATTGAAGATTTCATTCCGGTCGCACGCACTATAATCGGTCTGAAAAATCTGAAGATTATAACCTTTGGTCCACGCCCGCAGGATTTCTTTGCATGCAACGCACCAATCAAGGGACTTTACGACATCGGTGTGGAAATCCAGGAAAACTCGGAGCTTGATCTTCTGGTCGCATACAAGGCACACGCAAACGACAGCCGCATCCAGTCCGTTGTTGACGACATGGCAAAAGAACTTGGCGCAGACGGAAACAATTATCCGGCACTGCTTCCACGCATGGCACAGTTTGAGCTTACACTTCTTGATTGGATTGAAGCAAACAAGGGTTCAAAAAAATATGTCGCACTTGCTGACAAATGTTGGCCCGCTTTCCCGAAAGAGTTTGGATTTGAGCCTTGCTATGTGAACAGCCGTCTCGCAAGCCGTGGAATTCCGGTTGCATGTGAGGTTGATATTTTCGGCGCACTGTCTGAATACATTGGAACTTGTGTCACAGGAGAACCGGTCACTCTGCTCGACATCAACAATTCGGTACCGCGCGACATGTATGAAAGCGACATCAAAGGAAAATTTGATTACGACTATAAGCTCGAAGATACCTTCATGGGATTCCACTGCGGAAACACACCGTTCTGCCGTCTGGCAAAAAGAAGCAAGCCCGGAGTCAAATATCAGCTGATTCAGAACCGTCTTCTTGAAAACGGCGGCACTCCAGATTTCACACGCGGAACTTTGGAGGGCGACATCGCGGAGGGCGAAATCACATTCTTCAGATTGCAGACCACCCCGGACACAAAACTCCAGGCATACATCGCACAGGGAGAAGTGCTTCCGGTTCCGACACGCTCGTTCGGTGGAATCGGTATTTTCGCAATTCCTGAAATGGGAAGATTCTACCGCCACGTGCTGATTCAGAAAAATTATCCGCACCATGGAGCAGTCGCATTCGGTCATGTCGGAAAATCACTTTACACAATTTTCCAGTACCTGAAGATTGCAAGCATAGACTACAATCAGCCGGCAGGAGTCCGCTACCCGACAGAAAATCCATTTGCATAAAACTATCTAATAAATGTATAATCCCCTGATCAAAATCGGTCAGGGGATTTTTTATAAACATGCCGATTTTTTAATACGGAATAATGCTTGAGACGCAAGTGTCTTCCCATTTGTTTCCTTTATAAACTTCTTTTATGGTAAGGCGGATGTGTGCCGTTGGTTTTTCCAAATTAAAATATTGAAAGACAACTTCATCTTTTAGCTCAAGCTCATATTTGATTTTATTGTCAAAATCTTCAACGACGAAAGATTTTACCCTTGAATTCTTTTTGTACAAATCAAGGCGTGAAATATCGACATAGCCGTTCAAAATCTGCAGATTGCTGAATTCTTTATCCGCGGATATTTCGATATATTCTCCAATGCCATTTCCAGAAACACCTTCCACCCACGGTCTATGTTTTGGATTGAATAACGGCATTGCGCTGTCCACACAATCTAATCCCAAAAAGAATTTTTTTAAGTTATCTGCACTGTATACGTTTTTCCCTTCTTTCAATTCAGAGCTGGCTTTGAATGTCGTTATCGGATAGTCGCGCCTTTTTATCCGATAATAATAATCATTCGCTTCACAATATCCGGCATATTCATCTACCAGATTTTTAGATGTTTTTCCAGGCTCAAAAAAATAACCGAAGAATCCATTTCCACAAATCAAAAGCTGCTTATCATTTTTACTGAATTCAAAATAATAGTAACCGTTGACGTTTAATTTTAAGGAGCTTCTGGGATATATTTTTTCTCTTTCGTCTTCAGAAGCATCCTCATTGGTAAAAATTATTTTATTGCCTTCTATTGTGTATTTTCCCAGATAATAGTCATCCGTATAAAAAAAGACAGGGACATTTTCCTGTGCAAAGATTTTGCAAAAAGATAAAAGCAGCGCAATAATAAAACAGATTTTTTTCATTTTCTCTCCTCTGGATATTCTGATTTTTTTCTGAAGGAATTCAATTTTTCTTTAGCCTAATTCAGCTTTAATAGTCTCAACCGTAAGACCAGTATATTTTGCAACAAGATTCACATCCATCCCGTCCGCAAGCATAGCTTTTGCAGCATCCACAGATTTTTTATAGATTCCCTGCTCTAGCCCTTGAGCTAATCCCTGTTCCACCCCCTTGGCAACTCCAGCTTCGTATCCTTCCTTTGTA
>CACZPR010000063.1 GCA_902783155.1 uncultured Spirochaetaceae bacterium
CAGTCGCTCATGCAGACCAATGATTTTTAAGAAAATGTGTTGGTCATTCATGCAAATCGGTCCCCCTCCAAACAAAAGTTTTCAGGGTCTCGGCATCATTTTAAACAGATGTGCGGAACAGCATCTTTTATGGATATGTCGAGTCCGTCAACTTTTGTTCAACAGGCGGAAGCGGGGGGCCGGAACGAAAAAAATCTGCACAAGTGAAACGCGGAAGCCTTTTTTCGGGACGGACACACGCTGGGAGCCTGTTCTAAACTAATTTTGTTGGACTCGACATTTTTAACCCACAAGAATCCGTTCCGCATAGATACTTTGGTTTTCATGCTGAGGCCCTGAAGTAAAATGTTGCCGTGGATTTTGTTCTATGATAGACTTAGGGAACCGATGAGAAAAACTTAGCCTATCGAGGTGTGCCATGGCCGAAAATTCTGGAAACGCTGTTTTTATTTTGGACTCTTACGGACTGATCTACCGGGCCTATTACGCTCTTCTGAGCCATCCGCTGACAAATGCCAGGGGCGAAAACATTGGCGCGCTGTCAATCTTTTTCAGGAACCTCCGTGCGCTGATTTCAAAATACAGACCACAGTATCTTGCTGCGGCCTTTGACTCAAGGACCCCGACGTTCAGGCACAAGATGTACGACCAGTACAAGGCCAACAGGGACAAGACCCCCGACGACCTCCATGCCCAGGTTCCATGGATTGAGGATGTCCTTGAAAAACTTGGTGTCCCGGTCCTCCGTGTGGATGGATTTGAGGCGGACGACATAATCGCGACCGTGGCAAAAAAGTGTGCCGAGCGGAACATGGACTGCAGGATTCTTTCCGGGGACAAGGATTTGCTCCAGCTTGTCACCGACAGATGCCTGGAGATGCAGCCCGACAGGACCAGCGGCGGATGGGAGACTGTTGGAATTGAAAAGGTGAAGGAGAAGTGGGGAATTCCTCCGGGGCAGATTCTGGATTTCCTTTCACTGCTGGGGGACGCTTCCGACAATGTTCCCGGTGTCTCCGGTGTCGGCGAAAAGACCGCGCTCAAACTTTTGCTCCAGTACGGCTCGCTTGATGAAATCTACAGAAACGCGGACAAAATCACCGGTGCGCTTGGAAACAAAGTCAGGGCGGGGAAGGACGACGCATATTTTTCAAAAAAACTTATCACCCTGGACGAGAATGTTCCGGTCGAAATCGACTTTGAAAAATTCCGCACGGACAGTCTTGACTATGCCTCCGCGGGAAAGTGTCTGGAAGATTTCGGGGCTTTCTCCGTTGCAAAGGCATACCTGGAGCTTGGAAATGCTTCTGCAAAATCCAGTGCGGATACTTCCACAGGGGTCCCGTCGGTAAATGTGGAGGAACCGTCCGCTCCTGTCGAAATCAGAAAGAACGTCGGAAGCTATAGGGCGGTGACATCCAGCGCCGAGCTTTCTTCCATTGTCGATTCCATACTCTCGTCCAGTGAAAGGACCGTGGCATTTGACACCGAGACCGACGGACTGGATTCACTTTCCGCGGCCCTTGTCGGGTTCAGTCTCTGCGCAAAAGGGGGCGAAGCGGTGTATGTTCCTGTGGTTCTTCCCGGTGGAATGTTCGCCCCGGACACAATTGAAAAAAGGGACTGCATCTTCCAGCTTGCGCGACTCTTTGACTGTGCCGACGTGACCGTGGTGATGCACAACGCAAAATTCGATCTCCATGTTCTTGCGACAAACGGCTATAAAAATCTGCCCGCATGTAAAATCTTCGACACCATGATTGCGGCCTGGCTTCTTGATCCAGACGCTCTTGGAAAATCGCCATACGGACTTGAGTACCTTGCCGAAACAAAGCTGGGCCTTAGGGGAATCGAGTTTTCCGAGATAGTTCCAAAGGGAAAGACATTTGCCGACATTCCGCTTGAGACCGCCACACCCTATGGAGCGGAGGACGCGGACTTCACCTGGCAGCTCTGGAATGTTCTTGGCCCGGCCCTGAATGAAAGTGGACTTGAAAAGCTGTTCTGGGAGATGGAGATGAAGGTCTGCCCCGTTCTTGCAAGGATGGAGCGCAACGGAATCCACCTGGACAAAAAATCTCTCAGGGACTATGGGGTTGAGCTTGCGAGGCAGATTGATGCCCAGGAGAAAAAAATCTATGCAGAGGCTGGACACGAGTTCAACATCGCAAGCACAAAGCAGCTCCAGACCGTGCTTTTTGAGGAAAGAAAACTTGTTCCAGGAAAAAAGACAAAGAGAGGCTACAGCACCGACACAGCCGTACTGGAGGAACTTGCCGAGCGCACAAGCGACCCGCTTCCAAGGGCCATACTTGACTACAGGGGTGCGACAAAACTTCTGAACACATACGTCGAGACCCTTCCGGAGCTTGCGGACAAAGACGAGAGGGTCCATACCACTTTCCTTCAGACCGGAACGGCCACGGGCAGGCTCTCTTCAAAGGACCCCAACCTCCAGAACATACCTGTCCGCGATGATGCCGGAAGAAAAATCCGAAGCGCGTTCACGTCCGTCCCAGGCACTGTATTGATTTCCGCGGACTATTCCCAGATAGAGCTTGTTATTCTTGCCCATCTTTCGGGGGACAAAAACCTTTCCGGGGCATTCATCGATGGTGTGGATGTCCACCGCTCCACAGCCGCGTTGATTTATGGAATCGAAAGTGGCAGCGTGACACCGGAGATGCGCCGTTTTGCCAAGACCGTGAACTTTGGAGTCATGTATGGAATGTCCGCTTTCAGACTTGCGGCGGAGCTTGGAATCAGCAGGACCGAGGCGAAAAATTTTATCGACCAGTATTTCGCGACATATTCCGGGGTAAAAAAATTTCTTGGCGACACGGTTGACTCGGCAAAGGAGAAGGGCTATGTCGAGACCATAATGGGGCGGCGGCGTGCAATCCGTGGAATCAACAGCACAAACAAGATTGAGCAGAACTCGGCACAGCGCATTGCGGTTAACACACCAATCCAGGGAAGCGCGGCAGACATTGTTAAAAAGGCCATGGTCGATGTCCAGACCGCTATTGACGGCGACAGTCTTCTTTGTGGAAAGCTGCGTCTTCTTCTCCAGGTCCACGACGAGCTTATATTCGAGTGCGAGGACGACAGTTCCGTGATTGATTCGGCGGTCTCCCTGATTAGAAAAAAAATGGAGGACGCGGTTAAGCTTTCCGTTCCGCTCAGGGTCAGCATTGAGTATGGAAAAAGCTGGGGCGAGTTCCATTGATTCTTTGCGTTACAGGTCCAATGGCCGCAGGAAAAAATTTTGTCTCGGACATTCTCTGCTCAATGGGTTTCGTCTCCGTTGACGCGGACAGTCTTGCCCATGATGCCGTGGACATTTGCACAAAAAAGATTGTGGATGAATTCTCGTCACTCGCGCGGGAGAAGGGGATTGAGCTTCTGGATTCGGATGGAAAAATCATAAGGCGGAACCTTGGCGCGCTGATTTTTACGGACCCGGAGCTTGTTCGGAGGCAGGAGAATATAGTCTTCCCGCAGATTGCCGCCATGTTCGACAGTTTTCTTGATGCCCACAGGGGGTCGGATGTCGTTGTCAACGCCACTGTCCTCTACAAGATGCCGATTTTGATAAAAAAAATGGACGCGGTGATTTTTGTCACTGCCCCGTCATTTGTGCGTTTTTTTCGTGCCAGAAAAAGGGACGGCCTTCCCGCTGGACAGATTCTGGACCGATTCAGGATGCAGAAAAATCTTTTCGCTAAATATAAAAAATCCCATGCCGATACTCTAAAAGTACGGAACACCGGTTCAAAGAAAAGCCTTGAGAGGAGGCTTGAAAAAATTCTTTCTGAATTAAAAAACCGTATGGGGAATGCGAAATGGAACAAAAAAGAACATTGTGGATTTTGATTGCCGCGGGAGTTTTTCTCTGCATAGTTTTTGGAGTGGCCTACGGCATGTCTAGGGCAGCTGGAGCAAAAAACGAGGAGACCACCGCCATCAGCCTAAAGGACTCTGACGACATCTGGATTGCTCCCTATTCCGACAACAAACCTTCCGTCAAAATACCGGACGCGAACAAAAAATTGGATGGTGCCGATCTTGTCGCTGATTTGACAGCCGGAAAGACACCTTCAATCATGGACGGACTTGACTACCCGGAGCAGGGAGTCACCACGGCTACTGTTGAACCTGCCGGCGAAAACAAGGTGATTAAATCGGACACAAAGACCGAGACAACGATAGCTTCATCTACGGACGGAACGATTACAACCACGTTCGACCTTAGCGCAGGCTCCACATCGTCTGGAACCGTTGTTGCCCAGAACAAGGCTGCGGAAAAGGCAATGAAGAACGCCGACACAAAGCGTGGAGAACTTGCCAAGACCCTTGACGAGAGCACAACCAAGAAGACATCCACCAAGACCGGCGAGACAAAGAAGGATAGTGCATCAGCGTCCACCGCAACAACCAAGACCACTGCCGAGACAAAGACTTCTGCCGCCGTTGCAAAAGTTGACACAAAGACCGACGTTGAGAGTTCCAGAATCCCCGACAGATACTGGGTCCAGGCCGCCTCATATTCAAGCAAGAAAAAGGCTGACGAGGCAAGGGCCGTGCTTGACAAAAACATGGTCCAGTGCGAGGTGTTCACTTTCGAGATGGACGGAAAACTTTACTACAGGGTCCGCGTTGGTCCTTACACCACAAAGACCGAGGCCGCATACTGGAAAAAGCAGGTTGACTCGCTTGAACAGTTTGCAGATGCCGGAACCTATATCGTCAATTCCAGCGCACCTATTGCAAAAAAATAGCCATGAAAAAGACCAACGCCATGCGTATTCTTGATGGAATGGGGATTTCCTATTCCGTCATTGAATATGACGACGACACGGAGCATAGCCTTGAAAGGGGAGCCGCGGAAAAGACCGCCGAAAAAATAGGGGCGGACCCTGCCACGGTTTTCAAGACCATTGTTATGCGCACCGACTCAAAGGAAATTGTCGTCTACTGCCAGAGCGCGGTCCATGAAATCAATCTGAAAAAAGCAAGACAGGCGGCGGGGGCAAAGGAAGTCTCCCCGGTAAAGCAGGAGGAACTTCTGGCTTTGACAGGCTATGTCAGGGGTGGATGTTCCCCGGTAGGCATGAGAAAAAAATACCGCACCTTCATCGACTCTTCCGCCATGGACCACGGGCAGATTAATGTTAGCGCGGGACTCCGTGGACTGCAGCTCCGTCTTTCACCGTCCGACCTTGCCAAAGCCGTTGGCGCTGATTTTGTTGATTTAATCCTCTAGGAAATCCTTGCATCCCTTAATGGAGAGTTCCAGTCAATCTTTCCTCCCGCTGCATTTGTTATGGAGTCTACAGTCCCCCGGAGTTTTTCCATCAGCTCGGCTTCCCGTTTTTTAGACCTCCGGCCCTTTCCCTCGTACATTATGACTGAAAAATATGCGTCGTAGCTTACGGCAAAATCTTCGTCATCCACGTGCGGAAAAAATGCCGCCGATGCCGTGTACCTTATCTGGCCACGCTCGGAATCGGAGCTTAGGGCAACCAGGGCTGCGCGTCTTTTTGTTTCGGCAAACGTCATGTCCGCGGAAAAGAACTGGGCATAAACATCAACAGTCATTTTGTTTCCTCCAAAACAATAGCCTGGAAATAAAAAACACTCCCCTTCCGGAGAGTGCTTAAATTGACCCACGCGCGAATCGAACGCGCAACCTACAGCTTAGGAGGCTGTCACTCTATCCAATTGAGCTAGTGGATCATGACCACGGTCTTGCCATGGTCGTTATAAATGTCGGTCCGTTTTGCCGTTCCGATTATTTATCCTTTGCGCGCTCAACAAATGAGCCGTCCCTTGTGTCGATGATAATCTTGTCGTCTGTGTTGCAGAACAGAGGAACACGAACTTCCGCACCAGTGTCCAGAGTTGCCGGCTTGAGGGATTTTCCAGATGTGTCTCCCTTGATTCCTGGCTCGCAGTATGTGATTGTGCGTGTGACGTTGATTGGCAGCTTCACACCGACAGCCCTTCCGTCGTAGAAAGTGATTGTCACATCGTAGTCGTCATCCGGTGAAAGATAGCCGGCGTTGTCTCCCAAATCCTCTTTGTTCAGGCGAACCTCGTCCCAAGTTGTCTGGTCCTGGAAAACATATTCGTCACCATCAAGATATGAAAGGCGCACGACCTGCTCAACAAGGTCAACCTCATCAAATTTTTCTCCGGCATCCAGACCAAGGTCCTGTGTTCCACCTGTGACGATGTTCTTTACACGGAGTTTCACGGTGATTCCCTGGCGGCCTGATTTCTGTCCAAGCATCTTCTGGACGATGAAAGGTGAACCCTCGAACATGAACGCGGTTCCAACTCTAATTTCGTTTGTTGATAGCATGACAATTTCCTTCTATATAAAATGTTAGATGTTCTCTAAAGACACCTGCTTTCAAAGCTCGCTCAATAGATACTGCTCCATTATATAAAATTGGGAGCAAATATTCAAGGGCATTTTGAAAAGGTGGACCAAAATTTCAATTTTTCCAGCCGTCGTATTTGTCGCACTCAAGAATCCTTTTCGCGTTGAGGATTCTTTCTTCGCTGGGGGAATCGACACCTTCAAGCTGGTAGGGGATTCCAAGGCTCTTGTATTTCATCACTCCAAGCGTATGGTACGGGAGGATTTCGACACGCTTTATGTTTCCCAGTGTGCGGATAAAGTCCCTCGTCTTTTCAAGATATGCGTCATTGTCGGACCATCCGGGAAGAAGCACATGCCGAATCCACACGTCCTTTTTCTTTTCGTCAAGGTAGTGGAACATGTCGATTATGTTGTCGTTCGGAAGTCCGGTCAGTGCCTTGTGTTTTTCCGCGTCGATAATCTTTATGTCCATCAGAAACGTGTCGGTCAAATCCACAAGCCTCTCGAATTTTTCAAACCAGACAGGATTTCTTGAAAAAGGTCCCCCGGCGGTATCGATGCAGGTCGTTATGCCCCTCTGCTTTGCCAGCGTGAAAAGTTCAATCAGGAAATCAATCTGCACAAGGGGTTCTCCTCCGCTCACGGTTATGCCGCCCTTCTTTCCCCAGTAGGACTTGCAGCTTATGGCCTCCTCAATCAAATCAGCGGCCTCCCATTTTTCACCCTTGCCGATTTCCCATGTGTCCGGGTTGTGACAAAAAAGACACCTCATCGGGCATCCTGACAGAAAGATTATAAAACGCACCCCCGGTCCGTCAACCGCGCCGCAGCTTTCAATGGAATGAACAAATCCTGTGGACATAAATCCTCCCTGTTAAATATAATTATTATATAGAAGAAAAATGAAAGAAAATCAAGGGTCGGCGAATGTGGGAAAAAGGGTTTTGCATTTTGTTTTTTTGTGATATTTTGTCATGTAGGAGGTAGCCATGTCTTTTGATGCTTTAAAAGATGAAGTCCAGACTTTGCCTTTGGAATTGCAGAACAATATTGAGATGTACGCTCTTTTTGTTATAGACCAGTTCAGAAAATCTTCACAAAAACCAGAAAGAAAGCAGACTGCCGCGGAAATTATTCATGGACTTACCGGAATAATCAAGACAGATGTACCGCTGACCATGATGGATTGAACCTTGCTGACTCCGGGCTTGTGGATTATTTTATTTCAGCCGCATCAATTACTGATATTTTCTACATTCTGAACAAGCATATAAAGGATGAAGAGAAAACTAAAAAATATCTGAAATCTTTGCTTGAAATTGTGTCTATTGCTGGTATTGATGAGGCTTGCATAAAAAACGCACTGGATTCTTCTTGGAAAGATTTTGAGGATGCGGTTCAGCATGAGGCTTCAATCCAGATTGGAGCTGACTATCTTGTAACAAGAAATACTGAAGATTTTAAATCTCCTTTTGTGGAAGTGATGGCACCGAGCGAATTTTTGAAGAAATTTGGAAAATAAAAACTGCCTTGTCCCCTTTCCCCTTGCCACTGTTGAATTTACAAATTCTGCCGATATCCAAGTAGGAATCCTGTCGTTGGGTTTCCAATTTGGATTTTTTGGAGATTTTTAAAGAATTTTATTGCCAACTGCTGAAAAAGAGTATATATTTATTATGGTATCATGTTTTATAATATGGTCCGCAATATGTCCGTCGGTTCATTTTGTCTGGGACCTGTCGGGAGTCATTTCAAAATTAGTGTCCGTCCATTTTGGTGGATGGTCGCGCCTTCAAAAAAAGTTTCAAAAAAAAGTTTCCATTGTAGTACAGAAGTTGTTTCCCCGAGAGGGGAATATGGTTTTTATAGAATATAGCCGCCACCAGAGCTGTTGTGCCCGGGTGTGAAATGTAAGGAGTTCGCCATGAGAATGTCTAAGTTTTTTAGCAAGCCCGTTTTTGTTGCCGCAGCTTTGATTGTGGGTTTCAGCTTTTTTGGCTGCGAGATTGGTCTTGGACCTGCCGTTGATACCGAGGCCCCGGAGGTTGAGGTTTCGACTCCCGATGTCAACCAGTCTGTCAGCAGTGACATACTCATCACTGGAACGTGCAAGGACGACGGCGAGGTTGACCGTGTTGAGGTTGTCGCCATAAGAAGCGTTGACGGTGGAATAAAATACGAGGCAAGGTCCGCCGATGGTGTTCTTGGCAATGCCGAGCTTACGAGCAGGACTACATGGCAGATTCCGCTGACATACACGGACGGAAAATACTATTTTGGAGACACCGAGCTGAGCCTTCCGGATGGAACATACATAGTTGACGTAAAGGCCTACGACATGTTCAACAGGCAGTCAACGGTAGCCTCCCGCTCTTTTGACATAGACAACACTCCACCGGTTTTCATTCTTTCGTCACCGACATCCCTTGACAATGCTGATGGTGTGGAGTATGGACGCACAATAAAACTTACAGGAACAATAGCGGATGCCCATGACATTGACAGACTGGAAATTGTAAAAATCTACGATGAAAACTGGAATGAAATAACTGGCCTGGCCCAGACCGTGTTTACTGGATTCGACAAGGCCAACACTTCCATTGTCATAGCGAAATATTCTGACACCGGGTCTGCGGGTCTTTCTGCGGAGGACCTCAAGCTGCACCAAAACTACATGGCCATGTTCGGCAGCACTGCGGACAAATTTGACGATGTTACTGCGGTCGGTTCAAAAAGGATAAACCTTGCCGTAAAAATATGGGACAAGGCGGGAAAGGACGAGGCCACCGGAAAAGATGGAAATGTGAGCGAGTATGTATACATATCCTCAGGTCTGAAGAAGCTTGTCAGCGGAGAGACATCCATAGGCGAGGGCAACTCCCTTGACTCGATGGACTACATGGCTGTGCTGAACGGCTTGTATTCGGGCGGGGCTTTGAATGCGGGCGATGTCGCAAAGGTCAGGGCCGCCCTGAAAAATGAGAACCCGACATACAACTCCACATACAAGTACATTTCATATAACGGCGAGGGAGCCAGACTTTCGTTCACGGTGGACCCAAACAACTCTCCAAAGTACAGTTTCGGTGGATTCGAGGTTCTTGATGCTGCGACCGGAACTGCAAAATCCCCTTCATCCTGGAGCAAGACAACCACTGGTGCCCGGATTACTATAAACCTGACTGGTGGAAAGGACGGTGGTGGAATCTACCCGAACAGCCTGAATGTAAAGATATATAAGGTGGACGCTTCCGGAAATGTTTTGGGCCTTGTTGCTGAATACGACAATGAACACAACCGCACCAAGCTGGCTACAGAAAATAACACATCCGTGTATGACATAGATGCTACAGTTCCTCAGGCATCCTATCTTCTCAGCTTCCCCGACGGTTCCGATATATCCTCTGCACCTGGAGTCTACTATAAATTTGTGGTCACGGGTACTGATGACAATGACAATGATTTGGTTCCGGCTTCAACGGGTGGCTATGGATTTGGAATAGTCATGAGCGGAACACCCCCATACCTTACAAGCGACAAGGACAAGGGCTTTGGGGGTGCGACCTCGTTTGGCTCTAATTCCAACTTCCCGGTGTACTACAATGATGCCGACAAATCTGTGTTAGGAAATCCAATTAATAATGCCATACAATACAAGGTGTATAGATACGAGGGACACTTTAGCACGGATGAGGCCAAAGCGAAAATTGCAGAATCGGGCCAGACATTTACATCCGGTGAGATTCCAAGCCTCTCCCTTTTAAGCGTGAATGGCTCCCAGACCCAGTATTCCACCCAGATACCTCTTTCGGGGCCTGTTGTTGGTGGAACGGACTATACATTTGTAATAGATGCAACCGCCCAAAATTATCAGAACGGTGGTGGAATACACTACGTATTTGTCTACTATGTTGACGGAAAGGCTCCCGTTTTGGCTTTGAACAATGCTTCGGAGCTGAACGGAAAGAAGGTCAACCGCAGCAGCGCAAACGTGACATCGGAGACAGGTACGTCTGGAACCGTCTACAGATATGAATTCCGTGGAACTGTTTCCGATGTGGGCGGCTCCGGTGTGAAATCTGTTGATTTGAGCTTTGACGGTGGAACAACAATCGTGCATCCGGAAAATGACGTTTCCAATGTCACAAGCCCTGCCGCTGTCTGGACATATACCCGTGAATTTGCCGATGGAAGGAACCACAAGGTGTGGATTAAGGTGACTGACAATGCCGATAACGCAACTAATTGGGTGAAGTATGAAGACATAGTCATGGACTTCACGCCCCCGACCATGGAGATTTTCAGCATCAACAACGACACAACCAAAACGGTTCTGGATGAATATTACAATGCAGACACGACAATCAAATTCAAGGCCAGCGATGTCAATGGAACGGGACCTAATGGTGTAAATGTAATACTGAGCAAATGGAACGAAGCCACCTCCGAATACGGTAATCCGGAAAACAGTGACTATGGACTCAACACTACAAGTGATTCAGGTAATCTTACGCTTAAGGGCAACGGAAAATTTAGGATTGTTGCGAAGGCCAAGGACTATGCCGACCAGTGGAGCGACGAGGTTGTTGTTACGACCACAATTGACAAGAATCCTCCAGTTCTGGGAAGCATTTCTGTTGATGAGACGGACAACAACGGCTACTACACCAACGGCACTCTGCAGATTGCAATACCGTACACCGAGAGTGGCTCAGGACTTTCAAAGGCCCTCTATTATATCACGAACTCCAATGGTGCAAGAACTCCATCGGGGGATGCCTGGAACGAGCTTGCCGCATCTGGAAATGGCGGTACTTTTGATATAACCGCGACAGGATTTACCAGCGAGAACGGTGGTTCCAACACACTGCATGTCAAGGTCATGGACAAGGCCGGCAATTACAGCAATGAAGGATCGCTAGTCGTAAAAATCGACAAGGGTGCGCCAAAGCTTGCCACCAAGTATATGGGATATTCAACAACACAGGCGGAATCAATCCCGGGAACCATATACCACAAGGGAAGCTCCCAGCCGTTCTATCTGTATGGAACCTGCTCTGACGAGGGCGGCATAGCGTCTGTTGGTTTCAAGATTGATGGAACCACTGTTTCTCCCGCTGAAATCAAGTACACCGTTTCCAATCTTTCCGACGAAACCTCTTTCACGAACGCAACCTGGCAGTCCATTGGAGATATAAGCGGAAAGTACAATATAAAAGGATGGAGGGCAAAGTTCTCTGATCCTGCTGACGGAAAGCTTACTGTCACGGCAACTGATGTGGCAGGTCTTGCAACAAGCGTTGAGGAATTTGTCAGCCTCAAAAAGGATGTTACCCCGCCGGTGATTAGTGGAATCAATCTTTCCAACGGCGACACAATAAAGGAAAGCAATCTGGTTTCCGACAAATTCTCGTTGCAGGGAACATGGAGCGACGAGGGTGGTTCTGGAACCAATGTGCTTAGATGGAAAATAGATTCTGGCTCCTGGAACACAGTTCCTTCAGCATCCGCACCAAAGACCACGACAGCCGTAAAGTGGTTCATCGAGATTCCAAAAACTCTTCTCACAAGCGGTGAACACTCCATAAGCGTTGAGGCGGCTGATGCTGTGGAAAATACTTCGGAGACGGTCAGCATAACCGGAATCAAGTGCGACTACGAGGCTCCGGGGCTTGAAATCACAGAGGTCAATGGAAGTTCAGGAAGCAGCTACGATGACATCTATGGAAAGTCGGATTCTTCTCTTACATTCACTCTCCATGCTACTGACGACTGGGGTGTCCAGAGCGTAACGGCTACCAGGAAGGAACTTAACGGAACGGAATCAAGCGCAGCCACACTGTCAACTCTCTCCGGTACCGACACATCAAAGACAATAACTCTTACAATTCCACGCAACGGAAGTGCCGACGGACTCTGGAACATTGTACTGAAATCCGTGGACAGGGCTGGACGCGACAGTTCTCCAGTCACCATTGCGACAAGGATTGATGGAACCGCTCCTACTCTCAATGCAGGCAGCCTCAAGATTGGAAACAATACATGGGATGAAAGCAGCTGGTACAACAGCGAAACATTGAGAATCACAGGAACGGCCAGCGACTCTGCCAACGGTTCCGGTGTTTCAAAAGTCTACTATAGAATAGCGGCTTCTTCAGCCACGACTCCAGCGAATCTTGATGGTGCAGGCGAGATGTCTGTCGATGTTTCTTCAACAGGCTCCTTCGACATTGCGCTTTCGGATTTTGCGGACAACACAAACAAGGTCTTCTTCCAGGCGATTGACAAGGCAGGAAACAGAAGCACCGTACTGACAAAGACTCTGAAAATTGACCGTGTTGCTCCATCGTTTGAAAGCAAGTTCTACAAATCTGACGCAAGCGAAATAGACTCAATGCCGGGTGTCGCATACATCAAGAACGGAATGACGGGAATCTACCTGTACGGAACTGTCTCTGATGAATGTGGACTTGATGGAATTGAATTCAAACTGGGAACTGCGGCAATCACTCCTGTTGAACTGAAATACACAACAGCCGCGCCGCTCGAAACTGTGGGCTCATTCTCAAGCGCAGACTTCTCTGTGGCTGGCAACGCAAGTGACAAATCTGGATGCACTGGATGGCGTGCAAAGTTCACTTACGACGCAATAACAGATGTGGCCGCGGAAGGGGGAACTCTTTCTGCCACTGCAAGGGACAAGGCCGGAAACTCAACAACTCTCACGAACATCACAAAGTTCACCAAGGACACTACGCCTCCAAGCTTGACAATCGTAAACCCGGCCAACGGAGCCTCAGTCACCGAGGACAGCTTTACCGCCGGAAAACTTACTGTCAGCGGAAAATGGAGCGACCTGGGTGGTTCTGGAACAAAGACACTTGAATGGAGCCTTGACGGAACTACATTCGTAATCACGGATGTTGAGAAAACCGAGGCTGTGGCCGAATCACAGTGGTCGTTTAAAGTTCCACAGTCTTCTCTGCCGGAAGCTGAAAACACCATCTATGTCAGGGCTGTTGATGCGGTTGGAAATACATCTGAAGTAAAACAGATAACAAATCCATACGACTATCATGCTCCGACAATCACAATCGCAAGCGAGCCGGGGGCATACAATGGAAAAGCTGCTGGTCCACTTGTGCTGACTTTCAATGCTACGGACTCCAAGGGTATTGCGGCAATAGAGGTCCTGTCTGCAACTCTTGATGCGACGACCCAGACACTTTCTGCAGGTGCAACAACCAATCCGACTTCCACAACAGGAACTGCGACCGTTTCTCTTCCATGCGATGGAAGCCTTGACGGAAAATGGTCAATCAAGGTGCGCTCAAAGGACGGATCCGGAAGATACAGCGAACCGCTTCTTGTTTCCACAACAATTGACTGCGTTAATCCGACTGTTTCCGTGGCTTCTGTAACTGTTGACAACAACGCACATTCAGCGGACAAGTGGTATGCGGGAAACATCCTCAGAGTTGGGGCTTCCGCAAGGGACGACCTCTCCGGTCTTGACCGTGTGGACTACAAGGTGGTGGCAAGCAATGACTCTGTTCTTTCAAGTCTTGACAGCCTCAATGTCTCCGGTCTTTCAGGCTCTGGCTCAGTCGGTGTCTCCGGAAAGAATGTGGACAAGCCGTTTACGGTAATGCCGACCGACCTTCCGGAAAACTCTGGCACAGTGTTCAGCAAGCTCCTTCTCCAGTCTGTCGATTTGGCCGGAAACAGAAGCGAAGTCAAGGTTGTTGACCTGAACATTGACCATACTCCTCCGACTGCTGAATCAAACTTCTACAAGAACGGCTCCGGCGGTGCATTGAATGTGGCCGGTGGAACCATTATGAACAATGGCAGCTCCGACCTGTACATATATGGAAACGTGGGCGACGCGCTCTCCGGAGTAAAGACAGTCTCACTGAAAAATGGAGCTGGCGAAGCTATAACGGCTACCATAACTTGTTCAACAGATGTAATCACCAATGACTCGAGCGTTGTTGACAGTGGCTATTCTGTATCGCTGTCCGGTAGTTCGGGCAACAGCAGCATCAAGAGCTTCAAGGCTGTAATCTCAAGTACAAATCTTCCAAGCGGACTTGTGAATGTCGAGGTCACGGATGGAGCTGGCAACACATTCCTTACACGCCTGTTCACTCTGGAGATTGACAACACGGCTCCTACTGTTGAGCTCAGAACTCCACAGACATTTACATATCAGATTAACGGCTCGACCGCAGGTGACACAGCGGATGTGGTAAAGGTCAACGGAACCATAAATATTGAAGGTGCTGCCGCCGACACAAACCTTGCTGCCGTAAAACTGTCATACAAGGTAGGTGATAGTGGTGATTATAATTACATAGGGGATGCCCTGCATGGTTCTGCCGCATACAACTGGAAGGCCCAGGACTTTGTTGTGTCAAAGCGCGAGGGAGACGACATAAAGATTAAGGCCAACGGAGCCATAAGCTCGTTCCAAACTTACACTGGAGATGAAAAGCCGTTGTACTTCAAGGTCGAGGCCGAGGACTCCGCCGGAAACAAAATAGAGAAAATCTACAAGTACATCATAGATCCAAATTCCGACCGCCCGGAGATACGTCTGAACAACATTGCCCTTAAGGATGATAATGACAACGTTATGTCTGCTGATGTCCGCGTGTGGCTGAAGTCCAAGACCATCTACGGAAACATCACGGACGACGATGGTGCTGTCCAGAAACTTGAGTACAGCTTCACTGGCAACGGAAGCGATTGGGTGAATGTTCCTCTCTCAAACGGCACATGGAATATGACCGTGAATGACGATGGCAACAAGGAAATTTATTTCAAGGTGAAGGATGCCAAGGGCTCCGAGTTTGTATCAAAAATCACCGGGGGCCAGTATATCTCTCCTGTCCTGACCGATGGAACAAACACTCCGGCCATATCTGCGCTGCGTCTTATGGTTGACACGGAGCTTCCGGAGGTTAAGGACCTGAAATACGCCTCTGCCGCAAATGCAAGCGCACTGTCTGGAGCTTCCAAGGAAAGCAATTTTGCAGAAGGAAAATTCGGTGGACCAAACTTTGGACAGGCAAAATTCTTTATCACTGCAAAGGACAAGAACGGAATAAAGAGGGTCAAGTTCCAGATTGGCGACGGAACCCCGGTTGAGGTTCCTGGAGCTACAGGCGATGGATATGACGCTGACCATGAGTATTCGGCGGATTTTAATGTCAGCGCATTGACAACAGGCACACACACATTGAAAGTGACCGCAATCGACATGGCCGATGGTGAGCTTATGAGAACCGTGTCGTTCAATGTTGACAACGAGGCTCCAACGGTGACACTTACAGTTCCGACACTCGTGACCGAGGGCGCAAGTGTGTTTGTAAAGCTCACTGAAATTGGTACGGAAACATATTTTGCCGTGACAAAGGAAGATGTCGCCAAACCCGCGGATGGGACTATTGCTCCTGACAATACCGTGTATGCGGCAAACAAATGGGTCAAGGTAAGGGGAACGGACAGCTCCATGCAGTCATACATCTTCTTTGACGGAGGAGCCTCCGAGGAAGGAAAGACACATTCCGGAAAATTCAGGGATTACTTGACCGAGCTTGGCATTGCGACAGACCCGAACGAGGCCAACCCCAACAAGAATGTGAAGCTGCACATCATGTCGGTGGACCCATGCGGAAACGTTGGCTACGCTTCCAAGACCGTCGAGGTGGATCCATTCGGTGACAAGCCGGAGGTCAACATTTCATACCCAGGCAACAATTCAACCCTTGGTGGCGAGATTGTTGTCGCTGGAACTTCGCTCGACCTGCTTGGTTCTGACGATGACCACATAGGTGTCGATTATGTTGGAATTATGATGGATGTCACTGGCGATGGAGCATGGACCAAGGCCGATGCTGAGGCAATCAACACCAGGCACTCCGGCTACCAGTGGATAAAATATGACAATGGAACTGTAAGTTCTAAGACATGGGCCGAAGTTTCTGCTGCCACGGATGACTTTAGCAAATACGCACTCAAGGCCACGACAAACGACAGCAAGACGGCATGGACGTTCTCAATCAACGAGACTTTCAACCCGGCAGGAAGTGACTCCCTTACTGTCAACCTCTGGGTGTTCGCTGTTGACAAGGACGGAAAATCAAGCCCAATCAATCTGACCTTAAGTTCGGACAAGATGAAGCACGTCACATTTGTGATAGACTCCGACGCTCCGATTATGGAAAATGAAAAGCTTGTCAAGAATGGAAATAACTCAATCCACAAGCCTTATGTTGAGGGCGATTCCGTCCGTGGCGCATGGTACTTTGAGGCGGACATAGTTGACAACGAGGGCATCTCAAAGATTCAGGTAGGAGATACTTATGTTGTCGGTGGTGAGAATTCATCTACGGCTGCGAGCGGAACCATCAATTCTGGAGCTGTGACTGGTGTTACAATTACAGAAACCTCCACTGTACATGGTAGTGGCTTCCACATCAAGATGGAGATTGGTGCTGAAGACACCACAACTTTGGAAACTGTGAACAAGAAAATCAAGTTCTGGGAAATCAAGACAGCTGGTGCGGGTACCGGAACAAAGAACGTGATTGTGAGCATTGACAACGTTGCTCCGGCGGTGATTGCATCCAATGCGGACGGCTACAACATAAAGACCGCCATTGCCAACTTGAATGGATTCTACACATTCGGCTCCAAGGCCACCGAAAACACATCGACGGGAGGTGTCGCCCAGACCGGAGTTTCAAGGATTGCATTCTATGTAACCCGCGACACTGATGGACATCACAATCTCTTTGACCCGATGATTGCAAGAAATGCTGACGGAAACTGCATTGATAATTACACATCGACATACACACTGGATAATGACGACGGACTCTACTGGAAGCAGGTGCATGTAAGTTCCGTGTCCGCTGCAAACGAGATAACGATAAGCACGGTGGAACCAAATCTCCATGCGGGCGGTCTTGTAAAGGTTAACGGAATAATCTACAGAATAAGCTCCGTCGCAGGTGGAAACAAATTCACGGTTGGAGACAGCGGTGAGTCTCTGAATATCGGTGTCGCAGCTGGAGATGATATTAAATTTGCGCTTGCGAATGTCGTTGACAACGAGACACAGGAAGGTGACGGAAGCGGCGACAAGAATGGTGCCGGCTACTGGACCAATGGAGTGTTTGACGATGGCGACCTCATGGTTGAGAGCCTTGTAAAGCAGGGAACCTCATGGACCTGGGAGGCCAACATAAACTCAAAGAACATTGAGGACGGAGGAGCTGTTCTCCATTATGTTGTGTTCGACAAGGCTGGAAACGCTTCCAAGAACACTGTGGATGTCACAATCTCGAACAACAGGCCACGCATAGCCGGCATGACGTTCAGCACCGATGATGATGCCAACGGAGAATACTCCGACTCCGAGAAGTACCCATACAACAACATGTTTGCGGGTGGAAAACGTAGCGGAAGAGACGTTATATCCGTGATGTTCACTCCAAATTATGACGAGCAGCATCCAGAGCCTCTTGCCACCGTGCGCAACAGAATGAAGATTGAGCCGGAGGTTGTCGGTGGAAATAAAGAACTGTTCTATTCAATGAAGGTCTACAAACCAACTGGAAACAGTAGCGAATGGAGCGATACTGCAACTGGTACATTTGCCAGTACATCGTTTGGTAAGAATGGTACTATTGATGATTCTGCCCAGGTTCTCAGCATTGAGAAGGACGTCTGGGATATGAAGACTGCAGGAATTACTGACGATGACAACCAGAAGCTTACTGTCACGATAACCGACAACACTATAGGCGGAAGCATGAGTGCCGATTTCTCAATGATTCTGAACTTCGCAATCAACGACACCAAGGCTCCGTCAATCAAGATTCGACCGTTCTACTGGAACAGCAAGGACAGCAACAGTCTCTACCAGAACAAGAGTACGAACGGACACATAGAGCTTCCGGGTGACCTCCCGTCCGATACATTCAATGGTTCCGCCGAGTTCGACAAAGATCCAAAGGTCTCCGGCAAAGTCAGGATTGAGGGTGTCGCATGGGACAATGCAATGCTGAAGGAGATTAAGCTCAAAATAAATGACACAGTCTCTTCGATACTCACGTACGGTAGTGGAACATGGACTAAGTCAACGACTCTTCCAACAGGAGTGATTGATGCCACTGTGGAGCAGGCGACATTCAAGGAGGTCAAGGACAGTAAAGTGATTCCGTCTTACGCGAACATCACCATACCGGACGATGTTGACGATGATGACAAGGTTCCTTACATAAGCCAGAAGTATGGACACATAGTCAAGTGGTCCGCTGTTTTGGACACGACAAGCGTATTCGGCTCCGTTGCTGGAACGGACAAAACGGTTGTTGCGTTGGTATGGGACCGCGGAAGCCCAAGTACAACACATGGTCAATATACTGGTGAAAAGACTGTGGATGCAGATACTGTACAGTCAGGTGGGGACGATGGCACTGGTGACTACAAGAACTACTACAAGATGGACGTTGTGCCGTATATTACGGGAATAAAAACAGAGCTTTCCGCAGGAAACAAGAGACATCCAACAGTTCTTAGCCGTTCATCTCTTGGTGTATATCCAGTTCGCCGTGGAAGCAATATTACTGTTGAAGGATTCAACTTGAATGGTACAAGTTCAAGTGTTATTATCGGTTCAAGGACATATACCCCGACAACAGGCACGACAACAAACAGCCTTGTTATAAAAACTGATGCCAACACTCCGTCTGATGTTGTCACCGCAAAGACAGGCGATGTTACGTCTTTGAATAATGAGACTGCAAAATCTGTTACAACAGGTAGCGGCGATGATACAGAGACACGCATCATTGAATACAATCAGGAGCCTAATGGACAGAACAATGAAATTCTTACCGACAACCGCGAATTGCTTATTGTTGACGTATATACGACAACCGACAAGCAGGATAAGCGTATGTTGGATATGGCAATCAGCGGTAATAGCATCAATTTCAGTGCTGGATATAGGGATGCATATTTTTCAGTAATGCTAGGTGCAAGTGGAACTTCGGTTGGATCAATCAAAAACCTTAGGAACTCCTATACACGTTATTTTGATAATGCCATTGCTATCAATGACGATGGAACTCCATTTACAGTCTCTGCTTGTGGTGATACGTTAGGAACTCCTGTGTCCGGATGGGGCAACGGACCTTCTCAGTTTGCTCTTCGCAAGGGAATTAATAATGTAGATCATTCTTATATTTGGGAATATGGATATATTTCAAATAATACTACATTGTTAGTTCTTGACTCCAACTGGAATGGTGCGGATTTGAACAATCTTGACCGCTTCAAATGGCCTGATATCGTTGTAACGGGGAATAATTCGGCAACAAAGGGGTATATCTCATATTATGATACAACCCAGAATCTGGTGAAATTCCGTTATTTTACTTCAAATGGATCCGAAGTTGCAACAAATCTTGCGTCATATCGGGCAGGCGCTTCCGCATCTATATATGTAGAGGGGGCTGCAAATACAAATGCAACCTATAGTCAAGGGTATGTAGCAATTGCTGGTGCAGATGAGAACAGCCCATATTCCTCTGTGAATGTCACATCGGATGGAGCCGCTGTGGTTGCGTGGTATGATGCCACGAACGGTGCATTAAAGATGAAGTACAACACGAATCCGGCAGAAAGTTTCTCTGGCTATCAGGTGTTTAGGACTGTCCCGAGTGCGGGAACTGTAACTTTCAATTTGTCGGTTGATGGTGGAGCGGCTAGACCTGTTTCAGTGACTTATGCTAATCCAACTTATGGTGATGCAGAGCATGAGTTTGCGTATCAGCTGAATCTTGTTCTTTCAGACGGTTACGGTGCGTATGCTGAGGTTGATCCCAAATCAAACAAAGTGACTGTTCGTTCAATGCAGACAGGAACAGGCTCAAGCATTGCGATTACAAGCCTTTCAAGTGGAACTGTGAATGCTGCTGTTGCGGGAACTGGTGCCGCATGGAACAAGGTTACAATCGATGAAAACAGCGCAGGTCAGTATGTTGCAATGAAAACTGATTCAAAAGGCGGAATCCATTTTGCATATTACGATACTGGTAATGGAGACTTGAAATATGCGTATATGGCTTCTGTAACTGATACTCCTAAAGTTGTAACAGTGGATGGCTATCAGCAGGTTGGCCAGTATGTGGATCTTGCACTAAAAGAGACCGTTGTTGGCACAAAGACAAATGTAATGCCGTATATCAGTTATTACAGTATGTCAAATGCAGATACAGCACGTTCTGCAAAAGTTGCAAGACTTTCAAGCCCGATTGTATACACAGGTACTACTCCAGATAAATCTGTAATAACAGATGGATCCAATGATGAACTCTTTACAGGTAGTTGGGAATCATTCCATGTACCGACAAATGGTAAGCCAGTTCAGTATCGCATTAACATCGGTGTAGCTTCTAATGGCAATGTATACATCAGTTATCTTGCAGACAGAACAATCGAGTATGTAAAAGTGTACTGATTGTTATACAGTGAAACAACATCCATCCCCCGCTCTTGTGTTGCCGGTGGTCCCGGTGGTGCAGGGGCGGGGGTGTTTTTTTTATACTAAATCAATTATTTCGGACAATGTGGTTCTGCTGTTTTTTTACAGCTGCACGGCTTCTTTTTTCATTTCCATGGCCAGCCGGTTCACTTCGTCAAGCGGTAGAGAGCAGCATTCGGCAATTACTTCCGGTGAAAGCTCGGTCTTTTTCAAAAGATTCAGAGCATCTACAACAGCTTTTTCTTGCATTCCTTGTTGCATTCCTTCCCGCATCGCTTCATGTCTTATGTCTGTTTCCCAAACTCCCATGCTCAGATACTCCTTGCGGAAAATCTCG
>CACZPR010000064.1 GCA_902783155.1 uncultured Spirochaetaceae bacterium
AGTGCCTCGTCCGCATATTTTTTTACAGCCGCCTTCACGTCCTTCACGAGATTCTGGGAGAAGAGCTTCTGGTTTTTCAGTATGATGTGGTCGGCGTAACCTTCCATCTGCTCCCATCCAAACTGTTCGCTCCATTTTGCGGATGACTCGGACCGTATCTTCTCCGCCGCCTGTGAGTATCTGTCTTCTCCTGTTGCAAGAGCGAGGGAAGCGGCGGCAAAAAATCTTTCGTCAGCGTCGGATTTGTCTGGGTACTCGCCCGTGCTTATGTATGCGATGTTCGAGAATGGCCTGTACTCGTTTTCCTCCAGATAGTTCCATGCCTTTGTCGCCGCATCGAGAAGCCTGTCCGCGTATTCCGAATCTGTTTTCCTGTAGTAGACCGATGAAAGTGCCAGGGTTCCTGCAAAATCTGCCGTGGCCGCTGTCGAGACATTGCTCACAAACTGGGTGGCGGTTTCCTCTTCTGGCATGACAAATTCGGGGAAGGACGAACATGTTATCTTGTGGTAGACTCCACCGTCGCTCTTCTGCATCTGGAGAAGCCAGTCCGTCTCCCATTTCACTTCATCAAGGATGTCAAAATCTACTCCGCCGTCAAAATTTTCGTAGGCAAAAAGAAGGTCCGCAACCGATTTTGCGGCAGGAACAACATAGCGTCCATAGTCGCCAGCGTCATGCCATCCACCAACTATGTCAATCTTTTTCAGGTTCTCGACTATCGTTGCCCTTCCGGTGTGGCAGGCCGGATGACCATAGACTGAATCGGAGACCTCGCATCCGCATCTGGACAGGGTGAAAAATCTAAGCGCATCCTGAACCAGGGAGGAGTAGGGGTTTTTGCTGATTGCGAACGGAAAACTTTCGGAGTCCCCGACCTTCACAGTGTAGATTCCCTCGTTCTTGAGCGACGAAAAATCGGCGGTGGCGACATACTCGTATGCAAGCTCGTCGCGGACCGGTTTTCCAAGGCTCCCCTTAAGGACTACGGTCTTGTTTGAATCAAGGACCGTGAATTTCTGTCCGTCCTCCGTCACCTTGACGTAGGCAAGTTTTTTGTCGCCGGGCCTGAAACCAATCTGGTTGACCCTCACAATGTCGGCACCACCGTTGCTCGATTCCTCCTCGGCGATTGTGTTGTTCAATATGAACCTGACGTCCCTGATAGTCACCGTCGTTGGAAGCTCTCCACCGTCCCTGTCAGGAAAGTCGCCCATGTTGAATGCAAGCCGCGGCATCATGTCGGTCTCGTCGGTCATAGTGAAGTCAAGGACGTATTCCTTTTCCTCCTGCGTGAAAGTGAATGTGTCAACAACATATGGGTGGTAGTCGCCACCGTTCAGCTGGATTCTTACCTCGCAGCCCTTTGGATTGTCCGCGGATGCCCTGAATGAAAGTGTGTATTTTCCGTCGTGGTAGATTCTGAATCCGTCGTAGTAGAACTGCACGCCATAGTTTACGCTTCCCGGGTTCTTGATTTTGATGTTGACCCTGCCGTCCGAATATTCAGGGGTCCCGCTTCCACCCGATGTGAGGAATGTTCCCCAGTGCGTCCCCTCCTGAGAGAAGTCGCCGTTTTCAAGCTGGTTGATTCCGGACTGGAGCCAGATTTTTGGACCGGCGTCCTTTACGTCGAAAGGCTCGAACTTTGTCTTTCCGCATGACGAGAGCGAGACAAGTGCCGCAGCAAAAAGGGCCGCCGACAGGATTTTTGATTTTTTCATTTTTTTCTTCCTTTATATATATGTTTTGGGACCAGTTTTTTAAAAGAGACCCGATATTACTCCGTTGTCGTCAACATCTATGTTCATGGCCGACGGAGCTTTTGGCAGACCCGGCATGTCCACAATGTCGCCCGCGAACACGACCACGAATCCCGCGCCGCTGTAGAGCTGGACATCCCTGACAGGAAATGCGTAGCCCGGTTTTGGTGCGCCAAGAACGCTCTTGTCGTGGCTGATTGAGTTCTGTGTTTTCGCCATGCAGATTGGAAGATTTCCGTACCCATCCGCCTGGTACTGTGCGAGCTTTTTCTTTGCCCTTGCGTCAATCTCCACCGAGCCGGCCCTGTAGATTTCTTTTGCCAGTATTCCGATTTTATCCTCAAGGCTTGCGTCGTCTGGATATATCAGCCGGAACTGGGAACCGCCCTCGCAGATTTCCGCGACCCTTTTCGCAAGTTCAGTGGCTCCTTCTCCACCTTTTCCCCATCCTTCGCAGACCACCGCCCCGGAACCGTTTTTCTCAGAAAGCGTCTTGATTAAATCAAGCTCCGCCTCGGTGTCCGATATGAATCTGTTGACGGCCACAATACATTTGACCCCGAATTTCGCCATGTTCTCGATATGCACACGGACGTTCTCGAATCCCTTTTCTATTGCGGCAAGGTTTTCTTTGGACAGGTCCTGCTTCTGGACTCCTCCGTGCATCTTCAGTGCCCTTGCTGTTGCCACAATGACGACGGCATCCGGGGAGAGACCGTTTTTCCGGCACTTTATGTCAAAGAATTTTTCCGCACCAAGGTCGGCTGCAAATCCGGCTTCCGTAACGGCATAGTCCCCTGTGGCAAGCGCGCAGACGGTCGCGTTTATGGAGTTGCATCCGTGCGCAATGTTCGCGAAAGGTCCACCGTGGATGAAGGCCGGTGTGTGCTCAAGGGTCTGGACAAGGTTCGGCCTGATTGCGTCCTTCAGAAGGGCAGCTATGGACCCTGTGCATTTCAGTTCACCGAATGTCACGGTCCTTCCACCGTAGGTCTGTCCGATTGTTATGTTCGACACACGTTCCTTAAGCTCGCTGATTGTCTTTGACAGGCAGACTATGGCCATAATCTCGCTCGCCACCGAAATCTGGAAGTGGCTCTCCCGTGGAACCCCGTCGATTCTGGAGCCCAGTCCGATAATCACATTGCGGAGCGCCCGGTCGTTTAAATCGACACAGCGTTTCCAGCTTATGGTCCTTGGGTCGATTCCAAGCTCGTTTCCCTGCTGGATGTGGTTGTCAATCAGTGCGGCCATGAGGTTGTTCGCCGCCGTTATCGCGTGTATGTCGCCCGTGAAGTGCAGGTTGATGTCCTCCATTGGAACCACCTGGGCATATCCACCGCCACATGCTCCACCCTTGATTCCAAAGCAGGGTCCAAGCGATGGCTCCCTCAGCGCTATCACAGATTTTTTTCCGATTTTCCTAAGCCCGTCCCCAAGCGCGATGGTCACGGTGGATTTTCCTTCCCCTGCAGCCGTCGGTGTCATTGCCGTGACAAGAACAAGATGCCCCCTGCCGGATGGTCTGGACACTTTTTCCAGATATTCATTCAGCTTTGAGTATGTGATTTTGGCTTTGTATTTTCCGTAGAAATCAAGGTCCGCTTCCCCAATGCCAATTCCTTCAGCGACCTTCGATATTGGCTCCATGACATTTGCCTGAGCAATCTCTATGTCCGTCATATTTTCCTCCAGTAAAAATTAGTTTTGTTTCATCAGCTCCAGCTCTTCCGGAAGCAGGTCCCTGTATTCGCCCGGGGCAAGTTTTTCATCCAGATGCAGCCGTCCAATCGAAATCCGCTTCAGATGCGCGACCGAATTTCCAAGTGTCGCAAACATGCGCTTCACCTGGTGGAATTTTCCTTCCGATATTGTCAGCCTGCATACAGTTTCGTCCTCGTTTCCGGATTCGTCGCCCCAGAGAATCTTTGCGGGAAGACAGTCCGCCTCCCCATCCTTTCCGTCCGCCTGTATGTGGATTCCGTCCGCAAGTTTCTTTTCGTAAAACTTTTTCTTTTCCGCTGTGACAGCCTTTTCAAGACGCACAAGATAGGTCTTGTCAACATGGTGCCTGGGAGATGTCAGCTCGTGGTTCAGCTTTCCGTCCGTGGTCAGAATCAGAAGGCCCTCGGTGTCCACATCAAGACGGCCAACCATCTCCAGCTCTCCGCCAAGATACTTGTGTCTGTCCTCGTCAGAAATCAGGTCGAACACTGTCTCGTGGTCTCCCTCCTTTGTCGAGCAGACATAGCCCGCCGCCTTGTTCATCATTATGTGCCTGTCGTGCGCAATGGTCAGCGGCTCCCCGTCAACCTCAATCAAATCTTTTTCCATGTCCACGTGGTCGCTTTCCATCAGGAACGGCTTTCCGTTGACCGTGACGGCACCCGAGCGCACAAGCCTGCGTACTTCCTTTCTGGTCCCGAATCCATGGTTGGCAAGAATTTTGTCCAGTCTTTCCATAAATCCCCCGGCTACTCCCTTTCTGATTTCAGCTCAAAAGTGAATGTCGCTTTTTCCGGGGCGGGTTTGTTTTCCGGGTCATCCTCCGTTACCTCGTCGTCGGGTGTGAGGTTCCGTATTCCGCCATAAAGGTTTCCCGTCCGCTTGAATTTTACTTCCGGCAGATGCGAGTAGAGGTAGGTGAAGCGGTCGTTGAAAATCTGCGCGAGTTCCGGGCATCCGTTCCCTGTGCATATAATCAGGTATGCGTTCTCGGTAATCTCGAAAGTGAAAGATGTTTTCGATTCCTCGGTGATTGAGCAGTTGAACAGTGCCTTCTCGGAGAAATCCTTTTTTGTCATGGACTTACATTCCTTGAGGAAGGTCTGGGGCTTTTTGTTGCACAGCTCGACGATTGCCTTTCTTTCCCTGATTGCGTTCATCTTTGACTGCTCGGCCACCAAATCCATTGCATCCGGCGGACACACGTCAAGCAGCACCTTGTAGATTGCGATGAACGGAAGGATTATGTCCAGATGCGGACGGAGGTTTCTGTTGGTCTTTTTGTATTTCTCCTCCAGCTCCAGAAGATTGTCGTTTGCCTGCGCCCAGATTCCGTCAACCGTATAGCTGTCGTACCTCACCACAAGTTCATCGTTGAGGGTCCTGAAGTCGTCGTTGCCCTCAAAAAAATTTTCACCCTTTTTCATCAGTCTGCTCCCGGAAAGCGGATTTTTGCAAATTTTTCTATTGTTTTTTCTATTATATAGTGATTTTACATTGTTTGCAATCTGAATGTTCGGGCATGTCGGGCGGGGGTGCGGATTTTTTTTCGCGGAACAAAAAAACACCTTTTTGGGTAGTGAGGGATTTTTGAAAATCTGGTAATTTATTAGCGGGTTAATTTTTTTTAGTTGTCAATCGGCTGGAGGAGAAAATGAAACGGACACTTCTGACCGCAGAGGAGCTTTCCAAGATAGTCTATGGATTTGTTACGAACAAAAGCTATCTTATCGATTTAAGGCGCATGAGAGAATCCTTTTACAATGCAAAGCCGGAAGGTGGTGTGCAGAAAAGCCTCTGCGACTGCGGTGTATTCCTCAACCTTGTGATGGACGGAAAACTTTCCGAGGCCGAGGAGGTGTTCAGATCCATCGAAGACCCTATTGCCAGAATGGGATGCGAACTGGTCTGGCCCGCGATAACATGGAAACGTTTCATAAACATAATCGACTACATGAAGAAAAACAAAATCGACCTGAGCGATTCCGTGGTGCTTACTGCCGGTAGACCCTCCGTTCTGAACGGTGTTAACGATTTTACCCGAATTGGGCCGCTCCTTGAGTCCTACCGCGAGCTTTTTATAGAGGACCTGTGCGTGCTGTACAACAAGGGGCTTGGACCTTTCATCTACAACATGTGCCTTGCCGAATGGTACTACCAGCAGAACAGGCTGATTGATGCGGAGACCCTTGTTTCCCGGACGATAAAGGAATTTGACAGGGACACGGAGAGGAGGCTCCTTTTTTCCGCGCTCTTTCTGCAGACAAGAATTATCCATGCCAACGGAAGGAATGTGGATTCCAGGAGCTTTGTCAAGAACATCCGGGAGCTGTGCAGGAGGGAAGGGGAGCTGGAGTTTTCCTTCAACATAGATGCCGCAGACACCTTGATGGCTTTTTACGACGGGGACACGGATGCTGCCGTCCGCTGGCTGGATGAGTCCGCTCCCGACGAATTTTCCGATTTCAACATGCTGGACCTGTACCGCTACATGGTGAAAATCAGGTGCTATATTGTGAGCGGAAAATACACCGCGGTGGTTGCCCTTGCCGAAAAACTGAGGCCCCTTCTGCACGAGGGAAAGAGGCACATGGACCTTTGCGAGCTGGACCTTCTTCTTTCGGTGAGCTTCTGGCGTTCGGGCGAGAGGACACTTGCTTTCGAGGCACTGGAGAGGTCGCTCAAGCTTGCGAGGAGACGGAAGTATTACAGGCTGGTGGCCGACGAGGGGACTGCGATATTCCCTGTCCTGATTGAGTATATAAAGACCTGCGGCGAGACTCCGTTTTTGATGAAGCTGGTCGAAATCACAAGGAGCATGGCGGTCCGGTATCCTCTGTACATGAGGGAGTGCGTCGGAAAGAACGAAAATTTTTCCCAGATGGAAATCAATGTGCTGAAACTTCTGGAGCAGGGCAAGACCAAGGAAGAAATCGGCGAATACTTTTTCATCAGCGCGAACACCGTCAAGTACCACCTCAAGAACATCTACTCGAAGCTGGGGGCAAGTTCCGCAACCCAGGCCGTATGGGAGGCACGTGTCCGTGGTCTGATTTAATCTGGCCGCCCCATTGGACAAATCCGCCCACAAAATGTATAATGTAGGCATGTTGGAAGGCATTAAGGCGGTTGCATTTGATATTGACGGTACTCTCTATCCGGACTGGAAGCTCTACGTCCGCATATTGCCTTATTTTTTTCGCAACTTCCGCTTCTACACAAAATTCAACAAGGTCCGGAAGATTATGCACAGGACGGCCCCTCTCGCCGATTTCTATGAATACCAGGCGCGCCTCCTTGCCGACATGATGCACATAACAAGCTCCGAGGCGAAATCAAAAATCCAGTCAATCTGCTACGACGGCATGATTCCCTATTTCAAGAAGGTCCGGCCATATCCGGGTGTGGTCGAGTGCATAAAGTCCATGAAGGACGCGGGGCTTAAGATTGGAATACTGTCGGACTTTCCGCCATACCAGAAGGGGGAGCTTTGGGGAATCCGCGAACTGAGCGATGTCTGCATTGGGTCCGAGGAGTCCGGGGCGCTGAAACCGTCGTAATATCCATTCGGAATCCTGTCAATCAAGCTGGACGTAAAGCCGGAGGAGATTCTCTATGTCGGGAACTCGGTCAAGTACGATGTGGTCGGCTCCAAGCGTGCGGGCATGAAAAGTGCATATATATTGAAGGGAATTAAAAAAATTTTCAACATAAAGCAAAAAGTTGCAGATATTTCATTCAAAAACTATCGCCAATTATCCGATATTGTGCTACAATAAGCCGGGATTTTCTCCAATCTCGCTTATTGGTGGGAGTCCCGTCAGAGGCTCCTTTTTTTATTGGGGCGGAAATAGATTTTTTCGGGTGAAAAAAAAGTGAACAGCGTTATTGTTATTGTAATTTCAGTGGTCTTGTCGGCGATTGTGTGTATTGTGATTAGGGCGATTGACAAAAATCAAAACGCCAAGGAATCGGTGAAAAAATATGCCGACCGTCGTCAAAAGGAATTTGAGGAATATTTCAAAAAACAGACCGAGGACCTTAAGTTTCTGCAGAGCGAACTTGAAAGCCATGACTCACAGGCGGTTGCGGCCGTAAAGAAGCTTGACAGCCAGAAGGCAGAGTTCGATAACATGGCCGAAGACCTTGCGGGGCAGGTGGCACGTGTTGATGAAATTTCCGGACGCATAGATTCCTACGACTCAGCCATACAGAATTTGATGGAGATGACCAGCGCTGTAGAACAGAATCTCCAGAGAATCAAGGACGAGGCCGACATAATCGACAAGTTCAACGCACGCCTTGACGAGCAGAAGAAAAAGATTATCTCAATTGACAAGCAGATTCCGGCTCTGGTTGAAAAATTCTCCGACTCCAACGAGGACAGCCTGAAACATCTGGGCGAAAATCTTTTGGACGAATATGAGAGCCGCGCGAGGTCCATTTCCGACTCCACATCCCAGGCGCTTGAGGAAAACCGTGTAATAATGGAAAAGATTGCCTCCGACATCAAGGCGACATACGAGAGTGCTTCGGAGAGGGCTCAGACTCTGGAGGACGAGGCTTTTGCCCAGCTCAAGGACACCGTGAACACCCGCAACGAAAACCTTTTGCTGGAAATCGATACCCAGACCAAGCAGCTCCAGGCCTTGATTGACGGTCGCATAGAGACTGCCCAGGAGTCAATCAACGAGCAGACCGAAAATTTCAACGCATCTCTTGACGGACAGAAAAAGGCGTTCGACCGTGAGTATGAAATCAAGGTGAAGGAGATTTCCGACAGCCTCAACGCCCGCATGGGAGAAATCCACGAGGAATTTGCTGAAAAGCTGGAGAAGCTGGAGCAGTTCGTGGTTGACCGCACCAATTCACTTGACAACGCATGCAACGAAAAGACCAACGCCCTTGCCATATCGTTCAACGAAAATTCGGCCAGCATAGCGTCCATGTTCCAGGAGAAGGCCGGGGATTTGGAAAGCTCCTTCAACGAGAAGCTCCAGAACCTTATCCTTTCGTTCAGCCAGAAGACAAAGGACTTTGAGGACGAGTACAACACAAGGAACGACTCACTCAGCAGCGCGTTCAATGCACAGGCGGCCCTTCTTGAGAACACGTACAAGGAGAACACGTCCCAGCTCATTTCCGATTTTGACGACAAGACCAATTCCCTCATCCAGAATTTTGAGGCCCGCACAAGGAAGATTGATGACGAAATCAACTCAAAGACGGGAACCCTTGATGCCGAGGTTGACGAGAGACTTAAGAAGGTCGAATCCAATGTTCTGGAGCGCATGGACAACGCTACCGCAGCCCTTGAGGAAAGGACCCGCGCGGTGGAGGACACTGTTTACGAGACGACCGACAGCCTTTCGACCACACTTGGCGACAGGATTCAGGAGCTGCAGGACGAGGTTGAGGACAAGGCCCGCAGTCTGGAGGACAATGTTGGCGACATAACCAAGCGTCTGGAGGATGCCGTTGATGAAAGGACATCCGCTCTGGAGGCGAAGGTGAACGAGACCATAGAGAACCTTTCTTCTTCTGTTGACGAGCGGACCACCAGCCTCAAGGATTCTGTTGACGAGCGCACCACGGCACTTGAGGAGAAGGTAAACGAGACCATAGAAAATCTTGCGTCCTCTGTTGACGAGCGCACCACAAGCCTTGAGGATTCCGTGAACGGACGTGTTTCCGAACTGGAGGATGGCCTTACATCGCGCACCGACGAACTGGAGACCCGCATTGTCGATACCTTGGACAGTCTCCAGAAGGATGTGGACTCAAGGGTTTCCACACTGGAGGACAGCGTTGGAAGCACAATCACAAATCTCTCCACATCGGTCAACGACAGGACCGGAAGTCTGGAGGAGCAGGTCACAAGCAGAATCGAGTCCCTTTCTTCGGATGTGGAGACAAGAACATCGTCGCTTGAAAGCAATGTGTCCGACGTTCTGTCAAACCTTATGGAGTCCGTGCAGTCAAGGACATCGACACTTGTGGATTCTTTGACCACCGCCATGGACAATCTTTCCTCAAACATCGGGACAAGGACCGAGAACATGGAGACCAGCCTGGACGAGCGTCTTACCAGCCTCACCGATTCCGTCGATTCAAGGACAAAGGCAATCGAGGATGCTCTTGCGGAAAAGACTTACACTCTTTCTGCGTCCCTTGACGAAAAGACCGGGGCAATCGCATCCGACCTTGCCGAGCGTTCCGCATCCCTTGAGGAGCAGGTCAGGGACAAGACCGGAAATCTTTCGGACGATATGTTCCAGCGCATATCCGATTTGGAGCAGAGCCTTACCCAGCGCACCGACGATCTTTCCGACGAGCTTGACAGCAGGACGACAAATCTCCAGAACAGGCTGGAGGAAAAGACGGACTCTCTTGACAATGAGCTGAACGAGCGTGTCGCAGAACTTACAAATTCTCTTGCGGAGAAGACTGGAGCTCTTGACAATGAACTGAACGAACGTGTCACCGAGCTTACAAATTCTCTGGAGGAAAAGACCACCGCCCTGTCCAATACTATAGAAGAAAGAACGGACACCCTTGGCGAGAATCTTGGAGAAAAAATCTCCACACTCTCCGACGGGGCCTACGACAAGCTTGAAAATCTTTCGACATATCTTTCGGAAAAGACCGGAAGCCTGGAGGACGAGCTTAACTCCCGCACGTCCGCAATCGAGGACAGCCTTAACGAAAAAACGGAGAGCCTCACAAATTCTGTCGAGGAGGAGACATCCGCAATCGAAAGGAAGTTCACGGACAAACTTTCGGAGCTTTCCGATTTGGTTGACCAGAAGACAATGTCCTTCGAGACATCCGTTACAAATGTCGTTTCCACGCTGAACAGTTCCGTCGATGTCAGGACTCAGGAGATAATCGACAATGTTGATTCCGTGGTTGAGACGCTCAAGGCATCTGTCGAGGAGAAGAAGCAGAATCTTGAGGACGATGTGGAAAGCCGCATTCAGACATTGACTGACAATCTTGGCGATGCAGTGCAGAATTTCCAGAACGACCTTGACACAAGGACGGAGGCAATGAGGAGCGACCTTGACTCGCAAATCCAGAGCCTCACAGACAGTCTGCGTGAGTCCACCGATAATTTCTCCAGCCTCATGGAAGAAAAGACCGGAAATCTGGAGGAGGAGCTTAACGAGCGTACCACAAATCTGAATGTGTCGCTTGACGCAAAGACCGCGGCAATCGAGGATTCAATCCGCCTGAAGACCGAGGAGCTTTCCGAAAACATAGACAGCAGAATCAACGAGCTGGAGACCTCTGTTAACGAGCGTACCCAGACTTATTCCGACGACATAGACACGCGCACCCAGAACTTTGAGGATTCCGTCAACAACCGCATCGAGGAGCTTGAGTCTTTGATGAGGACCCGCACGGACAGCATGGAAGAGACCTATACATCCGTGGCGGAGCGTCTTGAAGGTTCTGTCGCGTCCAGGACCGAGGCCCTTGAAAATGGAATCACCCAGAAGACAACAAATCTGGAGGAGTATGTTGACACAAGGACCAAGACCGTCGAGGAGTCATGCAAGGAGCGTCTCAGCAAGATGCTCGCAGCCTTCAACGAGAGGGCGGGCAACATCGACACCGGCATAAAGAAGAAGCTGTCCGAAATCTCCGACTCGCTGACAGACAAGAATTCCGCGCTCACAACCGAGGTCCGTGAAAAGACTTCCGTTCTTGGAACCCTCATCAACGATTTGACCAAGGCACTGGAGAACGCAATCAAGGAAAAGACCGGAAGCCTGTCCGACGAGCTTGAAAGCCGCACATCAAGCATTGACGCTGATCTGAAGCAGAAGACCACGTCGCTCACGACAACGTTCAACGACAAATTCCTTGCGCTGGAGTCTGAAATCCGCCAGAAGGCCAACGACCTCAACGCCCGCACATCGACAATCAGCTCCGACATCAAGAAGAAGACTGACTCCCTTGAATCGCTTTTGCAGCAGAAACTTGACGAGATGACATTCAACGTGCAGCAGGAGACCGAGAACGCCATCGAGAAGTACCACGTCACGACCGAAACCTACGACCAGGATGTCCAGAACCATACCGACGAACTGTACAACGCGCTCCAGACAAGGGTTGCCGAACTTTCCGACCAGATTAAGGACAAGGAAGGTTCTCTTGAGGCCGGAATCAACCAGAGAATCGAGGAGATGATTGAGGAGGTAAGGCAGAGGGCTGAGGAGGCAATCGCCCACTACGCCGAGACCACCGGAAACTATACACGTAATATAGAAAACAAGACCGCGGAACTTAGGGCTGCCCTTGAAGAAAGGACCGGCGCTCTTGAACAGCAGATTAACGATTCGTCCGGAACTCTCCACACCCAGGTTGTTGACAAGCTGAACTCACTGATTGAGGACGTGCAGACAAAGACCAACCTTGCCATAGCACAGTACACCGAGCTTACGGAGAACTACACGACCGACATCGAGCAGCGTACATCCGATTTGCGCGAGGCACTTGAGGACCGCACATCCGACTTGCAGGACACAATCGACACAAGGATTTCCTCCATCGAGGATTCCGTTGACGAACGTGCGGGAGCAATGGAGGACAAGATAAACGACACGCTGGACAGTTTGCAGACTTCCGTTGACACAAAGACCGAGAGCCTTTCCGTTTCTGTGGAGAACAGGCTTTCAACTCTGGAGTCCACATTGACCGAGCGTTCCAACAATCTGATTCAGTCCCTTGAAAACACAATGTCATCGCTTGAGGGGGATGTCACCACACGCTCCACGGATTTAACCGAGTCAATCACATCAAAACTCACCGCGCTGATTGAGAATGCGACCAACACATCGAGCAGCTTGATTTCCGATACCGAGAGCAAGGTTGCCGCGTTGATTGAGAATGCGCCCAACTCATCAAGCAGCCTGATTTCCGATACAGAGAACAGGGTTTCCGCTCTGGAGGAGGATGTCAACGACCGCTCCACCAAGCTTTCCGAATCAATAGAAGAAAGAATGTCGGAACTGGAGGACAAACTCACATCCCGCACATCAAATCTTTCGGACGACCTGGAGGACCGCATTTCGGAACTGGAGGAGACTGTTTCCGGACGTTCCAGCACATTGAAATCCGATGTCGAGGGCAGGCTTGCGGATTTGGAGGACGAGCTTAACAACCGTACCAACACACTCGCGGACAGCCTTGAAGACCGCATGTCGGAGCTGGAGGACAATGTTAACGACCGCTCCGTCACTCTGAAGAACGACATAGAGGGCCGTCTTGCAGATTTGGAGGAGGAGCTTACAGGTCGCTCGTCATCTTTGACCGAGAATCTTGAAGGCCGCATGTCAAGTCTTGAGGACGATGTCAATACACGTTCGGCCAAACTTAAGAACACAATAGAGACCACGCTTGCCGCCCTGACCGAGGGACTTACTGGACGCACATCATCCGTGACAGAAAACCTTGAGCAGCGCATGGGCGAACTTGAAAGCATAGTCAGTGGACGCTCCTCGGGAATGAAGGACGACCTTGAGAGCAGGCTTGCTGTCCTTGCATCAGAAATTGCGACAAGGACGGGTGCTGTTTCCGACAGTCTTGAAGAAAAACTTGCGGAAGTCGAGCAGCTTGTCAGCGGAAAATCCGGCTCCCTTAAGGCGAAGGTCGAGGACAGTCTTGCGGCTCTGGAGGAGGAACTCAACACACGTTCATCCACGCTCTCGGATTCTCTTGAAGACCGCATGACAAATCTTGAGGAGTCCGTGGAAAACAGGTCCGGGACTTTGCAGACTGAAATTGAGGACAGGCTTGGTGAACTGGAGGATGGACTCTATGCCCGCTCGTCAACCCTTTCAGAAAATGTCGAGTCAAGGATGAGCGAGCTGGAGGATTCCGTAAACGGAAGGTCCGATGCCCTTCGCGAGAATATTGAGACACGCATGTCGGAGCTGGAAGATTCCCTTGACACCCGTTCAAAGACTCTGAGCGACAGTCTGGAGGAGCGCATTTCAACTCTGGAGAACATGGTCAACGGAAAGTCGTCCACACTTAAGGCCGACCTTGAAAACCGTCTTGCCGAAATCGACGAGCAGATGAACCGCCGTTCAGACACACTGAGCGACAGTCTGGAGAACCGCCTTAAGGATTTGGAGCAGAACATTGGCGACAGGACCAGCGCGCTTTCAGATTCAATCGACGAACGCTACGGACTTCTGGACACCAGGGTTTCTACCAACACCACTACAATAGAAGAGAACCTTGCAAAGACAATCAACGCCATAACATCCGCAGTCAACGGAAGAACAAACGACTTTGCGGGCAAGGTCAACACACGCCTTGAGGAGCTTTCCGCGACACTTGAAGAAAAGTCCGGGGCAATCGAGGACGACGTGAACAATAGAATTGAGTCCCTGACCGCGAACGTCAACGAACGCATCTCGCCGCTGGAGGATTTCATCAACGGAAAGAGCACGGAGATTATTGAGGACGTTGTTTCCAGGACACGCAACCTTGAGAACGAGGTCCACTCAAAGACAGAGGCCCTGCAGAACATGGTCGAGGAAAGGACAACGGAGCTGCAGAACGAAGTCTACTCGCGCACAGACAGCCTCACGTCCGAGCTTCGCGGAAAGGTTGACTATCTGGAGCAGAACATCAACAAATCCACCGCTGGACTTGAAAGTTCCTTCAGCAACAGGACCGAGACAATCAGGCAGGATTTTGACACACGCTCAACGGATCTTGAGGAGGCCGTAAGAAATCTGACGGAAAGCATCACTACTTCCGTGAACGAAAAGACATCGAACCTTGCGGAATCCGTGGAGACTTTGATTACAAATCTGGAGAACATGGTCAACGAGAGGACGGGAAACCTTACAAGCTCCGTCACCGACAGGACCAATTCTCTTGAAAATGAACTTACGACACGGACCGACGCCCTTGTGAACCTCATCGAGTCCAAGACTTCATCAATGGAGAAGAACGCCGACGAGCGCACCAATGAGGTTGAGCAGAGCCTGAAAGACAGGACAGCCGGAATCGAAAAGACATACTCCGCAAGAATCACGGGGCTTGCCAAGATGTACCAGGACAAAACTTCGTCCATCACCAAGGCAATCAAGGTCAACGTTGGCGCACTGGAGAAGGACCTTAACGACAAGATTACCGCCCTCATTTCTTCTGTCAAGGAAAGGACCCAGAATCTGGACAAGAATGTTCTTGGAGTCACAAGCGCCCTTGAGCAGTCAGTCAATGAGAGGACATCGGGTCTGGAGGAGTCGGTGCAGACCCTGGTGGACACCCTTCTTGCCAAGTTCGATGAAAAGTCCGAGGCCCTCAAGTCCGACATCATCACAAGGACGAACGAGCTGGACGACATGGTTGGACACAAGACATCCGCTCTTAGCGATTCAGTCAACGCTCGTACCTCAACAATGGAGGAAGAGTTTGGCGAAAGGATTGCGGCCCTCTCAAATACAATTGAGTCCAGAACAGGGGAGCTTGCGGAGAGCCTTGAAGAAAAGACGGAAAGCCTTGATTCCAGACTCACCCGGCAGATTGAGGAAATCCAGGAGTCGATGGAGTCCCGGACCGATGCAATCAGGCAGGACCTTGAAACAAGGACCACGGCATTGCGCCAGGCTGTTCAGGATACCGACGCGGATGTTTCGGACGCAATCAACACGAAGGTCAACACAATCACGGCTGATTTGGTCGAAAAGGTTTCCGCTCTGGAGACCCTGGTCCAGCAGAGGACACAGGAGCTTGAGTCTGTCTCCAACAGCAGCATAGAGGAGTTCAAGAACAAGGTCATGGCCACGCTTTCAAGCGCAAGGCAGGCGGCGGCTGTTTTGGACACGGAGACCGCGGAAAATACGCAGAGGCTTGATGCCCTCCAGACATCCCTTGATTCAAGGGCTCAGGAGATGCAGGCCAAGTATGACCAGCTTTTTGAGGAGGCCTATCTCAAGGCGGAGCAGAAGGAGTCTGCGGCTTACGACAAGTACAAGGAGATGAGCGTTTCACATCTGGACACATACAAGCAGGAGCTTCAGCAGTATGTCGCACAGATGCAGCAGAACATTTCAGACTCTCTGAATGCCGTTCAGACCAAGGCGGACACAATCCATGCCGAGGTCGAGGAAGCGATTGCCGATACACGTGCCAAGTACGAGTCTGCTCTGGAGGAGTCCAGGGCCATCGGTGTCAAGGTCAACGAGGAGACAAGCTCTGCGTCCGAACGTCTTGCAGAATTTGAGAAGGAGATTAAGGACCAGTTTGCCGTGTTCGATGCGAATCTTACCAAGGCCATGCAGTCCGTCGCGCAGGATTATGACAGCAAGCAGTCGTCGTTCCTTGCGGGTCTTGACAGGCAGCTGGACAAGTATAAGGAAGAAATGGAGTACCGCTTCAACGCGCTCAACTCTTCAAGCGGCGACATAGAAAAACTGGAGGAAGCCCTCCGCAAGATTATGGAGCAGTCACAGGCCAGGGTTCTTGGTGATTTTGAAAAGTTCACGTCGAGCATTTCTAAAAACCACGTCAGCTTTGAGACATCGCTTAAGTCAAGGAGCGACAAACTCAAGGAGGAGATTGAATCCCTGGAGACCAGCGTTGAGGAGCTTAAGCAGAAGTCCTACGCCACGGTCGGTTCTCAGCTGAAGGATTTTGAGAACAGCTTCTCCATGGACCTGCAGCAGCGTGAGGCGGAAATCAACCAGCAGCTTTCCGACTGGAAGAACAAGTTTGACACAAGGATTGAAAATTTCAGCAACTCGTACGAGGAGAGCAGGCGCGACATGGAGACCAAATATGCCGACCAGCTCAAGGCCAGAATCGAGGAGATTGAAAACAAGACCGTCGCACAGGAGAACACATTCCAGGCGAACCTGCAGGCAGGACAGTCCACAATCCAGAACCAGATTAACACGGTCAACCAGCGTCTGCATGATTTTATCGAGCAGTACCGCGAGGCATTGAAGAACACGTCCGAACAGGCCACCGCGCTTTTGAAACAGGAGAGCGACGACTACAACAGGCGTGTCTCGGAGCAGATGCAGGCCAACCTGAAGAACATGAACTCCCAGTTCGAGGAGATGCGTGAGACAATCGAAAAACGCCAGAAGGAGGAGAACCACCTCATCGACGCTTCAATCGAGGACTTCAACTCATGGAAGCAGAAGATTACCCAGCAGTACAAGGACTCCAGCTCACAGTACGAGGAGCAGCTTGCCATGTTCACTCAGAAGCAGAAGCAGGGACTTGCCGACCTTGACGAAAAGACAAGGGAATCACGTCTGAAGGTCCAGCAGGATATCCAGACCCTGAACGACAAGGCCGACGACGCTCTCCGTGAGTACGAGGAAAGGGCAAAGCAGGTCATGGAGCAGCTCCAGGAAAGATGCACGTCCGTACTCCAGAGTACCCAGGGCATGTTCTCTGAGGCTACAAGCCAGGCCGACATGAAGATTAAGAATCTCAAGAGGGATCTGCAGGAGACTGCCGACGGAGACAGGACCGCGTACCAGAAGATGATTACACGGCTGAACGACGACACGAACAATCTCCAGCTCAAGATTGATGAAATCAACAAGGGAATCTCAAGGTTCACGGCACAGACCGGAATATTCGACAAGGCGGACCAGCTCAGAAAACAGCTTGACGCTTCAATCGAGGGTCTCAAGGAAAAGATTAACGGATTTGCGACCTACGAGGCAAAGGTAATCAACCTGAAAAACCAGATGGACCAGATTCAGAAACTTGCCGGCGAAATCGACTCACGCATGTCGGGCTACAACACACAGAAGAACCAGCTTGACTCCCTGGACCAGAAGTTCTCCAGAATCATGGCGCTCAGCAACTCCATGGACGAAAAGATTGCCGAACTCAACACGAGCAGCGACAACCTTGTGAACATGCAGCACACAATCCAGAATTTCCAGAACTCAATCAGCGGCATACAGGCTCAGTACGACAGAATTGAGAACAAGGCCGCCATGATAGAGAAGGTTGCGACCAACGTGGACAACACCGCGGACCGCATACTGGATTTGGAGAAGAGGCTCATCGTCTGTGACAAGCAGCTGAACACAATGCCGACCAAGGTTGAGGACCTCCAGAGCGGAATCAAGAGGATTATGGACAACAACGAAAAAATCAGCGATGCCGTTGACAAGCTTTCGTCGCTCCAGAAGATTTTTGATGAAACCGAGGACCGCATTGACGGACTGAACGAAAGGATGGACGAGATTTCTGTTACCGAGGAGAGGTTGCAGCGTCTGACCGAGGTTGCGGAAGAGCAGATAAACGACTTCAAGGTTTTGGGAAAAGTCACGACCGCAAAGAAGAAGGACGGGGCTTCCTCCAAAAAATCCATGAAGGCGGGTTCATCCAGCATAACGCCAAGCCTTAAGGAAAGCGTGCGCTCGCTGAAGGAGAAGGGCTGGACAAACGAGGAGATTGCGTCAAGCCTGAGAATAAGCGAGGACACTGTTGACCTTATCCTTGATGTGCCGTCGGATGATGAGTAGGAAGTTTTCATTTGAATAAAAAAAGGGCCGTCCTTGTAGAATCATTGGGCGGTCCTTTTTTTGTGATTAAAAAAATCGTGTTGGCTGGTCTCAGTCCTTTTTTAAAAGGCACACGCAGTAAGCCTTTATCGCAAGTCCACCGCCAACGGAGTCTAGTTTTTCGTTGGTCTTTGCCTTGACAAAAATCCTGTCCGAATCCACACAAAGAATTTTCGCCACGGATTCTATGACCCTGTTTCGCCACGGAATGAATTTGGGGGACTCGAATTCAAGAACGCAGTCCAGGTTTTCAAGCTCCCAGCCCCTGTCCCTTACGTCGCCCCAGATTTTTTTCAGTAGGAGAGAGGAATCTGCGTCCTTCCATTGTGGGTCCTCCGGTGGAAAGTAAGAGCCGATGTCTCCAAGCCCCGTGGCCCCAAGAACGGAGTCGCTGATTGCATGGAGAAGCACGTCCCCGTCCGAATGTCCAAGCTCCCCCTTGGGTGAAGGAATGTTCACTCCGCCAATCATCAGGGAGCGTCCGTCAACAAGACGGTGCAGGTCCGTCCCAAGTCCAATCCTAATCATTCTGTCGTCCCGCCCGGGAATGTCGTCCCTGTAGGTTATCTTTTTGTTTTTTGTGTCGCCCTTTGTGATTCTGACTTTTTTTCCGCCGGTAAGTTCCGGAAAGTCGTCCCATATTTCGCTGTCGTCCGTGTAGTCCCTCTGCATCTGGATGGCATTTTCGTGGCAGCGCATTAGCGGTTCAAGGAGAAATCCCTGTGGAGTCTGTACCGCCGCAAGGTTTTTCCTTACAAGGTGCCGTGTGATTGTGCCGTCCCCGGAGCTTTCCTTGAATGTGTCCACCGCAGGAACAGCAGGAACAGCCGCCCCAAACTCCAGAGCCGCGTCAACAACTCCAGCGATTATGTCCGTTGTCAAATATGGCCTTGCCCCGTCGTGGATAAGCACAACAGGATTCCGTCCCGGGCCATCAGATTTTTCATCCAGATTTTCAAGGGCGCAAAGTTTTTTGAGAGCGAGACATACAGACTCCTGCCTTGTGGAGCCGCCCGCCATAAAGACCAGCCTGCCGGATAAAAGCTCCCCCGAAACATTTTTGTCCATGGCGACCGCATTTTTTGCGTCATCCTCATGCCCGGCCGGGACCGTTATTATTATGTGGGAGAATTTTTTTTCGGAATTCTTTTCGTAATCAAAAAAAGCCCCGAGTGACACTGAAAGCACAGTGCCGGCGCCTAAACGGAGATATTCTTTTTTTTGACCGGCCCCCATTCTTGTTGATGAACCGGCCGCGAGAAGAACAAGGTCCAGAGTGTTTTCCGAACTATTCCTCGTCATCTGCCTCATCGTCTTCATCGTCCGAATCGTCACGCCCGGAGAACTTTACGTCCTCGTCATCCTCGTCGTCAAATTCGTCCGCATCGTCATCCAGAACTGAGCTGACCTTTTTGTCCACCTTGAGACCAAGCGGCTCCAGTTTTGCGTGGAAAAGCGCCTCCACCTCCTCAGGGGAAATGCCCATGGCCTCGGAAAGCTCGTCCTTCAGCAAGGTCTTTGCGTTTTCATACAGCTTGCGTTCCTGGATTGGAAGCTCCTTGACCTTTGAGCGGTAGTAGAGGCTCCTTACAATCTGCGTGATGTCCTGGACCGTTCCCTTCTTGAGAAGCTCCAGGTTTATCTGGTACCTGAGTTTCCAGTCCGATGTGGCCGGCTCGAAGTTGTCCGCAATCATGTCGATTGCCTTCTGTGCCTCTTCCTTTGAAACTATGGCGCGTATGCCGAGCAGATGCGAATTCATCACCGGCACCATGACCGTCATCTCCGAAACGGGGATGTATATTTTGTAATAATAGACCATCTCACCTTTGAATTCCTTTTTGAAGACATCGGTGACTGTTCCCACACCCTGACTTGGGTACACAACCTTCTGGTTGATTGCAAATTCTGTTTTTGGTTTAGCCATGCGTCCATTATACCACAAAGAAGTGGAAAATTCAAATTTTTGTCATTGAAGAAAAAACTTAAAAATTTCCTAAAAAAATCTTGACAAATACCCTGGGGGGGGGTATACTTATTTTAAATTTTTTTTAAGGAGTATGAAATGAAAAAAATTATTGCTACTGCAGCCGCTATTGCGGTAAGTGCTATTTCTGCATTCGCCTTCGACGTCACTCTTGGCGCGCGCGGAAATGTGAACTTCGGTCTTGGTACGACCCTGTCAGAGACAAGTTCGAGAAGCCTGGATTCTACCAGGAATGCTGTCAAGGCTGCCAACGGTACTTTGAACGAAGGTGGAAACATCGGCGGTGGATTCGGAGTCTATGTGAACTTTGGCCTCGTGGATCTTGGTCCCGGCTCCCTTGGTCTCCAGCCCGAGTTCGACATGAACTTCAACAACGGATACAATTTTACTGCAAAAGTAACTTATTCTGGAACATCTAGTGAAATGGGTCTGACTAGTAGTGACAACACAATCGACATTCCGCTTCTTGTGACATACAAGGCAGACATTGGCTCCATTTTTACCCTTGGGGGAGGCGTTGGACCTTATCTTTCAATTCCTGTAGGACTTGACCAGGTTACGGTATACAAAAACGGCTCTTCTTCGCCAACTACTACTAAGGCTTCTGACACCATGGACATGAAGGCGGGCCTGAACTTCGGCATGGCCTTCGATGTCAACGCCGGATGGAAGCTGGGACCGGGAAGCATAGTTCTTGACTGCCGCTACATGCTGGACTTCACACCGACAAAGGTTTCTTCAAAACCAAAGAGCGGAAGCACATGGAGCGACCCAAGTGAAATGTGTACCCGCCGTGGACTTTCTGTTGGCGTAGGCTACCAGTACAAGTTCTAAGCAATACAAAAAATCCTTCTATTTTGCCCCATCGGTCCTGCCGGTGGGGTTTTTGCTGTACATTTTGCCATAAAAAAAGCCACACCCCCTTTTGGAATGTGGCCACGTTTCCGGATTTATTTTACCGGGAAAAGTTTCTTGAAATCTACAAGAACTTCCTTGCTGTCGCGGGCTGAATCAATGTCCACCATCTTGTTTAGCTTGCGGTAGAAATCAATCAGCGGCTCGGTCTCCTTTCTGTAGACTTCAAGGCGGTTTGTGATTGACTCAATCTTGTCGTCCTCGCGTGTGAAAAGTTCTCCGCCACACTTGTCGCATTTTCCCTCGACTTTCGGCGGCATGAATTTTACGTTGTAGTTCGCCTTGCACTCCTTACAGACGCGGCGGTTTGAGAGACGGTCGATAATCAGCTGGTTGTTCACCTCAAAGTTCACGACCTGCACCGGGATGCCGAGCTTTTCAAATGCCTCAGCCTGCGGTATTGTGCGTGGGAATCCGTCAAGGATGAATCCGTTTTTGCAGTCGTCCTTCTTAAGCCTGTCGCCGACAATCTCCAGAACAAGGTCGTCGCTCACAAGTCCACCGGCATCGATAACGGCCTTGACCTTTTTGCCAAGCTCCGTCTGGTTCTTGATGTTCTCGCGGAAGATGTCCCCTGTTGAAATCTGGGGAATCCTGTATTCTTCCGAAACCTGCGCCGCAAGTGTTCCCTTTCCAGCTCCCGGTGGTCCTAAGAAAATGAAGTTCATGTTTTTCTCCTTGTTTACAAAAATTTGTTACGGCAAATTTCAATTATGCCTGTGAATAAACTATTTTACCCTTTAATCGCCAAATCCACAAGTGAAAAATGCGTTTTCGGTTTTCCATGTGAAAATCTGTTTTTCAGCCGCCGATTTAAGGAGGGACTTTATTTTTTCGCAGGACTCCTTTCCAATCGCGCCGCACATGGCCTTTCCGTAGGACGAGTTTTCCGTGTCGAACCATTTTTCAATTTCGCCCGCAACTATCCTGCGTTTTTCGACAAGGGCCGTTCTTTGCGTCCTGACCGAAAATCCCTGTGCCGAAAATATTTTTTCAACATCCTCGGGACCCCATGCGAAGAGCCTGTTGTTTTTGTCGGAGAAAAATGCTTTCTCGGCCTTCTCCATGTCAATCAGTATGCGGCTTATGTCGGCATCCATTTTTTGGGACGCAAAAATCTGCTGCGAGATGAGTGGGGAAATGTGCTGGCCCATGCTCGGAATCCTCTGCGAGAAAATGATTTTTGCCCTTTTCTCCAAAAGAGGGGGTCTGTCTTTTTGAGGGACGGATTCAGGGTCGTAGGCTATGTCCCTTGTCTCGCTCTCGGTTCCTGTGAAAAGCTCCCTGATTGATGCCGCCGCCTGGTTGATGTCGGAAAGGGAAGAGAACATGTCCCTGAAAAAAATCCTGTCCAGAACAATGTCGCCCATGGCCTCGACGCAGCTTCTTATGTTTGTCGGGGAGAAAACAGGTTTTCCGCTCTGGACCGAAAGAAGTGGCCTGTCCATGTTTCCGAGCGTGGATGCGTATTGCTCAAGAAGCTCCTTTCCCTGGCTGTTCCTGCATACGCCGCATACCAGACCCTCGGGGCATTTCCGCATCAGGTCAAAAATCAGGAGGCAGTCGTCGGCGTTCCAGATAAGGCTTCTGTGGTGCCTCTTCAAATCCGCAAGACCGGCCATTGTGTCCCGAATCTGCGTGAGGATTTGCGCACGGTTTAAATCCAGCCTTGCCCTCCATGAGCGTTCTGCCCTGTCAAGGACCGAGCTTTTCTTCTTGTCCTCGGGGGTGAATGTCAGGTTCTCCTCTTTCTTTGAGTCGCCGGAGCGGAAATGTTCCTGAATCCACCAGTCGCTGATTGGATTTTCCATGGACGGAGCTTCGGAACCGTTGGATTCATAATCTTTTTCCACAAGGGATGCAATCTGTATTTCGCGTCGGGAAAGAACCTCGTCCCTTATTGTCGCCTCGTAGCCCTGCGTTGACGGGGTGTAGAAAACTTTACCCACAAGGCTGTCCGGAAGATACTGCTGCGCAACCCAGTGGTCCCTGTATGCGTGCGGATAAAGGTAGCCCGAGCCATGTCCGAATCCTTCCGCGTCACGGCTTGAATCTTTCAGGTGGTTTGGAACGTCGGCATCCTCTTTTTCAACGGAGGCGAGCGCATCAAAAAATGCCATGGAGCTGTTAGATTTTGGTGCGGTGGAAAGATAAAGGGCTGCGTGTGCAAGAAAATAGCGTCCCTCGGGAAGTCCCACCCTGTCAAATGCGGCGGCACAGCTTTCGACCACAGTTATTGCGTGGGGATCTGCAAGTCCCGTGTCCTCGCAGGCGGAAATCAACATGCGGCGGAAAATGAAGTGGGGGTCCTCACCGGCCTTTACCATTCTTGCAAGCCAGTAGCTCGCGGCATCCGGGTCCCTTCCCCTGAGGCTTTTTATGAACGCGGATATTATGTCGTAGTGGTAGTCTCCGTCCCTGTCGTACAGGACAACCTTTTTCTGGATTGACTCTTCCGCTGCCTCACGGCTTATGTAGATTGTGCTTCCCCATTCCGGCACCGGTGGATTTGCTTCCGGGTCCCATTTTTCTGGGGTGGTCTCCACGGCAAGCTCCAGTGCGTTCAAAAGGCTCCGCGCGTCTCCGTTTGCTGTTTCGACAAGATGCTCCAGCGCTCCGTCCTCGAAAACTATTTTCCAGTGTCCGTAGCCCCTTTCCCTGTCGTCTATTGCCTGGATTGCGGTCTTTTTCAAATCTTCCTGCGTGAGAGGCTTTAGCTGAAATACACGGCTCCTGCTTACAAGGGCCTTGTTTACCTCAAAAAAGGGATTTTCGGTGGTTGCCCCAATCAGTATGATGGTTCCGTTTTCCACCCACGGAAGGAGTGCGTCCTGCTGGCTTTTGTTCCACCGGTGGACCTCGTCAACAAAAAGGATTGTCTTCCTTGTGTAGAGCTTCCTCTGGTCCTCCGCGTCCGCTATTGCTTTCCTTATGTCGGCGACACCTGTTAGGACTGCGTTGAGCGTTATGAAATTTGATTTCGTGTGGTTCGCGATTACCCTTGCGAGAGTTGTTTTTCCGGAACCCGGGGGACCGTAGAATATGACTGAGGTGAGCTGGTCCGCCGCTATTGCCCTGCGAAGAAGCCGCCCCTTTCCAACAATGTGGTCCTGCCCGATGTATTCGTCAAGTGTCCGGGGCCGCATTCTGGAGGCAAGGGGTTCGTGTGTCTTTCCTATGGAGTCAAACAAATCTTCTGGCAAAAGCTTGGGTCCTTTTATTTTTTCTTTGAAGAGTCGCCGTCACGGTTCCAGTTTCCACGTCCGGGGTAGAAAGCGTAGAGTCCAGTCTCCTTGAAAGAGTCCGCCGCCGATGAAAGTGGTCCCAGTATTGAGAGGGATGCGTATTCATCTGTTCCTGCTTCCGAAAGGCTTGAGTCAAGAACGTAAATGCAGTTGATGTGCGATGTCAGAAGTGTCTGCGCGTTGTTTCCAAAATCCGAGACGCTGGAGCTGACTTTTTTGTCGCTCAGTATTTCCGTTCTGTAGATTCCGTTGGTGGTTCCCACAAGAAGATAGTTGCCTGTCGCCGCCAGTGCCCATATTGGACCGGAGCTGAGTTCTATCGTATATTCTGAAGTTCCGTCCGTGCAGACCACCGAGGAGCCTTTTGCGTAGTATGCGTAGGTCCCGTCACTGTTGACAGTTGCCGCCGTTGTGTTGATGATTTTTTCGCCCCCGTTGACTTTTATTGCCCTTGCTGTAATCCAGTTGGCATTTTCAGTGGCGTTCACAACATCTGCGCTTGCGGTAGCGGTAATGTCTGTAGGGGTTGCGCTTCCGTTGAGGGACAGGAGCTTTGTCGCTGTTATTGTTCCCTCGGAATTTGTCTCATGTGTGAGAAGATATGCCTTGCGTCCGCTTGTTGATGAGCCGGTCTTTCCGTTTCCAACCTGGTTGTCGAAAAGCACGACCTTGTTGTTGGATTCGGTGACTTTTGTCCATGTCTCTCCATTTGTTGAGCAGTAGACTGTCCTTGTTCCCGGATAGTTTACGGCATCCTCCTTGTTGGTCTCTATTTTCACCGTGTAGCAATAGAGATATGTGTCGTCGGCGGCAAGTGAGACCAGATGTGTCCAGTTGTTCACTATACTGTTCCCGGCGTTGTCGTTTGCGCTGACCTGTGACCACTGGTAGTTGTATTGTCCCGTGGTGGATGATGGGGACAGGGTTTTTCTGTAGATGAGCGCATTGCCTGTGTAAAGGTTTCCCTTGAATGGAACAATTGAGTTTATGTCGCCCTCAAGACCGTTCTGCTGTGGAACTTCCTGCTCAATCAGGTAATATATGTTGTCGTGGCAGGATGTGGCTGCAAAAATCATGGAGGCCGCCAGAATCGAAATGGCCAGTCTGCTTTTTTTCATCTATAATCTCTCCCTGCTTTAGAAGTAGTATCTCGCGCTTGCGGAAATTGTCACGAACTGCGCATGTTTGTTTTCCTTGCCCGAATACAGCCTGTTGAACTGGGGCAGCCAAAGATAGGAAATCTCACCGCCAACGGACCAGTCGGCTGAGAGCCTATAGTTTAGACCGATTTCAGGCTTTATCGCAAGTCCCGGCCAGTAGGTCTTTCCGTTGTACATCTCCCATGCCATTCCAATGCCGAGCGTAATCGGGATTTCAAAATTCTTGATGTGCGGGGTGTATGTGACCGTCGCAAGGATTGGCACGCAGTTGAAGATGTTACCACCGAGCGTCACGTTGAATCCGAATGTCGCGTCCGCTCCAACCGAAATCTCCGGGGTAAGGAAGTAGTGGTAGCCAAGACAGGCCATTCCACCGGGCTTCATCTTTCCGTCGTCCGTAAATGGATTTCCGAATGAAAGTGGAAAACTGCCTCCGAGCGCGATCCTAAGGTTCTGGTCCCCGGCCATGTTTCCAGTGTTGTAGACCACCTCGACCTGCTCCTCGTTTTCATGCTGGTCCTGGATTTTGTCTATGTTTTCGCTTTCGTTTGGTTCCGTTTCGGCAGCGGCGGCAGACATTGGCCTGGCAAAAAAAGATGCCCCGAGAACCGCCGACATAAGTATGCTAGTAATTATGCGTTTCATATTTCCTCACATTTTTCGACCAATATTAACGTTTTTATAGTCAAAATTCAATATATCTTCTATAATCATACAAAAAACTGATTGCGAAGGAAGGTTACAAAATGAGTGCTGTTATTATTGATGGAAAAGCTGTCGCGGCGGAAGTAAAGGCCGATGTCGCGGAAAAGGTCAGGAAACTCAACGAAAAGGGCGTGGAGCCATGTCTTGCCGTTGTTCTTGTGGGAAACAATCCAGCGTCCGTAAGCTATGTCACCGGGAAAAGAAAGGCGCTTCTCGAGGCCGGAATGGTTGACAGGAGCATCGAGCTTCCGGAATCAATCAGCGAGGGGGAGCTTCTTTCTGAAATCGACAGGCTGAACAAGGACCCATCGGTTCACGGAATTCTTGTCCAGCTTCCCCTCCCTAAGCACATTAGCGAGGAAAAAATTACCAACGCCATTGTCCCGGAAAAGGATGTGGACGGATTCCACCCTGTAAGCATGGGAAACCTCCTCAGCGGAAAAAAGGGATTCATTCCATGCACTCCCCACGGAATTCTTGTTCTTCTGGAGAAGGCGGGAATAGAGACCAACGGAAAACGCGCCGTGGTGATTGGACGCAGCAACATAGTGGGAAAACCGATGGCGGTTCTTCTTTCAAGGAAGGAATACAATGCTACGGTGACTCTTTGCCACACGGGAACAAAGGACATTGCCGAAATCACAAGGCAGGCTGATATAATCGTGGTTGCGTCAGGACATCCGGGAACTTTGACTGCTGACATGGTGAAGGAAGGGGCCGCCGTTATTGATGTCGGGGTCAACCGCATTCCGGACAGCTCAAAGAAATCTGGGTTCCGTCTTGTTGGCGACGCTGATTTTGAATCAATAAAGGAGAAGGCCTCATTTATAACTCCGGTTCCCGGCGGTGTCGGTCCAATGACAATAGCCATGCTGATTTACAACACACTGGAGGCGGCTGAAAATCTGGCTGGAGTCCAGGCATGATTGACATCCAGAGTACCCCGGACACAAGGGAGATTCCGCTCAGAAAGGTCGGGGTGAAAAATCTGAAGTACCCGGTCAAGGTTCTGGACAAAATCAACAGGCTCCAGAGCACGGCGGCCACGGTGAATCTTTTTGTGAATCTTCCGCACGACTACAAGGGAACCCACATGTCCAGGTTCATAGAGACCTTCCACCGCTACCATCACGACATGGGGATGAAGAGGTTCCTTGACATGCTGGAGGAAATACGACTTTCGCTTAAGGCGGAGAGGGCTTTCGGAACAATGGAGTTTCCGTTTTTTATGACAAAGCATGCCCCCGTGTCAGGTGCGGAGAGCGTGATGGAGTACACATGCACTTACGAGGGCGAGGTGACTGGGGACGGGCAGAACTTTTTTGTGTCGGTCGCAATCCCGGTAACAACTCTCTGTCCATGCTCCAAGGCAATCAGCGAAAAGGGGGCGCACAACCAGCGCGGAATTGTCACGGTGAAGCTCCAGAACAAAAGCTTTTTCTGGATTGAGGATGTGATTGAGGCTGTGGAACAGAGTGCCTCGTGCGATCTGTACAGCATACTTAAAAGGCCGGACGAAAAATTTGTGACCGAACATGCCTACGAGAATCCCCGCTTTGTCGAGGATGTGGTGAGGGAAGTCTGCATTGCGCTCAAAAACTTTACCGGCGCGGAAAAACCGTTTGACTGGTTCAGCGTGGAGTGCGAGAATTTTGAGAGCATACACAACCACAACGCATACGCATATACGGCAAGCACAGATTTGGAGGAGATTGGCGGATGACATATTTTTTTGAGACCTACGGATGCGAGATGAACCGTGCGGAATCCGCTTCCCTTGAGCAGCTTTTGATTTCACGCGGGTGGACACAGGCGGAATGTCCCGAAGTCTGCGACATGGTTATAATCAACACATGCTCCGTGCGTGCGTCCGCCGAAACCAGAATCTTCGGGAGGCTTGGCTTTTACTCCGGGCTTAAGAAAATCCGTGCGTGCGAAAAGGATGCCAAGGTGCGCTCACTGGAAAAGGCTGCTGAGTATGTGAAAAACGGACCTGTTCCCTTGACCGTGGTTGTTATGGGCTGCATGGCCGAGCGTCTTCTTGCCACATTCAAAAAGGACTGGCCGGTAATCGACTATGTTGTGGGGACCTACGCAAAAAACTCTTTCGGAAGCATAATCCAGGCGGTCGAGGAGGGAAAGTCCCCGGTGGATGTGGTGGAGGCTCCTGTCTACACTTTCGCAAAATCATCCTACGAGCAGGGCGCGTTCTCAACTTTCGTCCCGATTATGAACGGATGCAACAATTTCTGCACCTACTGCATTGTCCCGCATGTCCGCGGAAGGGAGATTTCAAGACCCGTGGCGGATATTGTCTCGGAGCTGGACGTTCTTTCGGGGCGCGGGGTAAAGGAAATCACCCTGCTGGGTCAGAACGTAAACTCCTACAAAGGCGACGGCGAAATAAATTTTCCGGGGCTTCTCCGCATAATATTGAAGCATCTTGACGAAACCTCGTCCCCGATACACTGGATAAGGTTCGAGTCCCCCCATCCAAAGGATTTTTCGGACGAGCTTATTGAACTTATGGCGCAGGACCCCAGAATCTGCCACGGAATACATCTTCCGGTACAGCACGGCTCAACAAAGGTCCTCCGGGAGATGAACAGGCGTTACACAAGGGAGGACTATCTTTCCCTGGTGGACAGGCTTAGAAAAAAGGTCCCGGACCTTGCCCTTTCAACCGACATAATGCTTGGCTTCCCGGGCGAGACCGAGGAGGATTTTGAGGAGGCCGTTTCGCTTATGAGGGAGGTGAAGTACAACTCCGCGTTCATGTATTACTTCAATCCACGCGAGGGTACTCCTGCCGCACGCTATGAAAACCAGATTCCGCTCGAAATCAAAAAAGAGAGGCTCCAGAAGATTATAGACATGCAGCTTGGCATAACGACGGAGGTCCTTGAAAAAAGGGTGGGGCTTACGGTCGAGGTTCTTGCGGACATAGTAAGCCGTGACAGTAAAAACGAGCTTCTGGGAAAGACAGCGCAGAACGAGAGGGTCGCATTCCTTGCACCGCAGTCCCTGATTGGAAAATTCGTCCGTGTGCGTCTGGACAGCCTGAGCGGAAACACGTTCAGGGGTACGCTGGTCGATTAGACCCGATTTTCTTTAGGACTGTAGAAAAATTTTTTATAAAAATTTACAATGGAGTTGAGTTAGGTTTATTAGGAGAAATAAATGCCCATAAAACTGATTTTGGTGATTCTGCTTGCCGTGTTCGTGTCGGTCTTCACCGGACTGAATCTGGACAACAAGTGCTCGTTCTGGTTTTTCCACACCTTCAAGGACATCCCCGTTGTCGCGCTGGTGATTGGCTCCTTCGTTGCCGGGGTGCTGGTGGCTCTGCCCGTCTCCCTGATTTCAAGGAACAAGAAGAACAAGGACAGGGACGTTATGAAAAAGTAAGAAGGCGGTCTTTTGCTGCCGATATTATCTCAAATGCTTAACAGAAGAAATTTTTTGGTATATGTTGCGCTGATTTTTCTATCCGCTCCTCTTTTTTCCGACCCGGCTCTTTCGATAAGGGACGAGGCCCTGGGGAAAGGTTCAGTCCAGGATTCAATCGACCATATCCTTGCGCACATATCCACAGCGGACTCCCAATCCGGAAAAAGGGGACTCTGGTGTCTGGCAGGAAATTTGCAGGAACTTAACGGCGACTGGGTGGGTGCCGCCAAGTCTTATCTACAGGCCCTGAGGATTTCCGGTACAAATGCGTCTGGCTTTGATTCCATGTCAGTTGACCAGCTCAGGATTTCCGCCGCGAAGTGTTTTTTGAACTACTGCGACTTTGAGAATGCCGAGCTGAATCTAAAATCCTTCACAAACAGCTCCAAGGATGAAAAACTTGCCGCCCTTGCGTCCGTCTATTCTGTGTGGGTGGCTCTCTGCAAATCCAAGTCCATTTCCGAAATATCCGGCCCAACTGAAAAACTTAGGTCCTATCTGGAGATGGATTCCATGAAATCCGTCCGCAGCATGGTTCTTTTTACTCTCTGGTACATTTCGGGTGAAAAAAAGTATTCGGACCAGCTCAAGAAGGAATACCCGATGAGCGCGGAATATTCGATAGTCAGCGGCAGGACCACACTTTCCGCGGTTCCGTTCTGGTATTTCGTTCCCCGCAGCATTGATGGGGAAAATCCTGCGCCCCAGGACAAAACCGATGAGCCGGCGGAATCAAAAGCGGAGTCCGAAAAAGGGACCGAAGAAAAAAAAGATGCCCCCGAAGAAAAAAAAGTGAAACTTGAAAGGGAGCAGCTTGGTTTATTTAAAAGCCAGACCAATGCCGATGCTTTGATAAAATCAGCAAAGGAAAAGGGTTTCGAGGCATATAGTTTTACAGAGACAAGGGCTTCGGGAACAACATACTACATAGTCGTGGTGGATGAGAACGAGGATGGGACGATGGGCAAAAAACTTCGTGCCGCCGGATTCGACTGCTATCCTGTGGAGTAGGGGACCGCCGAATTGTTCTGTAATTAAAAACCACCCTTTTGGATAGTGATTTCTGGAAGATGGTGTGCTAAAATCTTGATGTTCCTATAGAGATTGATGGAGGGAGCAAATGGCTATGAAAAAGAATGTAGAAAAAAAGAGATGCCTCGGTCAAATACTGATTTTGGCATTGATTTCGTTTGTGATTTTCTCTGGCGTGGGTTTTTATATTCCTGGCGAAGAAACGGACTTTATTTCAATACAGGAGCAGGAAGCTGCTGACTCTGAGGAGGAGCTTTCCACCGATGAGATTGTCAAGCAGTTCTACGAATGGTACGGCTATCTTCCGGACGAGAACAGCGGCGACGAGGTGTACAACTTCCTTTCCAACACGCTCCATTCCGATTACAGCAAGGACGATTACGAGGATGAGTATGCAGATTCGGAGGACGATGATTACTACATGGGCAACGCTTCTTTCCTTTCATCAGGACTTGCCAATCTGGACAATGATTCAAAAAAGAATCCCATAACGCCGGACAACAAGAAAGATAACAAGAAGGACGACAAGAATACAGATTCCAAACCGAAAGTTGATGTGAAGACCACGGTCGAAGGCAACAAGAAAACTGTGGTGACAACGACAACCGAGGTCAAGAAGGAAAAGGACGGAACCGTTGAAACAAAGGTCGTCATAGAAACTAAGGTCATAACTGACAGAATGAGGTCCACAGAAACAAAGACCACCACTGAGACCAGAATTACAAGGGAAAAGGACGGTTCCTCACAGACATCCGTTTCAACGCAGTCATCTGTCACCACCGAGTCAAAGGATGATTTGAAGAAGCCCGACAACAAGAAGAAGGATGATGTCAAGAAAGACGACACCAAGAAGAAGGATGACACCAAGAAAAAGGACGATCTGAAGAAGCCCGACAATAAGAAAGACGACAACAAGAAAAAGGATGATGTCAAGAAAGACGACACAAAGAAGAAAGACGATGTGAAGAAGGACGACACCAAGAAAAAGGATGATACCAAGAAAAAGGATGATACCAAGAAAAAGGACGATCTGAAGAAGCCCGACAATAAAAAAGACGACACCAAGAAAAAGGATGATGTCAAGAAAGACGACACAAAGAAGAAAGATGATGTGAAGAAGGACGACACCAAGAAAAAGGATGATACCAAGAAGGATGACAACACGAAAAAGGATGTAAGCCCGTCGGACGAAAAGCGTGAAAAGTTCATAAAGTGCGCGGAAAAGTATCTTGGAACGCCGTATGTGTTTGGTGGAACGAGCCGCTCTGGAATTGACTGTTCCGGTCTGGTCTATCTTGCGGCACAGGATGCTGGATTGGGAACTCTCCCACGCACGGCAAAGACTATGTTCAATATCACAAGCCGTGTTGACAAGTCAGCCGGAAAGAGAGGTGATTTGGTGTTCTTCGTCAGCGGTGGCTCCATCACCCACGTTGCAATCTATCTTGGCGACGACACAATCATGCATGCTGTCAGCGCCGGTTCAAGGACCGGTGTAATAACAACCAAACTCTTTGCGGACAACTACTGGAGCAAGTACTTCTACGCCATGGGCCGCATAATCCCGGATTGATTGGTCTATAAATCTTTTGTTAAATGGCTGCCTGTCTTTTTTGGCTGGCAGCCTTGTTTTTTTTATGCCTTGGCCATAATCTCTTTCTGGAGTTCCAAAACCCTTTCAAGCGGCAGCTTCACGCACTTCGCGATTATCTCCGGGGAAATGTTTTCTTTGAGAAACTCAATCGTGGCTTCCTCGGCCTTTTGTTTGGCACCTTCTTCAATTCCAATTTCTATTCCGTCGTTGCGCCAGGTGCGTATGCATTCTTCCTCGTCATATTCGGTCAAGCTCATGGCAACCACCTCCTGTTTCTGCGAGCGGATGAACCCGTCGAGGATGTTCTCTTTGCACGCCCATTCGACGCTCTCCGACACGGCATCCTCAATGCCCATTCCGCTTCTTTTGTTTTCCTTGATTCTTGAGACGAACCTTACATAATCATACAGCGGTTTGCATTTTTTTTGAAGTGCTTCGTTGTGCCTTTCGTTTATGTTGACCACGTGTGCCGTCCATTCAAACCTTCCGCTCCTGTCATCCGCGATGAATGAATCCGAAAGCCTGAGGTCGTACCTTTCGGGACGCTCGCTGTCTCCGTTGTAGAAGACTATGAAATTCGGGTTGGGGATTTTTATTCGTCTGGAGCTCAGAAGTGAAAGCCCCTCGCAGTCGATGTGCTTCTGGTAGAGCTGCGAGAAGTACATGAGTCCGCGTAGCGGCATGTTCGGGTTCGGCGTGCTCTGGTGCTCGTAGAGTGTCATCTGCGAGTCCACCAAAAATGAGACGTCGTTGTGCATCTTGATGTAGATTACGTTCTCTATTGTGTTCAGCACCAATGCATCGGGATCCGTGTAGCTTGTTCCCCTGAGCGCATTGTACAGCTCCAGCCTCCATTTTTTGCTCTGCTCCGTGTTGCGTCCGAAAATGGCGATGAACAGGTGGTCGTAGATTTTCCTCTGATGCCTGCCATATATGTCTCCGCGAATTTTTGTTGCCATAAGTCACCCCGGTAAAAGTTTCCTAATAATATAATATTCCGTGGCTTTTCGGTTTCGGCACAAAATCAGCAAAAAAAATTAAATTTTTTTGAAAAATGTTTATGGTAAATGAGTTCCGGTAAAAAAAAAGCAGGACTTACAAAAAATGTAGGTCCTGCCTGATTTGATTGTTTCTCTGGTATTTAGTCGCAGTCGTACTCGTAGTCGTAGTCGCCCAGAAATTCTTCAAAAATGCTCTCATAATCAATGTTTTCAAAGTCAATTTCGATTTTGAAATAATAGATGTAGCTCAGAATGTTTTTGGCTGACATATAGTGGGAAGAAATAAGCCATCCGTCCATTCCGTCATCGCTGTATTCGTTGACGATGCAGTCCGTGAATGTGTCATTCTTTTTTGCATCCTTCGGGAATTTGGCCTCATAATAGCCGTGCATTTTACGAACTTCTTCGGTAATGTCGCTTGTCTTTTTAAGCAGATGGCAGTCGCTTATTGTGACTGCTTCTGAAAAGAGCGCTTCAAAAAACTCATCCGGAAGGCCTTCCATGCCGTCCTCTGCGAAAGATTCCTCCAAGCCCTCGATAAATCCCTCGCTAAGCAGTTCAACCAGGCACTCCTTCATGTCCTCGTCGGTAATTTCGTCCATCTCTTTGGAAAATTCCTTGCGGGTCATGTTTCCATTGAACTGTGGCTCAATATCATCCGTCTCTATTGCAAAAGACGCTGCACATCCCATTGCAAGGGCCGCGGCAAGGGACACAATTTTTTTCATGCACTTCATATAAAACCTCCGGGTATATAGTTGCGTTTTTAATGTCTATGGCTTCTTATAATGTGGATTCCCAAAAAAAACACCACCCAGAAGGGTAGTTTTTGCATTTTTTTGAGGAAATCCCATAAAAGGAGCTTCCATAAAACCAAACACAGCATGTGGAAAAATGTTACAGGGATTTGAGATTTTCCCCCCTTGACACCCCATAATACTTTCCTTAAAATAACCTCATGTTGACAATGTTTTCAGAAAAAATGATGCAAAAACCTATTGACAAGACTTCCATGATGAGTAAACCCTGTCAACTGTCAACTGTCAACTGTCAACTGTCAACTGTCAACTGTCAACTGTCAACTGTCAACTGTCAACTGTCAACTGTC
>CACZPR010000065.1 GCA_902783155.1 uncultured Spirochaetaceae bacterium
GATTGCGCCAACAGTGTCCCCCTTTTCCAGAAGCGACTTTGCGGACGCGCATCCAACAAGGCCAAGCAAAAGCAGGGCACCCGCTGCAGCAAGTCCTGTTCTTAAGAAAACTCTTTTCATAAAACCTCCGTTTTAAAAATATAATACCCCCCCCATGTATGTAAGAGGGGCAAGAAATTAAAAAAAACTATCAATGAATCTTATTATCCACTGACATTTAGAGGTATGTCAAGAGATTTTTTTTTGTCGGGGAGTTTGCATAATGAAACGTGTCGCAAGCTATGTTATCGAAAAGGTTTAATCTGCAACAACTGAAATGTAGATAATAAAAATATGGATTATTCGCAAAAGGTTGAGCATAACAGAAAACCCATTATCGAAAAGGATTTTATGGATTTGTCAGAATCGGAGTTGAAACAGTTTGTTTTTGATGCTAAGACAAAGTATTTCTATTATACAAAAGACGGTGTAAATGTTGCCTGCGGTAAAGAACAGGATAACGGAAATGGGAAATTTGATATTGAAATGTTTGCCTGCAAGAAACTTGCGGAATATGGGCATGAAGTTTTTTTGCTCCCTGAGAATTATGCAATGGACGGTAACAAGAATAAAAAGGTTCACGGTGATACAGTTACAGACTGCAGGGCATTGGAATTGAAGCACACTCCTGAAAATTTGCAAGGAAACTATAGAAAGGCAAAACACCAGGCAACCGATGTTTTTATCCATATTCAGAATGACATTACGAAAGAAAATGCTTTGGACCAAATAAAGAGAGCTATCCGAAGCATGAAACAAGATAATACGGTCAATGTAAAATTCAAAGGGCTTGTTTATTTGTATTTTGAAAAACATGACACCTTGCATTTGTTTGATTTTGATGAAAATGGAAATTATAAGCAAATAAGCCCTAGAAAAAATGGGGCCTCCGCAAATACGGAAGCCTAAAGAGGTCGAAGTCCACCTAAGCAGAACATCGTCCATAATCAATCTATCACAAATAAAAAAAATGTCAAGCAAAATTTCCAGCCCTTAAAAAATACGGAATTCCCGCTTAAAATTTGGCTTAATTCATTTTCAACACTAGACAAAATATTTAGTTTTTTGGTATGATGGTTTCTAAATCTACAACCAGATAGAGTGTTTCGCACACCAAGGAGGAGCGTTGGCAGACAATAAGGGAATGCGCGTTAATGAACAGATTCGCGTGCGTGAGGTCAGACTCATTGATGATGAAGGTAACCAGAAGGGAATTATCCCGACAATCGAAGCCCTCAAGATGGCAAGGGAGCGTGATCTCGATCTTGTTGAAGTATCGCCGAATGCAAATCCGCCGGTTTGTAAAATACTCGACTTCGGAAAATACCGTTTTGAACAGGAGAAAAAACTCCGTGACTCCAAGAAAAAACAGAAGGTATTGAAGCTCAAGGAAATTCGTATGCAGCCAAAGATTGGCCCAGGCGACCTTGACACGAAGGCAAAGCATGTTCAGGAATTCTTAAACGAGGGCGATAAGGTCAAAGTCACCATCCGTTTCCGCGGTAGGGAACTTGCTCACACCGAGCTCGGCTTCGATGTCCTGAAGGAAGTAGAAAAAAGACTTGAGGAAGGGTCGTACGCCATTGAAAAGCCAGCCGCGATGGAAGGCAGGTTCATGTCCATGACTCTTGGCTCCAAGGTCGTAAAGAAGTGAGGTTTTTATGCCAAAGATGAAGACAAAGAAGTCTGCAGCAAAACGCTACAGTCTTACAGGGACCGGAAAGGTCAAGTACAAGAAGATGAATCTCCGTCATATTCTGACAAAGAGATCACCAAAGCGCAAGATGAATCTTCGCCATGCCGGAATTCTTTCTGAGGATCAGACAAAGAAAATTCGCAAGCAGATGCTTCCATACGGTTGATCCGTTGGTTGTTGATGACAGATTTAGATTGTTTGATTAAGGAGTAAGAAGATGTCAAGAGCGGTTGATGGAACAAAAAGGAAAAATCGTCGTGCGAAAATTTTGAAGCTCGCAAAGGGTTTCTATGGTGACAGAAAGTCTAACTATAAGCCTGCGAAGGATGCCGTTGTAAAGGCACTGGACCATGCTTATTCTGGACGCAAGAGAAAGAAGCGTGATTACCGCTCTCTCTGGATTGCCCGTATCAATGCGGCTGTCCGTGAGCAGGGAATCTCGTACAGCAGGTTCATCGCTGGTCTGACAAAGGCCGGTGTGCAGCTTAACCGCAAGGCTCTGAGCAATATGGCCATCGAGGACCCAGTTGCATTCAAGGCTGTGGTTGATGTCGCCAAGAACGCGCTCGACAAATAAGGCGGAAATATGATTTCACTCGATCAGGTTGTTCTGTTGCAGAAAAAGGTAGAGGCTGCTGTGGCAAAAATCAATTCGCTTAACGGCGAGGTGGCACAGCTTTCTTCAGAAAACGATGCTTTGCGTAGAAAATGCGCAGAGCTCACAAATGCGTTGGCTGATAAATCGGGGTTGGTCTCTTCCCTTGAGGCTGAGCAGAACCGGATCGAGAAAGGCATTCTGGAGGCTCTGGACCAGCTGGATGCCGTGGAGGATGCGGCCCTTGCCACAATCGCCTATGATGGTGCTGTTGGCGGGGGTTCCGAATCTTCACAGGCTGAATCTGTCCAGCCACAGTCTGCCGTTGAGTCTTCCGAACAGTCTGTTCCGCAGGCTGAAAAAATTGAGAGGACTCAGGAAAATACTGTGAATCCCTACCAGGGACAGTCAAGAATGATTGACCCCCTTGCGCTTTCGTTTGGTCAGCATAAAAATGACGGCGCGGAGCAAAATGTTGACCGGCAGGACGATGGAGTGCAGCCGGAGACAGGGGATGGGCAGTCCGATGGTGGAAACCAGTTTGACATTTTCTAGGTTTTAAGTTTTTAGACTATGGGAAAAATTCAGATTGATATGCTCGGCGCACGCTTTGTTGTCCGCGCGAACGAGGATGAAGCCTACCTGAACAAAATCTACTCATACTACAAGGATATAACCCGAACAATCCAGGTGAACAAAAATCTGGACAATCCGCTCCAGATAAGCATTTTGGCTGGCATTACACTGGTGGATGAACTTCTTAAGGAAAAGTCCCAGAACGTAATCAACCGGGAGACCGGGATGGACAGGGACAAAATCCAGATGGCCGAAAAGCTTGCCAACGAAATGATAAGCCAGATTGACAATGTGCTTTAAAATCTGGGTGGACGCTGACTCTTGTCCTTCGGTGGTCAGGAGAATAATATTAAAAACAGCGGTGACTAATTCGGTTCCAGTCGTGTTTGTTGCGAACAGAAAAATTCCCTTTGATTTTGAGGACAAACTTTTTTCTATGGTGGTGTGCCCAAAGGAAAGCGGGTCCGCCGATGACTATATCTGCAATAATATAGAAGAAAATGATATTGCCGTTACCAGGGACCTGCCTCTTGCCGACCGTCTTTTGAAAAAATCCATATCCGTTATGAACGACCGTGGTATTCTTTTTGACAGAAAGACTCTTGACTATATGCTGGAGGAGAGGGCGCTCAGTATGCAGATGTTGGCCCTTGGCATACGAAACGGTTCGGATTCCGGTGGATTTTCCAGGGACGATGTTAAAAAATTTGCAGACTGTTTTTGCCCGCTGGTCCGAAAGAAGAGCGGAAATCCCTAGGTTTCTTCTAGCTGATTGCCTTGTTGATTGCCTCAAGCCTGTCCAGAATCTTTATGAATATGTCCACAAGCTCCGGGTCGAACTGTTTTCCGGCCTGGCTCTTGATTTCCTGAACCGTGTCCTCCAGGGACCATTCCTTTTTGTATGAGCGTATGTGCCTGAGCGCGTCGTAGACATCGGCAAGGGACACGATTCTTGCGGAAAGCGGTATGTCCTCCCCGGAAAGAGGCTCCAGCACGGATGGAATTGGTTCGCCAGGTTTAAGAGCCATGAAATCCGCAACCTTCCCAGGGTAGCCCCTTGCGTCTCCGTTGTAGAACTGGTGGTGGTTCATGCACACATCTATGGCCATCTTGTCAACTTCGCTTTCCGGTGGATAGAAAAGCTGCGCCCCAAGTATTGTGTGGGACTTCATTATGTTGCGCTCCTCGTCTGTGAGGGGGCCGTCCTTTTTAAGAATCTGGTCCGGGATTGCGACTTTACCTACGTCATGGCATTTTGCCGCCTGCTTGAGGGTGTTCCTGTACCTGTAGCGTTCCCTCTCCGGAATGTCGTGTATGGCGGCATATTTGTCGTAAATCTCCACGGCGAAACTTGAGACCCTTTCTACGTGCGCTCCAGTCTCCTTTGGGTCCCTGAATCCTGCAGTGCGCACAAGACGGGATATGGTCTGCTTGGTGAGGTAGGCGTATTCGTAAATCTGTCCCACGTTTGTCGCGAAGTGTGAGATGTAGAACTCCGCCTCATCGCTGAAAGGAATGTCCCTGCCCTTGGAGTCACGCGCGTTGATAATCTGCAGGACCCCAAGAATCTTTCCGTTGGTCATCATCAGCGGGATTGTGAGCATGGATGTGGTGTGGTAGCCCGAAACCATGTCCGTTGTGGACGAAAAGTTGTATGGCCGCTTGACAGTCTTTGCCTCGTCCTCGTATTCGCTCATGTTGTATACGTCGGGAATATTTATGACCCTCTTTGACAAGGCGCAGTATCCACAGATTGTGTCGCTGTTGACCGGGAACGCAAACGCAAGGTATGGGAGCTTTTCGCCCGGCTGCAGCTTTGCCTGGTGGGTTTTGTTCACGCTGTACTTGATTTTGAGGGTGTTTTTTGACTCCTGATAAGAGTATATGGACCCCGCGTCCGCATTTACGATTTCACATGCGGATATGAGGATGTTTTCCAGAAGCAGGTCCTCGTCTTTGATTTCGCTGAGCCTGCGTTCAATTTGAGTCATTTGTTTAAGCTTTTGCAGGTGCACATCAAAACTTTTCATGTCTACAACAGTCCTATCGTCTATATATTGTAGTAAAAAAACACCGTTTTTACAAGATGGCTACAGAATTTTGTTTTGCAATAAGTCTTGACTATATTTTTAAAATGTTGCAACCTTTAGCGATAACCACATGTCTAATTGTAAAAATGTAGCTGTCGGAATTTTTGTGGTTCCGGCATGGGAGATGAAATGAAGGAAATCATTCCAGTATTTTTTGCTGTAAACGATAATTATGCCCCGTATCTTGGGGTCGCAATCAAGTCGATGCTTGAAAACCTGAACAGAAAATATTTCTGCAAAATCCATATACTTATAACCGAACTTTCCGAAAAGCACACGGAGCTTCTGAAGCAGGTCGTGGCGGAGTATTCAAGGCATGCCTCCATTGTTTTTGTTGATGTCGCCAGGGAGTGCAAGAAGATGGCCGGAATGTTCCACATGCGGGACTATTATTCGCAGGAGACATACTTCCGTTTCTTTATATCGCCGCTTTTCCCGCAGTACGACAAGGTTGTGTATCTTGATTGCGACATTGTTGTTACCGGGGACGTGTCCGAGCTTTACAGGCAGGAGCTTGGAAACAACATGGTTGCCGCAGCGGTGGAGGAGGTTGTCTATGTGGATGATGACCTTGGCTTCTACAGCGAAAAATGTCTTGGTGTTCCGTGGAAGGAGTATTTTGGAGCCGGAATCCTTTTAATCAACTCAAAGCTCTTCAGGGAGGAGCATGTTGAGGAACAGTTCGTGGAGCTTCTGAAAAAATACAAGTTCACAGTTGCGCAGGACCAGGACTATCTGAATGTAATCTGCCTTGGACGTGTGAAACTTCTGAACCTTGGATGGAACAAGACCGCCTTTGAGAATCCAGAATTTGATGACAAGGACCTGAGGATTGTCCACTACAAGATGAGCTGGAAACCATGGCTCAACGACGATGTTTATTACGAAAACTATTTCTGGAAATACGCAGAGACATCGCCATTTTTTGATGAGATTATGGAAATCAAAAGGTCGTATACTGATGAGGAACGGCTTAGGGATGCGATTGCGGGAAAGAAACTTTTGGAAACCGCAGTTCGTGATGCGACAGACCCTGACAACTATCTGTGCCAGATGGAAAGAAATGGCAGGAGGCTTCCAGTGTCCGTTTTCTCCAGATTCACAAACCAGAGGGCAGTGGCTGCCTTGATGGACTAGGGACGAGGTGATTTGTGGCTGCTGAAAAAAATCCGGGAAGGCTTGCGGTAATCGAGCGGATAAAGGAATACGAAAAAAAAGGATGGTGGAACAAGGATGTTGAGGACGACCCGCCGACAGTTCCGCTAAAACCGGGCCAGTGTGACTATCTGAACAAAAAGTTTACCAGCTGGATTCAGATGAAATTCGTAAACACGCAGGCAAGAAGATTTATAAAAAAGCTGGTGAAGACCGGACAGATGGTCCTGAAGCCTGTTGACGGACTCGAAAAATTCATTGCCATGAAGGATGTGGGGGCTGTAATCACCTGCAACCATTTCAATGCCTTTGACAATTTTGCAATCTACCATTGTCTTGAAAAATACATAAAGCGCAAGCAGCTCTACAAAGTAATCCGCGAGGGAAACTACACTTCATTCCCCGGAATCTACGGATATTTTTTCCGGCACTGCAATACTCTTCCTCTCAGCTCCAATTTTTCCGTTATGAAGGAATTTATGGAAGCCGTGGACACCATCTTGAAGCGCGGCGAAAAACTTCTGGTCTACGCGGAGCAGGGGATGTGGTGGAACTACAGAAAGCCACGTCCTATGACAAACGGTGCGTTCAGGTTCGCCGTAAACAACAACGTTCCGGTGATTCCGCTTTTTATCACCATGCACGACACGGACAAAATTGACGGCGACGGATTTCCGATTCAGGAATACACTTTGCACGTTCTTGACGCAATCTACCCGGACGCAAACAAATCCAGGCGCGAAAACGAAAAGGACATGATGGAAAACAACTTCCGCCAGTGGAAGGACTGTTATGAAAAAGTCTACGGAATTCCGCTCACGTACTGCGATGACACGAACTTCATCGGCGGTGACAAAATCTGACCATGGACAAGCGAAAGGTAATTTATTATTCGGACGAGCTTAATGATGAATTCTCGGTTGCGCAGATAGACGCACTTTCCATCGACGGAAACTATAAATATGGGAGCGGCTCATTTTTCTGGAAGCTCAAGCGTTTTTTGCTTTACAGGATTGTCGCGTTCCCGATTGCATGGGTCTACATGAAACTTTCATGGCACCACAAGATTGTGAACCGAGAAGTTTTGAAACCGTACAAAAAGACCGGATACTTCACTTACGGAAACCACACCAACGCAATAGCCGACGCGCTGATTCCTACCTTCGTGCATATTCCGAAATCTGTCTACGTGATTGTGCATCCGAACAACGTTAACATTCCGGGCCTTAGAAAATCGACCGCATATCTTGGTGCGCTCCCTCTTCCCGGAAACATGGATGCCGCGAAAAATTTTATGGACACAATCAAATTGCGTAACGGCGAAAAAAGCGTAATCATGATTTACCCCGAGGCGCACATCTGGCCGTTCTACACAAAAATCCGTCCGTTCACCGATTTGTCTTTCCGCTATCCTGTGCAATACAATACCCCGGTATTCTGCTTTACGAACACATACCAGAAGCGTAAGTTCAGAAAAAAGCCGAAGATTGTGACTTATGTTGACGGACCGTTTTTTCCTCCCGACGGATTGAGCGCGAAAGAAAAAAGGATGGACCTTAGAAACCAGGTCTACAACGCCATGTGTTCTGCAAGTGAAAAAAATGAGGTCGAAGTTATAAAATACATTCGGAAAGAAAAGGGGAGCGCAGATGATTAACATACTTTTTTGCGGAAACGACAAGGTTTTTGACGGCGCATTGACAACCATGCTTTCGATTTTGAAGCGCACGGAGACCACCGAGCCGTTCAGGTTTTTCATATACACAATGGACGTGTCGCACATTAACCCCGCGTACAAGTCGATTACGGATTCCCAGACACAATTTCTTTCATCCGTTGCAAAAAAATACAACCCGGAAAATTCTGTTGAAAAAATTGATGTTGGCGAAATCTACATGAAGGAATTCTCCGGCTGCCCGAACGAGCAGTGCTATTGCTCACCGTATACCTTGCTCCGACTTTTTGCTGACCTGGTTCCCGGAATGCCCGACAAGATTCTTTACCTTGACATAGACCTTCTTTTCAACACGGACATAAGGAAGCTCTGGGACATCGATGTTACGGATTATGAATATGCCGCAGCTCCCGACCACTATGGAAAACTGATTTTATTTTTTATCAGAAAATTTATCAATGCCGGGGTGATTTTATTCAACCTAAAAAAATGCCGCGAGACTGGACTTCTCAAAAAAAGCCGCGACCTCATAAAGACAAAGAAACTTACCTTTGCCGACGAGAGCGCAATAATCAAGAGCACCACACGCCAGCTTAAAATCAGCCAGAGATTCAACGACCAGAAATTTCTCTACAAAAAAACTGTCGTCCGCCATTTTTCAAAACGTCTTTTCTGGACCCCTTTCCCGCACACCGAAAACATCAAGCAGTGGAGGGTGACCAAGGTCCACAAGGTGTTCGGCTATGAATGTTTTGATGATATACTTTATGAATACATTTATCTGAAAAGGGTGTTTGAAAGTTCGCATTAAAACTGTGCCGTTTGATTCGTGCGGACTGTTACATATCCTGCCCCTCTGCTCAAAGCTTTGCTGCAAATAGGGGCGAAACAAGGGGTATGTAATCCGACTGCAATTCTTTACGAGAACACCATAGTCCGATGCTCTGCGTCGGGGTTGGTCGGGTCGTTTCTTGAAAAACTGAAACAAGAGTCGTAAAAACAAGATTCGAAAATTTAGTTGACAATTTGAACTAAAAAAATCAAAAAAGACAATACCGGATTCAGAAAAAACGGAGTCCTGAAAAAAAACGCGATGCCATAAATACAAAGAAACACACCTTCGGCTAATAGATTTTCAAACAATTCTTATATAAATTAAAACTTTCATTCATTTTTTTTTACCGCACTTAGATTATAATTGTAACATGCGTTTTGAAAAATTCATTGCAAAAAGAATTTTTTCGGGATGTCTTTGGAGGAGAAAAATGAAAAAATCTGAAAGGAATCCTTTTGCCGTCGCATGTGCAATCGGACTGGCAATAACTCTTGCGGCCTGCGGAAAGTCGGGAAAATCAAATCAGCCGGCATCCGCTGTACAAACTGCATCTGCGGAGTCTGTTCAGGGACCTGACGAAGGTTACTGGAGAATCTATCTTCTTGATAAGCCTGCTGATCAGACATGGCAGATTTGGGCATGGAAAAGGGGTGCCGGGGGTGACTCGAATTACGACACCAACGGATGGCCGGGAGGAGATTTCGTTCTTTCAAAATCGGATGCCTACGGTTCTTATTGCGACATGAAGCTTGACACCGCGTTTGATTTCGGGCTTCTTTTTGTCCAGGACTCAGGTTCCCCCCAGACGAATGACGTGATTGTTCCGAAAGAGGAGCTTTCAAAATACAACACGTTCTATTTTAATTTTTCGGATCCAAAGCAGTATTATACGAGCTACGAGAATTCATCCGGCATAATCGGCGCGAGCCTTTTGTCGGAAAACGAGATTGCAATTTCCACAAGCAGGATAAAGGAGGTCGATAAATCAATGCTCAAAGTAACGGATTCAACCGGCGCAAACCTTAAAGTTGAAAGCGCGAACATTCGTAAAATCACTCTAAAATCAGGGAACATAAAAAACGCTCCATACACGGTTTCATACGGCGGAAAGGAAATCTCCTGCCCTATAACCGGTGACATAATCGACAGCTATTATGCCGTAAGCGACACTGATTTCGGAGTCAAAATCAACGGATCAAAAGCTTCGTTCAAAATGTGGGCACCGTTGGCCTCAAGCGTAAAAATCCTTCTTTTCAGAACAAGCGGCGGACTTTCAAAAGAGGATTCATCGCTCGAGATGACAAAGGGCGACAAGGGTGTGTGGACTGCTTCCGACGTTGACATATCGGGATTCAAATATTACAAATACAGGATTGCAAATCCCGGTGCCACGAGCGATGTCTGTGATATCTGGGCAAAATCATGCAGTGCTGATTCGGTCGCATCCCAGCTTGCCGACATTAATTCCGACTCTGGTGCGCTTGTTTCCGGTGAAAACGACAAATCCTGGGGAAGCGTGTCCGGCTATTACAATCCGTTCGGAAAATCAGGAAGCGAGACGAAAAAATATTCCGATGCGGTGATTTACGAGATGCATGTGCGCGACTGGTCAAGGGCTTTTGTATCCGATTCGACTGGAAAATTTTTGGACCTTGCGAATTCCGGGGACTTTATAAATCATCTTCTCGATTTGGGCGTGACCCATGTTCAGATTCTTCCTTCGTTTGATTATGCCGAAACAAATGCCGATCAAAATTACAACTGGGGATACAATCCCTACCATTATAATGTCCCCGAGGGACGCTATGTGACAGCCGGTTATGAGGACGGAACACAGGCGGTAAAAGAATTCCGCACTCTCATTTCAAAACTTCATGACGCTGGAATCGCGGTCAACATGGATGTCGTCTACAATCATACGAGCGGCACAGGCCAGGCTTCGCTTTATGATTTGACTGTCCCCGAATATTTTTACCGCATGTCCGACGGAAACTACATGAACGGATCCGGCTGCGGAAACGAGATTGCCACGAATCATTCTGTCGTAAAAACTTATGTCATCGAGTCGCTCAAACACTGGATGCTCGATTACCACATAAACGGATTCCGCTTTGATTTGATGGGCTGCCACGAAAACGAGACTATGGCGGAAATTTATGACGAGCTTCGCAAGATTGATCCGAACGTCATGGTCTACGGAGAACCTTGGACAGGCGGAAACTCGGGAGTCAGAAACGGAGTCACAAAAGCGGGCGAGGGAACATCGGGAACAGGTTACGGAGCTTTCGATGATGATTTCCGCGACGCAATCAAGGGAAAGGAATTCGGTGGATTCAAGCAGGGACACGTCCAGGGAAAATTTGCCGATCCTGCAATCCAGAACGGTCTTACGGGAGCCGCAACAACAAGGAACAAGACCGGAAAACCGGAACTTGCGTTGCATTACGCCGAGTGCCATGACAACTACACCTTGTTCGACAAACTTGCGATGAGCTATTTTGATAAGACGAGCGTTCCAAGCGGTACTGATTTGTTTATGGAAATCGGTCCAGAGGGGCTCAAAACTGTTATTGCCCAGGACAAGCTTGCCGCCGCGTACATTTTCCTTTCCCAGGGAACACCGTTTATAAATGGAGGACAGGAATTCCTCCGAACAAAGATGGGAAACGAAAACAGCTACAATGCGTCCGACAAAATAAACCAGATAGACCTCTCGATGAAAAAAACTTACATGGATGTCTTCAACGTCTACAAGGGGCTTATCGCGCTGAGAAAGGCAAACCCGGATTCGTTCGGAAATAAAACTGATTCCACCGCCGACAACGGAAAGGATTCCGAGGGAAAAAATGTCAGGGGCATCACAAAATATGCGGCCGGAGATTTCCTCGTGTATTTCAACGCGACGAACGAAAGCTATGCAATCGACACCACGGGCTATACTAAATCCGTTGACGTAAGTGGAGGCTCGCCGGTTGAAAGCACAAAACTCCCTTCAAGCGTGGAGGCCCTGAGCTTTGTGATCTTAAAAAAATAAGAGGCAAGCAGAAAAACTCATTTAGCCTTCTCGGCTGCTTAAGATGGTTTTTCGAATGTCTCCAGACTTTGAAGACCCGGACAATTTTGTTGTCTGGGCTTTTAAATCTTGTATTTTCAAAGTTAGCGGATGTCCAATAAGTTCATTTTCAGTTACCGAAGGTTAAACTTTTTAGCCGCCAATTTTCCAAGCCCCCGGCGACATGAGGTGTTTGAAAATTCCAAAAATCCTAGACGAAATGACCTAAAAATTTTATAATGGATTCTATGGGTGGAATTAAAGAAAAAAAGACCGCCGCGGCTTCGGATAAAAAGGCTGCGTCAAAATCAACAAAAAAGGTCGCCGAAAAAAAATCGGTGGTGAAAGAATCAAAGACAAAAAAGGCTGACGAAAAAAAGACAGCTGAAAAAAAGGCCACAAAAAAAATTGTTGCCGAAAAACAGGTTCCCACAAAATCTGTTAAAAAGGATGACGTTGTTGTTTCTGAAAAAAAACTTGCAACAAAAAAAGTTCCTGTAAAAGATTACGATGAGTCGCAGATTGTGCATCTGGATTCTCTGGAGCATATCCGTCTCAGAAGCGGAATGTACATCGGTAGGCTTGGTGACGGATCAAACCAGAACGACGGAATCTACGTGCTTTTGAAAGAGGTCGTGGACAATGCGGTTGACGAGTTCATCATGGGATTCGGAAACGTTATTGATGTCGTGGTCGATGGCGGAACAGTCAAAGTGCGTGACTACGGGCGCGGCATTCCTCTTGGAAAGGTCGTCGAGTGCGTGAGCCAGATAAATACGGGCGCAAAATACAACGACGATGTTTTCCAGTTCTCTGTCGGAATGAACGGTGTGGGAACCAAGGCCGTGAACGCTCTTTCTTCATATTTCAGGGTTGTGTCGGTCAGAAAGGGCGAATACTGTCAGGCGATTTTTGAGAAGGGAAAGCTCAAGGAAGAGAAGACCGGAAAGCTTGAAAAAAGACAGCCGGACGGAACATATTTTGAATTCACTCCGGACGAAGAAGTTTTCGGAAAATATTCGTTCAACATGGAGTTCGTCGAAAAGAGGATGTGGAATTATGCCTACCTCAATTCGGGACTAAAAATCAGGCTGAACGGACAGGAGTTCCAGAGCGAGAACGGACTTTTTGATTTGCTCAACCGTGAAATTGAAAACGACTGCCTTTATCCGATCGGAAGCTACCAGGGAGACCGCATAAAGTTTGCGTTCACCCATACCAATTCCTACGGCGAGAATTATTTTTCTTTTGTAAACGGACAGTACACCGCAGACGGAGGAACCCACCTCAATGCTTTCAGGGAAGCGTTCGTCCGCACCGTGAATGATTTCTACAGTTCCAACTATCGTGCTGAGGACATACGCGACGGAATGACTGCAGCGCTTTTGGTCAAGGTCAAGGATCCTGTTTTTGAAAGCCAGACAAAGAACAAGCTCGGAAACACGGACATACGCCAGTGGATTATGACGGAAGTTCAGTCAGGCCTTACTGATTGGCTCCATAGAAATTCCGAGGCCGCAAGAAAGCTGAAGGAAAAAATCGAGGCGAACGAAAAACTCCGCACGGAACTCAATGCTGTAAAAAAAGAGGCGAGGGAAGCCGCAAAAAAAATCAGCATAAGAATCAAAAAGCTGAAGGACTGCAAGTTCCATGTACAGGACGGTACGAAGGGTGAAAACTCAATGATTTTCATAACCGAGGGAGATTCTGCATCCGGCACGATGACCCACTCACGCGACGCAAACTACCAGGCGATTTTCTCATTGCGCGGAAAACCACAGAACATGTGCGGAAAAAAACAGAGCGAAATCTACAAGAACGACGAGCTTTATCAGCTGATGATGGCTCTTGGAATCGAGACGGACGTTGAAAACCTGCGCTACTCAAAAATCGTGATTGCAACCGATGCCGATAACGACGGATACCATATCAGAAATCTTGTTATGACTTTCTTCCTTGGATTTTTCGAGGAGCTTGTCACGAGCGGACGTGTGTTCATTCTTGAGACGCCACTTTTCCGTGTGCGCAATAAAAAAGAAAACATCTATTGCTACACCGAGGAGGAACGCGACAAGGCACAGGCAAAACTTGGAAGGGGATGCGAGACCACACGCTTCAAAGGACTTGGAGAAATCAACCCGTCCGAGTTCCGCCAGTTCATTGACCCGAAAACAATGCACCTTACTCCGGTTGAAATCAGCCAGCTTAAGGCGGTTCCAAAAATCCTTTCGTTCTACATGGGCAACAACACACCTGAGAGAAGGGAGTTCATAGAAAAGCATCTTCTTCAGGACATTGATGCGTAAGGGGCAGGCAGATTATGGCTTTTGTAAAAAATCTTTTTGATAAAAACTTTATTGAGTACGCGAGCTATGTTATCCGTGACCGTGCAATCCCGGATTTGGAGGACGGACTGAAACCTGTCCAGCGTAGAATCATGCACACGCTTTTTAAAATTGACGACGGACGCTTCCACAAGGTTGCGGGTGTTGTCGGTGAGTGCATGAAATACCATCCGCACGGAGACGCTTCGATTGGCGGTGCTCTGGTCGTGCTTGCGAACAAGGGAATATTCATCGACAGGCAGGGAAACTTCGGAAACATGTACACAGGTGATGAAGCTTCTGCTCCACGTTACATTGAGTGCCGCGTGAATCCGCTCGCGAAAGATTTTCTCTACAACCCGAACATCACAGAATATGTCCCGAGTTATGACGGTCGAAATGAGGAGCCTGTCGTTTTCCGCGCAAAGATTCCGGTCGCTCTGATTATAGGGGCCGAGGGTATAGCTGTCGGAATGAGCACGAAGATTCTTCCATATAATATCCGCGAGGTTCTGGAGGCGGAAAAAAAGGCCTTGAGGGGTGAGAGTTTTGAAATCTACCCGGATGTTCCGACAGGTGGACTTATCGATGTCTCTGGCTACAATGACGGAAACGGAAAATTGATTACGCGCGCAAAGTTCGACATGAGCGATGAAAAGAAAATCGTAATCACCGAGCTTCCTGTTGATTCGACTTCCGAGAGCCTTATGAACTCAATCGAAAGTGCGTACAAGAGCGGAAAACTAAAAATCTCTTCGATTGATGATTTTACTACCGACCACTGCCAGATTGAAATAAGGCTTCCACGCGGAGTCTATGCAAAGGATGTAGAGAAAGCTCTCTACGCATTTACTGATTGCGAAAAATCAATCAGCTGCCAGATGCTCGTCATAAAGGACAACATGCCTGTCGCGATGACCGCAACCGAAATCATAAAATACTATGCGAAAAAACTCACGCAGATTGTAAAGGACGAGCTTGAATTTGAAAGGGCAAAACTCACTGAGGAACTTCATGCAAGAACCCTTGAGCGCATTTTTATTGAGGAAAGAATCTACAAAAAGATTGAGCAGATGAAGACCGCCGAGGATGTCGTTGCCGCAGTGAAAAACGGATTCAAACCGTTCAAAAAGGAGCTTGTCCGCGAAATCACCGACGACGATGTGGATTCCCTTTTGAAAATTCCAATCAGAAGAATCTCGCTTTTCGACATCAACAAAAACCGCGACCAGGTTACGGCAATCAACGCAAGGCTCAAGGAGATTGCAAAAAGACTCAAGCACCTCACCGACTGCGCGATTGAATATCTGGACGCTATGCTCGCGAAGTTCAAGCCGGAAGATTTGGAGCGTCACACACAGATTGCAAAATTCACTTCCGTGGATGCAAAGGCAATTGTCAAAAGAGACATTCCGTTGCGCTATGACGGTGCGAAGGGCTATCTCGGAACTTCTGTTTTCGGCGGACAGGAACTTCTCAAGGTCACGAGGTTCGACAGGATTTTCATCATGCGGAAATCAGGAATCTACACGGTGTGCGATGTTCCCGACAGACTCTTTGTCGATACGGGTATGTGGTATTGTAATTACGCCGACAAGGAAATCATTTCGAACGTTCTTTTCACGGTGATTTACCGCGACATGAAGACGAAGCAGTGCTATATCAAAAAGTGCCGCATCCCGAGCTGGATTATGAACAGGGATTACATGCTTGCTCCCGAGGGAACGGAAGTTCTCCATGTTGACACCAGGGAAAAATTCGAGTTCACGCTGCATTATGTCAAAAAGCCCAGAATCAAAATCAAGGAAGAGCTTTTCAATTCCGCGGACTTTGAGGAAAAGGGACACAAGGCGCAGGGAGTCAGGCTTTCAACTCAGGAAACCGATTCTGTCGAGATACAGAAGGACGGCGAACTTGATTTGGACGGTCAGTGAAAATTGGAATGAGAGATGGAAAAAATAAACACCCTGAAACCCGACTATAAAATCATGCGGATGATTTTGAACCAGTGCCTTTCTCTGAACAGGGGACGGGCATTGTCTGTCATCCTTTTGAAATTTTTTTTGCAGTCACTTCTTTTGGTTGCCGCGATGACTCCGATTTACATTGGACTTTATTCCGGTGGGATAAGCGTTCTCGGAATCTTTTCTTCATGCCTCCTTTTTCTTGTGGCTTGCGCGGTTGATTTCATCCTTGAGTACGGCCAGTCCGTCTCTTGCTCAAGGATGGTCGAGAAAAAAAATGTCACCGTGGGATATTTGTTTTCGGGTTTCAGGGACAGGGCGAGGAAAAAGATTTTTCTTTCGTCGATTTTTCTCACTTTGATTTCGGTCGCCGTTGTTGCGGTCGGAATTTTTATTTTCTGGAAGATACTCGACTCATCGGGCTTGCTTGATATTTATTTATCCGTTTCTGAAAATCTTGATTCGGACGCCATTTTTAGGCTCAGGGAAGCGTCTGAAAAAATTGCCGAGATTTCCGGTAACATGACTTGGCTTATGACGATTCTCATTTTGATTGTCCGTCTTCCTTTCATTTACCTGTGGCTCGTAATCTACAGGCGCGGAGATCTTGGAGTGTTCAGGACGATGAGAATTTCTGCGTCGCTTTTTTTCCGCCAGATGTTCAGGTTCATCGGATTTGTAATCTACGTCTCCTGGAAAGAGGCACTTTCGCTTCTTGTTCTGATTCTGCTGAGCAATTTTCTTTCGTCTGACATTGTTCCCTATGGATTCAGGTTTTTAACGCTGGTCGCATCAATCATGCAGCTTGTGGAGGAAGTCAGGCTTCTAGTCAAAATCAATCTCTCAATTCCCGTTTATTTTTATTCGATGACCGGAATACTTGAAATCCATCTTTCGGAGTATAAAAAAGAAGATTCAGAAGAAACGGAGCCGGCTGAAATTGAGGACAAGTCTGATGAAGAAAAATCGGCTTCGGAAATTGATTCAGAAAATGATGGTTCAGAAAAATCTGATGAAGAAGCAGATGTCGGAGATGAAGGCTGATGAAAGTCCTTGTCAAAAACGCATCGTCCGAAACCGTAATAAAAAATTCGCGCTTCATCTCTGAGGCATTTGTAGTCACATCGCAGGCCATGGCGCGGGAAATAATCCACGAACAGAAAAACCGTTATTCGGATGCGACACACGTCTGCCATGCTTTCATAGTCGGACCGAAATGCGAAACATCAGGAATGAGCGACGACGGTGAGCCATCCGGTACTGCCGGTCGTCCAATGCTTGACGTTTTGAAGGGAAGCGGAATCACAAACATTTTGATTACCGTCACACGTTATTTCGGCGGAACTCTTTTGGGAACGGGCGGACTCGTCCATGCATATTCGGGCGCGGTAAAATCTGTCCTTGAAAACTGTGAGACCGAGGAGCTTGTGGAAAAATCTTCGTTCAGTTTTTCAGCCGACTATTCTTCTTATGAAGCTGTAAAAAGAATTTTTCCCGATTTTCATATTTCGTCATTGAAAGAGGATTATTCGACACAAGTTTCTGCGTCCGGCGAAATCTGGAAAAGCGAGTCGGAAGATTTTGCCCTCCAGATAAAAAATCTTACGAAAGGAAAATCTGTAGTGCAGATCGGGGGGAGTTGATTTATGCATTTGGTTTTTATAAGGCACGGGGATCCTGATTACGTAAAAAATTCTCTGACGGAAAAAGGTTTTCGCGAGGCTGAATGCCTTTCAAAACGTGTCGTCCGCTGGAAGATTGACGGACTTTATGTTTCACCGTATGGACGCGCACAGGATACTGCAAAACCTTTCCTTGATAAAATTGAATGCAAGCCGGAGACTCTTCCGTGGCTTAAAGAATTCGATTACAAAATAAAAGATTCGCGCACAAAAAAACAGAGGGGATGCTGGGACTGGCTTCCGCATGAGTATTTTTCTGAAAAGAAATTTTTCGGAAGGGATTCATGGCTAAAGACACGTGCGATGAAATCCGGGAACATAAGTGAAAGATATGCTGAGGTCTGCCGCGGACTTGACGATGTGCTTAGAAGATACGGCTATGAAAGGGAAGATGCTGAAACTCCTGTATACAAGTGCAGACCGCACCTTACTGCCGAGGAAGCATCTATTGATAAGCATCTTGATGCGGCGCAGGAAAACTTCGATGACAGGAACATTGTTTTTGTCTGCCATCTTGGAGTCATGTTTGCCGCAATAAGCCATCTGACCGGGTGCTCTCCGCTACTTTTGTGGCAGGGATTTTTTGTTGCGCCCACATCGGTTACGATTCTTGGCGCGGAAGAAAGAGTTCCGGGAGAAGTCGTTTTCAGAGTCCAGCAGCTTGGTGATGTGCGTCACCTCCATGACGGAGGAGAACCAGTTTCCGCCTCAGGATTTTTCGGAAGCTTTGTTGAGTTTTAGTTTGAACCGTGAAATCTTGTGAAGCAAATTTTTTCTCTGCGTTTAGTGATTTGATAGATTTTTTTCCTTCAAAAATTTTAAATAATGTGTTATAATTTTTGCATTGAATTTTACGTTGCACTACGGTTTTGGAGGATGAATGATGGGCGAGAAAATTTTTGTTAACGATGGATGGCTTTTCGGCTGCGATTTTGATGACGGGCTGATTGGAAAAAACTCTGCTGAAAAATTCGAGGAGGTGCGTCTTCCTCATGCGGTTGCGGTAACTCCGTTCAACGCTTTTTCACCGAAGCTTTATCAAAAACTTTCTCTTTATAAAAAAACTTTTGCCACTGAAAAATCATGGGGCGGAAAAAAAGTTTTCATCACCGTTGGGGCGGCGGCACATTTTGCGAAGGTCTATCTGAACGGAAAATTTCTTGGCGAACACAGGTGCGGTTACACGTCTTTCACTTTTGACCTGAGTGAAAATCTTTTGCCGGAAGGACAGACCAATGTTCTTGACATTGTCGTTGACAGCCGCGAGGACACTGACGAAATGAAGGACATTCCTCCGTTCGGAAACAGAATCGACTACATGACTTACGGCGGAATCTACCGTGAAGTTTTCCTTGAAATAAAAAATCCAACCTATATAGAAGACATTTTTGTTATGACCAAAAAAAATCAGTTCAGCTCGACGATAAAAATTGCGGGACTGGACGGAAAAAAAGGGTTCACAATCAGGCAGAGCGTCGTTCCTTCTGTCAATGCGCCTGTTCCGGTGGGTGCAGACAAAAATGCTCCGTGCTTCGAAATCAATACCGGGGTTCCTGGAAATACGGTACTTACTTCCGCGCTTGCAAGTGGAATAGGGATGTGGACTCTTGAAAATCCTGCGCTCTATCTTTTGACTACGGTGCTTTTTGATGAAAACGGAAACGAGATTGACAGGGTTGAGACACGCTTCGGTTTCCGCGACATACGTTTTGATTCCACTGGATTTTACCTTAACGACAAAAAAATCAAAATCCGCGGGCTGAACCGTCACCAGAGCTATCCCTACGTGGGGTATGCCATGCCGAAAAACATGCAGCGCGACGATGCCGACATTCTGAAATACGAGCTTGGTCTTAACGAGGTAAGGACATCGCATTATCCGCAGAGCCACCACTTCATCGACCGTTGTGACGAAATCGGGCTTTTGGTTTTTACGGAGATTCCGGGATGGCAGCACATCGGCGGTGAAAAATGGAAAGACCAGTCTGTTGAAAACGTAAGGGAAATGGTAGTCCAGTACAGAAACCATCCGTCGATTTTCATGTGGGGAGTCAGAATCAACGAGTCCCTTGATGACGATGAATTTTACAGGCGCACGAACGAGGCCGCACGCTCTCTTGATCCGACAAGACCAACTGCCGGTGTCCGCTATCTTAAGCACAGTTCATTTTTGGAAGATGTCTACACGTTCAACGATTTCAGCCACACTGGAAAAAATCCGGGTGCGCTCCACAAAAAGGATGTCACAAAATCAAAAGGCGGCTACATGATTTCGGAGTACAACGGACACATGTATCCGACCAAATCTTTTGACGACGAGGCACACAGAACTGAACATGCGGTGCGTCATGCGAATGTGCTTGAAGCTGTTTCCGCTTATGATGAGATTGCCGGTGCGAGCGGATGGTGCGCCTTCGACTACAATACCCACGGTGATTTCGGTAGCGGAGATTATATGTGCTATCACGGAGTCATGGACCAGTTCAGGAATCCGAAGATTGCGGCTCAGGTTTACAGAAGCCAGGGTGAGCCTTCCGTTGTAGGTGACGTTCTGGCTGTGACTTCCGCAATGAACATCGGTGAGTATCCGGGCGGTGAAAAGGGACCTGCGTACATTTTGACCAATGCCGATTCGGTTCGCGTTTCGGTGGACGGAATATTCATCAAGGAATACAAATCCTCTGACACAAGTTTTACGCATCTGAAACATGGTCCGATTTTGATTGACGACTGCATTGGAAACCGCTTGATTGACGAGGAGGGCTACAGCAAAAAAGACAGCGAGCGGATTAAAAAACTTGTGTTCGCCGCGCAAAAATATGGACTTGAAAATCTTCCGTTCAAATACAAGATGCTCGGAGCGTTCATCTATCTGTTCAGAAAAATCAATATGGACAAGATGGTTGCAATCTACGGAAAGTACATCGGAAACTGGGGTGGAACTGCCAACGCATGGAAGTTCGAATCGTTCAGGGACGGAAAGCCTGTAAAGACGCTTGTGGTCTGCCCGGGAGGAAACGTTTCCCTACGTGTGGATGTTTCAAGAACCGAACTTTTTGAGGAGACGACCTACGATGTGAGTCCGCTCCGTTTTTCTGCCGTCGATGAAAACGGAAATCTACAGCCGTATTTCCAGGAAGCCGTTTCATTGAGATGCGAGGGTGACGTTGAGCTGATTGGTCCGTCTGCCGTAAGTTTCAAGGGTGGACTTTCTGGATGTTACGTCAGGTCAAAGGGAAAATCAGGAAGCGGAAAACTTGTAATCACCGACTGGAACGGAAAAGAGATGTCCGTGGAATTTAAGGTTTCTGTGGCCGGATAAAAAGCCTGGGCGTGACGAAAATATTCTGCTAAAGATTTTCACAACACTGAATAATTCTCTTTCGGATTATTCAGTGTTACCTTAGGTTTCTATTTCTTACCTGAACCGGAATATTCCTTACATTTTTCTTCAAGTAATTTAAAGTCATTACATCTTTTTGCGAGTGGTGTTGTATCTCCATTTTTCATTTTATATTCGTAAAGTGATTTTGCATTTTTTACAATTCTGTCTGTCAGTGAGGTGATGATACGGTACTCTGCTGAAAGCAATGCTCTATATGATGGATTTGATTCTTTTGAAATATCTACATAATTGCACTGAGATTCAGGCACAGGAAACATATTGTTAAGATTTATAACAGCGTAATTTCCCACTTTGAGAAAGTCCATGTTATTTTTCATTTTTTTATGCTTCTCTTTAAAAGAAGAAAGAGGTGCAAAATAGTCCAACCCGTTTACTGTCAGAATAATTCCAATATATTTACGCTCGTTTTCTTGATTTATGAAACAGATGCGGAGCAAAAGGCACAAGATAATCAATGTAAGAATTTTGTATTTCATATATTTTCAAATTATCCATAGTTAACCCATAAAAAAAGGCAAGCTCGAAGCCTGCCTTGTTAAGTTTCGCGCATAAAGGCCGCGATATGCCTCGTATAAATTCCTTGTTAAGGTCAAGGAAAACCTCTTGTAACTTGCTCTTTAGAGGAGAGCGAGCCTCACTAACGATTTTTATAACATAGAAATACTTTCCCGTCAATATAAAAAAATCCGTTAAATTAAAATTAAATCTTCTGAATTTCCAGCGGCTTTACCGACAGTTTGCAGTCAATTCCCTGCAACGAATTGAATTTTCATTGATTTTCCGCTATCATGTCCAGCTATGAAGGCTAGTGAGAAAAAGAACCAGGTGGCAATCCATCCGGTGACATGCGGTGAAAAAATAACGATTCAGGGTGCGCGCGAGCATAATCTCAAGAATATCAGCGTGGAGCTTCCGAGGAACAAGCTTGTCGTTGTGAGCGGGCTAAGCGGAAGCGGTAAATCTTCTCTTGCGTTCGACACTCTTTTTGCGGAGGGGCAGCGTCGTTACATGGAGAGCCTTTCAAGTTACGCACGTCAGTTTTTAGGCCGCATGGACAAGCCCGATGTCGATTTGATTACGGGTCTTTCTCCTGCCATTTCCATTGAACAGAAAACGACTCACAAAAACCCACGCTCAACTGTCGGAACGGTCACGGAAATCTACGACTACTACAGGCTGCTCTATGCCAGAATCGGTAAGGCTCATTGTCCAAAGTGCGGACGCGAAATCAACGAGCAGTCGGTGGACCAGATTATTTCGACCATTCTTGGATGGGATGAGGGAACGAAACTAACCATTCTTGCTCCGATAATCCGCGGTAAAAAAGGCGAGCATCAGAAAATCATTGACGATGCAAAAAAATCCGGCTTCGTGCGTGCAAGGATTGACGGCCTGATGGTTGAGCTTGAGGATTCAATCAAGCTGGACAAACAAAAAAAACATACTATAGAAATCGTCGTGGACAGAATCGTTTTGAAGGGGGACATCCGTAAGCGTCTTGCTGATTCGGTTGAGACGGCTCTGAAAAGTTCGAACGGAATCATGATTGCACTGAGGCGTGAGACAAAGGATGACGGTGACTATGTTGAGCATGAAGTTTTTTTCAGCCAGAAAAATGCGTGTCCCGAATGTGGAATTTCCATTCCCGAACTCCAGCCGCGTCTTTTTTCTTTCAACAATCCCTTCGGAGCATGTCCTGAGTGCACCGGTCTCGGTGAAAAACTTGAGTGGGATGAAAAACTGATTGTCCCGGACAAAAGTCTTTCTTTCAACGAGGGTGCGATTACTTTTTACAATCCGGAAAGCGAATGGAACCACTGCATGTTTTCAGCCGTTGCAGATTCCGCTGGATTTTCTTTGGACGACCCCTTGGACTCGCTTACAAAAAAACAGTTCGACTATCTGTGGAACGGGGACCCGGACAAAATCCTTACATGGACATACAGAAAGCAGAGCGGTGAAGGTTTCAGCGAATACAAGAGACCGTGGCTTGGTGTCCTTTCCGACATGAAGAGGCGTTATTCAGAAGCTTGGGGCGATGCTCAGAGGGAACGCATGGAAGAAAAATTCATGTCCCACTGCACGTGCCAGAGCTGCCTTGGAAAACGTCTGCGGCCAGAGGCTCTGTGTGTGACCGTCGGCGGAAAAAACATCTGGGACCTTACGGAGCTTTCGGTTCTGGATACCATAGATTTTTTCAAGAATATTGATTTCAGCGAAACTGAGAAAAAAATTGCATCGCAGATTTTAAAGGAAATAAATTCACGGCTAAGTTTTTTGAAGAATGTCGGCCTTGAATATCTGACACTGCAACGTTCTGCTGCAACTCTTTCGGGCGGCGAGGCACAGCGCATCCGTCTTTCAACGCAGATCGGTTCCGGGCTTACAGGGGTGATGTACATTCTGGATGAGCCTTCGATAGGTCTTCACCAGAGGGACAACCAGCGTCTTATCGACAGCCTCACTTATCTCCGCGATTTGGGTAACACTGTGATAGTCGTTGAGCATGACGAGCAGACTTTGCGCACCGCAGACTGGCTGATTGATATTGGTCCCGGTGCGGGAGTTCATGGTGGAAAAATCATGGCATCGGGAACACCAGAACAGGTCATGGCCGTTGAGGATTCCGTCACTGGTCAGTATCTTGCGGGAAAAATCAAGATGGAGATTCCGAAAGAGAGGCGCGCAGGAAACGGAAAATTCATTTCGATTGACGGAGTGACGGAGCACAATCTCAAAAACATTTCTGCAAAGATTCCTCTAGGAACGTTCACGTGCATTACTGGAGTGTCGGGAAGCGGAAAATCAACACTCTTGAACGACGTGCTTTATCCTGCAATCAGTAACTCCATAATGAAAACCGACTATCCTGTTGGAGCGCACAAAAAAATTTCCGGGCTTGATGCGATTGACAAGGTGATCAATATTGACCAGAGCCCGATTGGTAGAACTCCGCGCTCAAATCCTGTGACCTATATCGGTGTGTTCGACAAAATCCGTGAACTTTTTGCGTCTCTTCCTGAATCAAAGGCAAGCGGATACAAGAGCGGACGTTTTTCTTTCAACGTGAAGGGCGGTCGGTGCGAAAACTGTCAGGGTGCTGGAACGATTACCATCGAAATGAATTTCCTTCCCGACGTTTTCATACAGTGCGACGTTTGCCATGGAAGACGGTTCAATCAGGAGACTCTTTCGGTTCTGTACAAGGGAAAATCAATCAGCGACGTTCTTGACATGACTGTTGAGGAGGCCTGCGACTTTTTCGAGGGGATTCCGCACATCTACAAAAAACTTCGCATGTTAAACGATGTGGGGCTTGGCTACATCCAGCTCGGGCAGAACGCATTGACTTTGAGCGGAGGAGAGGCACAGCGCGTAAAACTTGCGGCGGAACTTGCAAGACCTTCGACCGGAAAAACTTTGTACATACTTGACGAGCCGACCACCGGGCTTCACTTCGTCGACATAAAGCAGCTCATGGAAGTGATTCAAAAACTTGTTGACAAGGGAAACTCCGTCGTCATGATTGAGCACAACATGGACGTAATCTGTCAGGCCGACTGGATAATCGATTTGGGACCCGAAGGTGGATCGGGCGGTGGAACGGTCATTGCGACAGGAACCCCGGAAGAAGTTGCGAAAAACAAAAAGAGCTACACCGGAAAATTCATCTCCGAAATGCTTTTGAGGGAAAAGGAAAGGGACGGTGAAAAATAAAGTCTGCCTGAAAAAGATTTTTTTATCTGCGGGTAAATCATTGATTCTCGCTTTTCTCATTTTGTCCGCGGGCATGCCGGTTGCGTTTGCAGATGAAAACGTAACGAACATAAAGATAGAGAACGCGCAGAAAACCGAATACAAAAAAAACGAAGAGACCGGAGATGACGAGATTGTTTTGACTGGCGCGGTTTCCATTTCAGTTTCAAAGGACGGAACCGAAACAAAAATAACGGCTTCAAAAATTGTTTTCAACCGCGCTACAAACATGGTCTATGCCGAGGGAGCAGTCACGTTAAAACAGACCGGTGGAGCATCGGGCACACAGGATATTTCTGCGGAGACGCTTCTTTTCAACACGGAAACCATGGAAGGAATTTTCGACAACGGAAAGGCAATCCAGGCTTCGAGCGATGCAATAAATCTTCCGTCCGGTTCAAAGATTTTTGTTTCATCGGAAATGTTTGGGCGGGATTCCTCACAGACTGTCGTTTTTAAAAACGCTACAATGACTTTCTGTGACGAGGAGGATCCGCACTGGAAAATATGGGCATCAAAAATCTGGCTGCTTCCGGGAAATGAATTCGCTTTCCTTAATGCGGTTCTTTTTATCGGACATGTTCCGGTCATGTATCTTCCAGCATTCTATTATCCGAAGGACGAGCTTATTTTTAATCCATCGTTCGGCTATGACAAAAGGAAGGGATATTTTTTCAACACAACGACTTATCTGATTGGACGAAAACCTCTGGACACATCCACCGGAAAACAGGACGATGCAGGTGCGGAGCTTTTTAATTTTATGAAATCCAACACACTCAAGGAGCAGGTGAGGGAAGGTCTTGTTCTCCACAATCTTGAGGAAGATTATAAGGGCGACACATCAACGTATTTAAAAGTCATGGCGGACTACTACACCAATTTTGGTGGAATGGTTGGAATTGAGGGCGCGGCAAAGCCAAATGAATTTTTGACATCCGCGAATGGATTTTTTAAAATCGGTTTTTCAAGGACCCTTTTCTACAATGCGACAAGCGACTCGTACATCCCATATTCATCAGCCGGGAAAATGTACAACGACGGCTCCAGTTTTTTGGGATTGAAACTTCCGTTCAGATATGCCGGCTCAATCAACCTGCGCCTGGACAAACCGTTTTCGTTCAGCCTTGCCATGCCGTTTTATTCAGACCCATTTTTCAAGGGCGATTTTGACGACCGTTCCGAATACATGGACTGGATTGGATTTTTGACAAGAAGCGGGTCCGAATCAAACAGTTCGTCGTCTTCGCAAAGCACAATTTCATCATTCTCATGGAACGCGAACGCATCGTATACAATACCACTTCCGGAGGCCTCAAAACCGTATATTTCAAATCCGTCTGTTTCCGCATCGTCGTCGCTTGTGTTCAGCTCAATGTCCGCATCTTCACTTCCGACAACGGACAACTGGAGAACCAACACGCCCGAAAGGATGTTCTATTATCCATCGCAGATTACGCCGCTAAAAATTTCCAGCAAAATCGGTGGAACAATTTTTTCATATTCATCAAAATCGGTGGAGCCGCCTTCATCAAAAACTCCGCCCGAGTTTAAAATACCGCTTTCCGTTCCAGATGAATTTGACGCAAACAAGATTGCTGAAAAAACTGATGAAAAAAATCAGCAGGAAAAAAATGAACAGGAAAAAAATGAACAGGGAAAAAATCAACAGGAAAAAAATCAGCAGGAAACTGAGCCACGGAAAAATCTCGCACTGAAGGAAAGTGATTTTCCAAATCTGGAGGCAAGCCTTTCAAGTTCCGTGCAAAAAATCGAGGGACTTAAATTTGATTTGGGATATAGCGTTGAGCCGCAGTTCACTTCGCAGATAAACTACAGCGCAACAAATCTGATATGCTCGTCCGATTTCAAGTGGACCGACCTCCAGTCAACCTACTGGCAGATAAAGGTTCCAGCAAATCTTTCGGGGAAGCTCTCATACCGTGGCGACTTTCTTTCTGTAAGCACAAGCCTTTCATTCAGTCCGCTCTACCAGACCCACCCGAATCTGGATGGATATTCAGAAACATCCGCGGCATCCGTCCGTAAATCTGACTACAGTGCGTTCAGCATGAATCTTGCCGGGACAACGACGGTTTCATTCAGTCCGCTCATTTATACAAAAATGTTTAAAGGCTCGTCACTGACATGGAGCAACAGCGCAAAAATTTTGAGAACGGAATTTCTTGGCGACGCGGATAATCCAGAGTGGAAATTCCATGGACTTGATGTTACCGACAGCAACAGCGTAACTGCACATTCATTGTCTGGAACTTTTTCCGCAGTGGAGGACACGGATTTTTCACAGACGCTCACGCTCACATCAAATCTGCCGCCACAGAACGACTCATATTCGGCAACACTGAAACTTGTTTTTCCTTACATAACAACTTCAATTTCCAACGGTGTCTCCAGCTCCAAAAACTCGTCCGGCGAAAAAATATGGAAACCGGATTTGTTCAAGCAGAGCCTCACCGCAAATTTTTTCACAGGAACAAAAAATGCCCTCACGTTCAACGAGTCGTTCAATTTCAACTGGGAGACATTCAAACCCGACGCGCTGAAACTTTCGCTCTCGTGGAACAATCTTTCGCTTGCCTTTGTCATGTCCACAAGCTACAAATACAATTTCGACGCTGACACCGGATGGGTTGCTGAAAGTGAAAAGCAGTTTCTCGCGGACAATATTTCGCTCAGCTACACACTTCCAGGACAGACATTCAAGTGGTTCGATGAAAAACTTGTGTTCACTCCGTCGCTGAATACATCAATAGTTTTTGACTGCATAAGACAGACCAACAGCTATTTCCGTTTCGCTCCGTCAATTACCTTCAAGATTAACGATGTGCTTGACCTGACCTTCTCGTCCGAATCAAAGAACTCCGTAATCTACAGATATTTCCAGGGGCTTGCGAACAACGGAATCCAGATTCCAGGCGAGACAAATATTTTCATTGATTTGCTCAACTCGTTTGCGTTCTTGGGCGACGATTGTTTTTTTGACCCCGAGCAGACAAAACGAAAGTCGTCCGGATTCAAGCTCAAAAATCTGAAAGTGACGGCGACACACAATCTGCACGACTGGGATTTGATGGCAAGTTTCAGCGTAAGTCCACGTCTTGTTACTGATGGTGGAAGAAAGCAGTACAATTTTGATCCGTCCATAACTTTGTCCGTGGCCTGGAGACCAATGTCCAGCATGAAGACCGAGATTGTTGACAAGTACGGAGAGTGGACTCTGAATCCATAGCCGCATTCAAAAATCCATAAAAAAAATTTGCCCCACGGCAAAAAAAGCGTTATTATTGTGAGTATAGGGCATTGGCTCCCTATAAATACTGATGCGGAAAAATTCCCATGGAGGTTTTTTATGGCCGGTGAAAAAAATTTTGGAAGCAGCGTGCTTGATTTTATTGACAAGGTTGCGGAGTCCGGAAAAAAAGGATTCAGGGCAGCGGGCGATGCCATTTCCGATTTTGGCGACAAGTCGGTTATCCGCATTGAACTTGGGCAGCTGAAATCAAAACTTGCCAAGCAGTATTCTGATTTGGGAAAAAACATCTTCGAAAAAATTGACGGACAGAAACTTGAGCAGATTTCCTTGACCGACGATTTGGCCCTTTCTGAGCTTGTCGATTCAATCCGCAAAATCAAGGCCGACATAAAAAAGCACGAGGATACTTTGGAGAGCATCAAAAAAGAAAAAAAATCCACCGAAAAATCCGACTCGGCAGCGTCAGATACCCCTCCGGAAAATGCCGATGAAACGGTGTCAATAGAGTTAAAATAGATAAACCTTTTTCAACACCCCAATGGCATAAAAGATTTTCTCATTTCTTTTTCCTTCACAAATTTTTTTCATAAATTTTTTTTAATTCATCCTAGGATGAATTAAAGGGCTTGACAAAGCCCTTTAACCCGAAGCTCGCTAACGCTCGCTTCGGGTTAAAAAAAATTCCGCCAAGAATAAAAAATGGCAAGGAGTTATTATGAAAAGAGTTTTGAAGGGACTGGTCGTGGCGTCAGTGGTTGGACTTTCGTTCCTGTGGTTCTCATGCGATGCGGAGGAGATGGCGGCAAAGGCAGGCGGATTTTCATACCTGAGTACTGAAAATTCTTCGAGCGCGTGCCAGATTAAGGCAACAATCCAGGGCTACAGCGAGTACTATTACGCCGGAAACGGAAAGTGCTACGGAAGATGAGAGGCTGCGGAATGATTAAAAAAATAGTTCTTGCATTAAGCATCTTTGCGTGCGTCATCTGTACAAGCTGCGTTTCAAGATTGGGTGCGTTTACTGTCATCTCTACAAAGAACATTGACTGGAGCAGGGCTGCGGAATATAAGCGTAGCAATCAGAAAGTGGAGGGAACCGACATCGCGCACATAATCGTGATTATCCCGACCAAATTCAATGTAACAATTGAGGATGCTGTTGACAATGCCCTGAACCAGGTTCCCGGCGCGGTGGCACTGGTGGACGCGGTCCTGAGATATAAGTCATTCTACATTCCGTATATCTACGGACAGACGGCTTACATCGTCGAGGGAAGCGTCCTTGTGGATCCGAAACTTGCCGACATCGACAACGCCAGCGAAACACTTTACTACCAGGCCTACTACGACAGGGATAAGGAATTCAAGGTTTCAAAACTTGATAAATCAGATTACGACGAAATGCAGGAAAAATACCAACTGAACTAGGAAAGCACTGATTTTTCCTTACGCACGGACTTGACCATCGGTAAATCATCTTTTGGGATGCTTGCCGGTGGTCTCTTGCCAACATTGAAAAAAATCTGACTTTCATAACTGGAGAACACATGAAAAAAAATATCGCAATTCTTGTTGCCGCTGTCTGTCTTGCTCTCGGCTGTGTGCTTGGATATTTCGCAGGAACATATTTTCTGCCAAAAATCCAAAAGGACATGAGAAACAAAAGCTACACTCTGGAGTCCGCTCAAAAAAAGTATTCATCGTGGGAAAAGGACCGCCTTGTTGTAAAATTCGATGGCGTGGAAAAAACTCTTTCCGACTACGAAAACGAGCACCAGAACTTCGCAATTTTCTTTTGGGCAACATGGTGTCCGTACTGCAAGGACAATCTGGATTTTATAAAAAGCATGGCCGCAAAATCAAATATAATCGGTATGCCTTTTGATGACGATTCCGAGTATTTCAATTTTTATGTCGAAAAAAAATCGCTGAACTGGGGAAACATTGTAAAAAGCGTCACCCTGGATGGGAGCGTTGATTTTGTCCCGCGCGAGGATTCGTTCGACGTGCAGCTGATACCTTCCGTCTGGATTATAAAAAATGGAAGCGTCGAGAAAATAATTGTTGGCTCCAAAAATCTTCACGAGCTGGAGACCCTTCTTTGACCAATCGTATCATGCACTGAAATATGGGGTGATGCCAGAAATTGCATTTGGGAGGGGGAAGTCTCCCCCTGCGCCTCATCTAAAGAATCGGCTACCCCCTCTGCGGAATAGCTCCGTTTTTCCCCGCCGCTTTGGAATAAAAATGTATCGGCGAAGAAATGGCTTTTTGTTTTGCACCGTCCCGATGTTTTTGTCATTCCTTCGTATAATACACTACCGATTTATACCAGTTGGCTTCTTTAAATTCGCTTTTTCTATATTTTTCAATTTTTTCATAAAACGCAATCGGCCCGTGAACAGTCAGCTCCGCAGCTTGCTCTTCTGGTAAAAAGTTCAGGGGCAGCAAGTCTATGGCAAAAACGGCGGCATAACCATAGAGGTCTCCAAGTTCTTTTTCAATTTCACCGATTCTCCGGCTTGTCATTTCTTCTTTGCTTGATGCCGGAACATAAATTTTGAAATATCCATCCTGCCTCATCAGGTTTATATCTTTTTGTATGAAAACAACATTTTCATCTGATTTCAATTGCTCGATAAATTGTCTTCGTTCATTCTGATTTACGATTTCGTCTTCATGTTTTACTGCCTTGTGGAGAAGTGAAATCATTTTGTCGAGGTTCTTAGGAAAAAATATTGCGCCCGGCCCCCACGCTTTGTCGTCTATGTTGATTTTGTACTCTTCCAGTATCTCAAATTCTTTTTTATTGAAAAGATAAACAATATCTGTATATACGAAAGTTTCAAAATAACGAATAAACGCAGTAAAATCAGGAATTCTGGAAGAATTAAATATTTTTAGAACGGCCTTTTTTTCATCGGCGTTATTTGAATAATGTACGTCACCATTTTCACATTTCAGGATAAGAATGATATCATCGTCATTCTCAAACTTGCTTGAAGAGCAGCTTGAAAATGTAAAGAGAATGAAAAAAGCGGAAACTAAAAAGAACGATTTCTTCATTTTGTCCTCCATGTTTGACCGGTGAAGTAGTCAACGGGGGTGCCAAGCAGGTCCGATTTCTAAATCAAATTTGTTTATGAAGCGGTGTTAGTAAATCTCCGGTAAACAACTGCTTTCCTGCCACTTTAGCATTCATTCAACTTTGTTATCATATCATAGAATTTCTATTTTCTTTCTTCAAGTGTCATTTCCGCGTTGAGAAAAGAAATGTGTTTATGCTGATTTGAGCCAGTGGGCTTAAAAATATGGTCCCCGGGATTTTTTTGATTTCAAGGATGGAATATGGGCCGAAACTTTGTGCAAATTGGTTGGAGCGTAATTTTTTTTGTATGATTGATATAATGGATTTTTACAATTCTGATGTTCCCGTGTTTTGCGAAAGTTAAAGATTGATGTGGTCTTTTGCTGGATTTATGTTTTTTTGAAAAAAATGAAAAAATTTTAAAAAAAATGGATTCCGGAGTTGACAGAGGAGAATGGAGATGATATATTAACATTTGTCGTCACAACAGAAAGGCGGCACAGCTATTTGACAGCGAAGGGACGGAAGGAAGACAAAAGAGAAGGTGGACGCGACAGGAAAACAGGATAAGCTTCTGGCC
>CACZPR010000066.1 GCA_902783155.1 uncultured Spirochaetaceae bacterium
GGAGCCTCTGCGGGTCAAATTCGCCAAGGAATGTTGCGTAGTTTGTGCTGCCCTTGCCAATCGATGTGCCGGACATGGAGCCGGATGGATTTCCCGCTTCCGAAGAAAGGGAGCCGGACGTTGCGCATGATACCGCCGAAAAAGTGAGCGCCGCCAGAACAGCGGCCATAGCTGTGTTAGTTTTTTTCATATTCCAATCCTATTAAATCTGTTGTTTTGGTGCACTATTTGTCGTGGCGGCAAAGGAACTGGATGGACACACCAATCAGCAGGGCCACGTACAGTCCTATTGAAACAGGGAATGCCGCTCCTCCACATGCTCCGGCTATCACATAGTTCACCATGTTGTAGACATAGTTTGCGAACTCCAGAATTATGTATGCCGCCACACCCGCGACAGGGACAAGGAAAATCCAGCGGAACTTGAACTGCACATTGTCGCCTGCCATAATCCTGTAGTTCCATCCGAACGTGGCACAGAAAATCATCAGACACAGTAGGAAAAGAGGATAGAGTGTGCGACCAACAAAATCCTTGTAGAAAACTTCACGCGAGAATCCGTATGATGTGGCTTTTTTTACAAACTGCGAGAGCGTAATCAAGTCCATTCTCTCCGGACCGTCGCTTGCATCGTTGATTGCGATAAAATCGTTGTAAGGCATGGAAAGTGTGATGGACCGTGTCTCCGGTAGTCTCTGGACAACATTCAATCTCTGGGTCTGGAAAGCCAGCGGGTCTTCAACACTTGTTCTGTCGTACACTTTTGCCGCGCTCATTCCCTCTGCCAAAAGAATTTCTTCCGGTAGATTTGTGATGCTGTATGAGTAGACCGGTTTTGTGACAATGCCGGACGAAGTTCTATCGACCGCCTGAAGCATTATGTGCGGCACATTTTTCCAGCTTTTTGATATGCCCTTGATTGAAAGCGAGTCTCCCTCAAAAGTTGTGACGCTCTGTGGAATGACTTTTGCAATCGGTGCGTACATTGAGCGGATGAATTTTCCGCTTTTTGAGAATGTGGCAACGGTAAGTCCCTCCAGATAACGGACGGTCCCGGAATCCATGATACCTTTAATATAGTAGACATTTTTTGTTCCAGATTCTGGATCCGCGAGCGCAAAATACACGTCGCCAATGTTCTTGAGCTTGTCGATGCTGTCCGCTTCGTCTATAAAGAAATACTCGTTCTCAACTCTCTCCTGCGCACGTGCAAGGAAACGGACTACATCCGGGTCTTCGCCGTGGCCATTTTCGCTGAGGTCCTTCAAAATATAGTAGGCCTTAAGATTGTCGCTGGTGTTTTCGGCAAGAAGGGCATTGTATGCGGCCATCTTCCTGTTGTAGAAAATATAGTTTTCCTCAGTGTCGAATCCTGATGGATTTTTCAGTTCGTTCCATGCGTTTGCGGATGCGATTTTTGCGTCCTGCAGTATGGAGTCAACACCGGTGGATGCCTTTATGGCAAGGTTGGCCCAGTAGTGCGCAAGATACCAGTCACCTTCTTTTGCGGCCTGGTTTGATTTTTCCAGAAGCTCGGTTGCCGTGTGGTTGCAGTCTCCAGTGTGCAGGGGCATTGAGTCATTTATTGTCACCGTTGTTTTTTTGTCGTTGTCGTAGAGAGAGCGGTCGTAGGCCAGGTCAAGGGCATTCTTTGCCTTCTTCAAAAGTTCGCTGGTCTCCGGGTCTGCCGGACAAATCTTGTATGCCCTGAGCGCGCATGGATATGAGAACTCTGGATTTTTCGACTCAAGAAGCTCCCGTGCCGATTTTTTTGCCGCGGAAAGTTCTGTCGGTCCGTTTACAAGAGTGTCGAAAGTCCGCGTGGTGTTTGGCAGAAGCACCTCATGGTTCAACGAAAGAAGAAGCGTTATTGCCAGTGCCAAAAGAATTGTGCCACCGAAGCGGGAAAACATTTCTTCCGAGAAACGCTTTTTGGAGCCGACCTTTTGATTTTTCCACGCAATCGAGCAGCCTATGGCGAATCCACTCACAAGTATGGCGGGGAAGAAGGTCCAAAACCAAATCATTCCGCGGATGAATCTATATCTGTTGTCATCGCCGGGGTTGAGTTCCGGAATCGGACGGTAGCAGAATGTGACAGCCATGCAGATGGCAAAAATCAACAGAGTGTATACAATCAGTGTGGGAAGTGTCTTTTTCATGCGAACTCCTTTCCGTATGGATCTGCGTATAGGGCCTTGTCCTCTTTTCTACGCTTGTTCTGTACAATGAATCCAAGGAGAGAAAGAATCACGAATATGAGTACGTTCATCAGGACGATGAGCGGATTTTTTATCGGGATGTTTGACATCGCTCCCTCCAGAAATACTCTGGCCGGGTCCATGAAGGATTTTGTGTATGCCAGTATGTTGAGGACCAGAATCCCCACGGTGACAATGCAGACAGAAAGAACGTTGACCATCCGCCACTTTGAGATGAAGCTTAGTCCAGCGGTTGAGGCCAGCGCAAGTGAGATTGAGGCAAAACAAAGCCACCCAAGGAAGCCGGATTCCCATGCCTGCCGCGCTATGTTGAAAAACATTTTTGCCCAGGAAAGCATGGTCTCAATCAGCGAGGGCATTCCTATGGACTTGTGAATCAGGCTGTCGGAAAATCCTTCGTTTCTCGGTATGACGACATTGTTGAATGTGTATGTGGATTCGTCCACTTTGTCTATGCAGATTCCGTCCGCAGTGTTTTCGTTTACAATGGATGAGTAGTAGAAAACATTTCCAGTCTTGCCGGTACGGAAATAGTCGCTTGTGAGTGTTTTTGCGGTTTCCGTCGGTGGAGTTGTAGTGGAGATTTTTGACACGACCGAATAGTTCAGGGGAAGCAGGAAAACCCATACCGCTATGTACGCAATCACAAACAGATTGAAAGGCAGGATTTTGCGTATCGAGTAGCGGATTAGATATAAAATCATCACAAGGCCTGCGGCTATCACGACGAGCGGCGAGAACACGTTGATTCCCGTCACAAAGTAGCCAAGGTTGAACACCTTTAGCCCACCGCCCGCAATCATGTTTTTGCACAGGGTATAGACTGTGTAAAGCGCGGCAGAAACCACGATTCCCAAAACCAGCACAAGGATATAGAGAAAGACAATCCTGAGAGATGTTTTTATAGAAGCTTCCTGTTTCATTTGTCACTCACAAACCCCAAGGTCTATTCCATACATCGACATCTGTATGGTGCGAGAGTCTAGCTTGATTATAGATTCTCAGACAATAGGATAACACTATTATCGGCAAAAAACAAATTTCTTTTAAGAAAAGACTGTCCTATTCGGTCGGAGGGGATTTCGCTGGTGGATTTGAAAAGAAAAAATCCCCCTGTCTGTGCAGAGGGACGTGAATTTATTGATTAAAAAAGGCTTTCTTTTACTCTGGGATGCAGCTTACAACGGAGTTGTCCGTGTGTGAGAATGGGGCTGGAATGTATTTGTCCGCGCTCCAGTCGTTCTCCCATCTTTTTCCGTCAATCAGATAGCGGAACTGGTATTCCCTGCCGACATCGAGGGTCAGTGTGGTGGAAAAGGAACCGTCCTTTGCTTTCTTCAACTTGCTTGCGGTGCTGCTCCAGCTGTTGAAATCACCGGCGATGGTTATTGTTTCCGCATTCTGAGCTGCTTCCGCCTCAACAGTAAAAGTTACCTTGCACTTGGAGGGGTCCTTTTTTGAATAAGATTTCTTTAATGACATAACAAACTCCTTAGTTTAAAAAACCTTAAAAACCACGAACAGATCCAACAACTGTCCTTCTTGATTTTAAAACATAATATATATTATCAAAGTTTGAAAAAAATGTATACCCACCCGCAAGGAATTTTTTCTTTTCATGTAGAGTCAACAGGGCCGAAACCCTGTTTGCACAAGCCATGTTTTTGATATACAATCGTGCTATGACTTACGAACTTTTATCCGAGCTTTTTATTTTGGCGTTGATAGGGCTTTCATGCGCCAGAATTTTTTTTATGCAGGCCGCTCGTCAGGATTTTCTGGCTGTGGTTCCACTTGTCACGTTTATACTCTCTATCCTGAATCTGCTTTCGTTCGGGCTTTCGGTTTTTGGCATACTGATTCTGGGACTTGCGCTTTTGGTGACGCTCTGGAATTCAAACGCACTTTCCCGGCTCAGGCACAGGCTTGTCGTTGACCACTATGGGGTGTTTTTTTCACTTTCTTCTATAATAAACCTGATTCTTGCGGTAGTTCTGATGGTTTTTATAATCATTCTGCGTCCCGGAAAGATTGATACAAAAAAATATGGAGTGACGATTACATCAAAAGTCTACGCCGGAACTGTTGAGGGTGGATTCCATGACTACACGTCTCCATCCCAGAAGCGCACACTTTTTCTCAAAAAATACATATCCACGGATGTGACATCCAATCCCTTCAACGAGAGCCGCGTGATTGTCTTTGTGCCGGGAGAGCTTTCGTCCACCGATTTGTACGAACCCTTTTTTGTAAAGCTGGCCCGCGATGGATACACTGTCTATTCCGCCGATTTTTATTCCGACGATGTTCCGTGGTTTGGAAATTTTTGGGACAACCAGCCTTTCCGACGTTTCGCTCTCCTGTTCTGCAAGGAAAAGAAACCTGAAATCTATGCGGAGGCTATAAAGCATAAGAGCGAAAACTATGTTAAGAGCGTCCTTGCCCTGATAAAAATGGTGGAACCGTCAAAAAGCGACCGTGTTTTTGTTGTCGGCGATGGAGAGGACCAGTCTGTCTACACCGAAATACGCGGTGCCGAAAAATCTGTGGTCAGGGGTACATTTGACATTGGCACGATTTCGTCTTACTCGACACCCGGCTATGGCCCTGTGGAATCCACCGACCCATTTTTGGCGAAGTACCTTGGATTCAAAAGGGACGGAAGTTTCTATATGTCAAGCCATGTTGCCGGAATCCTTGAAAAATCAATAGACGAGGCTGTAAATTCTGCGCGTCCAAAAGTTGAAAAGCCAGCGGAGGATGTGGCAAAAGAAGATTCTGCAAAGGAAGAAAGTGCGGCAAAGAAAGATGTGGCTGAAGAAAAACCTGCGGAGGAAAAATCAGAATGACACTGAACGAGCTTTCCAATTATTTTGACTCATTTCTGCATCTGGCGGATTTTAAAAACGATGTCTCGCTGAACGGCGTGCAGATTCAGAATTCCGCTCCCGACTCAAAACAGATTACAAAAGTAGCTTTCGCGACCGACGCATGTGAGGCTACCGCAGAAAAAGCGGCAGAACTTGGTGCCGGGCTTCTTTTTGTCCACCATGGGCTTTTCTGGGGACAGTGCGAGCGGATTACGGACTCCATGTACAAAAGGGTGTCCCCCTTTATCAAAAACGACATCGCGCTCTATGCGGCACACATTCCTCTTGACGCAAACCATGAGGTCGGAAACAACTTTGGCATTGCGCGCCGCATGGGTCTTAAAAATGTTCAGCCGTTTGGTTTTTGGCGCGGGATGCAGCTTGGCGTGAAGGGTGAGTTTGAAAATCCACTTCCGGTTCACGAGGTCTGCCTTAAACTTTTTCCGGAGGGGGAGCTTCCGTGCCATGTTCTTCCGTTCGGCAGGGACCAAATCAGGACGGTCGGAATAATTTCCGGCGGTGCTGGAGATGATGCGGACCAGGCGGCGGAGGAGGGGCTGGATGCCTATATAACCGGAGAGATTGGGCATCAGGACTACCACAAAATCAAGGAGCTGGGGCTTACGGTGATTGCCGGTGGACACTACCAGACCGAGACTGTCGGCGTGAGGCTTGTAGCGGAAAAGCTCGCAAAGGAAAAGGGCCTTGAAACTGTCTTTATAGACTTTCCAACTGGACTTTAGTATAATCTGTATTATGGAAAACAAATCATCTATCCAGAACTCGAACAAGAGTTCTCTGTTGCAGAAACTTCTTCCGGTGATTCTGACCATCGTCGTTATAGCGGTGGACCAAATCACCAAGGCATTGGTTGTAAAATACATTCCACGCAGCGACATTGCCCCATTCTATGGACAGGACCAGGAGAATGCCGTAATTCCAATCTTCGGGGACTTCCTGCGTCTGATTCATGTCAGAAATCCGGCTGTGGCGTTCAGTCTTGGCTCGTCATTTCCGCTGACACTAAGAAAGATTCTCTTCACTGCGGTCCCGCTGGTCGTAATCGCCATGGTCTTTGTCATCTACTTCAGGAACAAGGATTTCACCAAATTCCAGAGATGGTCAATCTGCGGAATACTGGGCGGTGGACTTGGCAACATAATCGACAGAATCTTCAGACCCGAGGGCGTGGTTGATTTTATCGACATGTACTTCCCAATCTGGTTCAAGACAAAGAGATGGCCCACATTCAATGCAGCCGACTCAGCCGTTGTTGTCTGCGGGATTCTGTTTGTCATTTCGTTCATAGTTGCCGCCAGGGGAAAAAAGAAAAAGGAGCCCGCAGGTGAATAAAAAGGCATACACGACCGTATTCACAATCGTCTCGACAATCGCGAACATAATAATGACCTTTCTTATTATTGGCCTTCTGCTTCTTGGTTCGGGCGCTTTCTATTTCAAGGTGCTGAAAAAGGATGCCCCGGGAACAGGACTTGCGATTATGTGGATGGTCTGCTTTGTCGTGGGACTTGTCGCCGGAATGATTCTTTTCAACAAGATTGGCTCGTGGGTAATCGACCATTTCAATCTTGCGGAAAAACTTGACCCGAAGATTGTGGGAAAGTATCTGCCGAACGGAAAGAAAAATCCTGTGTACAAGGAGCCGGAAAAGACCGTTACAAATATTCCAAAATCAGATCTTGCCGTTGATGACGATGAATGATTTAAAATAGTTTGACACCCGCCGTAAAGGGTTTTAAAATGGAGAGAACAGCCAAATACAATAGTTTTGGAGAAACTGATGGAAAAGATGACCCTCAAGGAAAAATATCGCGACATATTTGCTGATTTGGCGAAACTTTCAACCGCCGCGTCCGTAATCGATGCAACGAATGTGTACCAGGTCGAAAATCCAGTCACCAGAAAAATAATGGACAAGATTGTTGCCGAAAACACAACCGCCGACAGTCATCTTGGTGGTATTGAGAATTTTGAGGATTTCTACAACCAGGTCCAGAACGGAAAGCACGGTCTGATTTTGATGGAGCATTATTCCAACACGGACCTTCCGTCGTTCTGCTACATGCTGGAGCATTTCGGGACACCAAAGCTTGCGGAGCTTTCAAAAAAGATTGTCGCAATCGCTGGAATGAAGCTCAACGAGGCCAATCCAATTGTAAAGGCGTTCGCTGAAAGTTTTACACGTGTCGTAATCTACCCGACAAGGACCCTTGACAAAAAGGAGCAGACCTCATCGGCGGAGGAGGCACAGGCTGAAGAACAGAGGGCGAGGAAAATCAACCTGTCTGCCATGCACGCAATGGACGACTGCAAGAGGCGCGGCGAAGTTATTTTGGTGTTCCCATCCGGCACAAGGTACAGACCCGGACATCCGGACACAAAAAAGGGCTTGCGCGAAATAGATTCCTACCTTAGACTTTTTGATATAGTCATTCTCGTCAGCATAAACGGACACATCCTTAAGCTGCAGGACGAGGATATGCTGAACGACATCATCGAGCCGACGAAACAGGTTTTCACTGCCAGCCCGGTCATTGAATGTAAGCCGTTCAGAAAACAATATATGGCCTCTCTCCCGGAAGATGAACCGGATCCAAAGCAGAAAATGATAGACCACATCATGGAAATGCTTGAAGAGCAGCACAACAGGGTTGATGCCGAAGAAAACAAGGAGAAAAGTGTATGAATTCACCAGCCGAAATTGCCCGCCTTTATGTTGACACGGGTGTACAGAAATCAAAGCTGCCCATTGGCAAGATGTTTGGTCTCGCGGTTTTAGCGGGAATGTTCATTGCTCTCGGAGGATTTGGCAGTACAGTCGCTGCCCAAGGCATTCCTATTGCCGCTCTCGGAAGGATTTTGAGCGCGCTTGTCTTCCCGATTGGACTTATGATGGTCCTTGTCGGTGGTGCGGAACTTTTTACGGGAAACAGCCTTATGATTATGCCGGTGTTCCAGAAAAGGGCATCGCTTGGAAGGGTTCTTCTCAACTGGCTTGTCGTCTATATAGGAAACTTTGTCGGAAGCCTTGCGATTGCGTGGGCTGCGGCGAACTTTTTTGCGACAGGGGACCATGCTCTCTATAACGGTGCTCTTGCGGACACTATGATTAAGACGACCGTATCAAAAAGCACGATGGGATTCTTAGACGCATTTGTCAAGGGCATATTGTGCAACTTCATGGTCTGCATGGCGGTCTGGGTTTCCATGGCGGCGAGCGAGCTTGCTGGAAAAATATCCGCACTGTATCTGCCGATAGCACTCTTTGTTCTCTGCGGATTCGAGCACTGCGTGGCAAACATGTATTTCCTTCCTGCTGGACTGTTTGTTTCGCTAAAGACGGGTGCGGGACTTGGTGTCTCAATTGTCGATATGCTTTTAAAAAACATGCTCCCTGTTACTCTTGGAAATATTACCGGTGGAGCGGTGATTACAGGATTTGGCTACTGGTGGATTTATCTCCGTGGACATGCCGAGTAAAAAGGGGAATTTACAATGCCAGTCACCGACTACCTTGAACGCAACGCAAAACTTTATGGAAACGAGGTTGCCCTTGTTGAGCTGAACCCGGAGCAGGTTGACAACCGACGCATCACGTGGAAGGAATACTCGCTGATTCAGTCCACCAACGACCAGCCGTACCGTCGTGAAATAACATGGCACGTTTTTGATGAAAAGGCAAACCGCATGGCAAACATGCTTTTGAGCCGAGGAATCAAAAAGGGCGACAAGGTTGCCATACTGATGATGAACTGCCTTGAATGGCTCCCGATTTATTTTGGAATACTGAAGACCGGAGCTATTGCAGTTCCTTTCAATTTCCGCTATTCCGCCGAGGAGATTCAGTATTGTGCTGATTTGGCCGAGGTTGACGTTCTTCTGTTCGGACCGGAGTTCATAGGGCGAATCGAGTCGATTGCTGACAGCCTTAGCAAAAACCGCCTTCTGATTTACGTCGGAGAAAACTGTCCGACCTTTGCCGAAAGTTACCGGGAGCTTGTCGCCGACTGTTCAAGCGTTGCACCGTTGATTCGCATTGAGGACGACGATTTTGCCGCAATCTATTTTTCTTCTGGAACGACAGGTTTTCCAAAGGCAATACTCCACAGACACAGGTCTCTGATGCACGCCGCAAAAGTCGAGCAGATTCACCACAGCACATCGCGCGATGACAATTTTTTGTGCATTCCTCCGCTCTACCACACAGGGGCAAAAATGCACTGGATGGGGTCGCTGGTCGCAGGTTCAAAAGCCGTTCTTCTTCGCGGGACAAAACCGCAGTACATTCTTGATGCAGTAAGCCGCGAGCATTGTACCATCGTTTGGCTTTTGGTTCCGTGGGCGCAGGACATTCTTGACGCTCTTGACCGTGGCGACATAAAGCTTTCGGACTATCAGCTTGACCAGTGGAGGCTCATGCACATTGGAGCACAGCCTGTACCGCCGTCATTAATCAAGCACTGGAAGGATTATTTCCCGAAGCATCAGTACGACACGAACTACGGACTTTCGGAATCGATAGGGCCTGGATGCGTACATCTTGGTGTGGAAAACATCAACAAGGTCGGAGCAATCGGTGTGCCTGGTTACGGATGGGAGTGTAAGATTATCGATGACAACGGTGAAATCGTAAAGCAGGGTGAATGCGGCGAACTGTGCGTAAAGGGACCCGGAGTCATGGAATGTTATTACAACAATCCTGAGGCAAGCGCGGAAGTGCTCAAAGACGGCTGGCTTTTGACCGGGGATGTCGCGCGGCAGGATGAGGATGGATTTATCTTCCTTGTTGACCGCAAAAAAGACGTGATTGTTTCGGGAGGCGAAAACCTGTACCCTGTTGAAATCGAAAACTTTATCCGCAAGTTTGACAAAGTGAACGACGTTGCAGTTATCGGACTACCGGACAGACGACAGGGAGAAATAGCGGGTGCAATCATCAGCATAAAAGAAGGCATGACCTGCACCGAGGAAGAGATGAACGAATACTGCATGGGTCTTCCGCGCTACAAGAGACCAAAGAAAATCATCTTCGCCCCGGTTCCAAGAAACGCCACCGGCAAAATCGAAAAACCCCTCCTCCGCAAAATGTACGGCAAGGAACATCTGGTCGCATACGAAAACGAAGGATAGAATTTTCGAACTGTTTTATAAAACCTGTTTGATAATACGCTTATCGAACAGGTTTATTTTTTAAACATTTTTTTACGATATCCGCAAACTCTTTTGGCGAGGCAAACTGAGGTGCATGTCCGCATCCATCCAGAACCGAAATGCTTTTTTCAGGCGCGGAAATGGAATCCATATACTCACGTACCAGCTGCACGGGACATATCCAGTCTTCGGAGCCGGATATAAAATGGACGGGCATCTGGAAATCTTTTTCAAGATTGCGGGCATCGTAGCACATGATAAAATCAAAAAGCTGTCTGTTCAGCTCAATGTATTTTTCAAGCGAGATCATTGATTTTGAAAACCATTTCAAATCTGCGACACCGAAATACGGAGAGGAAAGACCGTTCCAGGCATCGTTTGCCTCTTTCGCAGGATGATATTTTGACACAGGTTCCCTGAGCGCAAGCATGTCCTGAAGTGTGTTTTTAGGATGGTACACTTCATACAGAACAAATCTGTCGTTCAAGTAAGTCATGTACAAATCTTCCATTTCGCTTGTGTCATCTCCGGCGGCCTTTGCTTTCGCAAGTGCATCCTCATAGCTGAGAATGTCGCCATCAGGAACAGAAACCACGCTTCCCACGGCAATATAGTCCGAAACTTTTTCAGGGTGCAAAAGAACGTATCTGCTTCCAAGAACCGTTCCATAAGAGTGGCCCATTATTATGACTTTGTTTTTGTTGAAACGCGCACGCACATAATCAACAAGCTCGTCCAAATCGGAAAGTGCCTGCTCAAAAGTTGCCGTTGAGTTTTCGCCGTCGGCATTTTTGTTTTTGTAATAAGTACGCCCCGCACCCCGCTGGTCCCATCCGACAATCGTAAAATCTTCCATAAGATAGTCGGCGAAAGTGTAAAGCGCAGTCGTATCTGGAGAAGCAGGTCCTCCGTGAAGATTGATGATTACAGGATTTTCAACGTTCCGCCCCATCATAAGGACATACTGATTTTGGCCTCCCAGATTTATGTACGTAGATTCATCGACACCGTGGATGTAGTTCGCATGGTGATTCATAAAACGGACATCCCTTACGCCGATTACAAAACTTATTGCGCCGAATAAAAGAATCAAAACGACAGCACCTGTCCATTTCAAAATCCTGATTGCGACATGCCGCTTTTTATTTTCTCCGACCGCTTCCTTTTTATGCGCAAGATGGATTCCGATATGACCGATTCCCAAAATCAAAACGGACACAATCATCCAGACGTTCACTCCGTAGATTCCGAGAAGGAAAAATGCGATTACAGGAAGACTTGCCCCCGCGACTGGAAATCCGCAGAAACTTGAATACTGGTCGCGCATTGTTTTTTCACTTTTGAAATATCGGAGCCAGTAAAACTCGTAAAGCACCATCAATAAAAATGAAAGCACAAGCCACGTGCACCACTCGGTCCACTCACGCAGGTTGAAATCGGCAAACACAAGTGCGATTATTGAAACCAAAATTTCCCCTGTCCGTTCAAACGCAAGAAGAACCTTGTTTTCATTTTTAACATACCTGTCGTAATCCTTCGGCTTGTTTTTCGCCCAGAAGATGTTCGGAACCATCAGCATGATTAAATAGACCAGCCCGACATAAGAAAAACCGATGTGCATTTTTTTCTCCTTAACCAGATGATTTCATAAAAAAAGACAAAAATCAACTTATGCGCAAAACTGGATTAAATTTGATTCAAAACTGTGATATAATGAAACTATGGAGGTGGCAATATGTTGGCAATAAAGGCATATTATGACGGCCATGTGTTCGTACCGCTTGGTCAGGTAAAGTTTAAAAAGAATCAGCAGGCAATGATTGTCGTGGAAGAAACTCCTGTTACAACAAAAAAATCATGCCGTGGAATTGCAGAAAAATATGCAAAGCCTGAACTCGTTGCACAGGAGGAAGAGTTTATTGCAGAGACATTATGAAAGCGTTTTTACGTTTGACAAGAAACTTCTTAATCGACTGAAAGATATTTAAGGCACATCAGGAAAACGACAAGGCAGTGATGAAAGCCTACGCGGGAGCTTCGCTGTAAATAATGGCTTCAGTCCGAAAATGACAGAATCAGAGTGTGTGTCGGAGCTGTTCAAAATGTATGAGAAACTGACGCAAGAAATCTAAAATGTGGTATAATGAGGATGGAGGTGAACTTATGGAATATAAAGTAAATTTTTCATGGGATGAAGAAGCTGGCGTATGGATTGCCCAGAGTGACGATATTCCTGGTCTCGTGCTGGAAGGAGGATCACTTGATGCATTGATTGAACGGGTTCGATTTGCAGCACCAGAACTTATTGAACTGAACAAAAAACCAGGCATCAACTCACTTTTTTTTAGCGTGGAACGTCACGAGAAGGTATTTGCATAATGGCTGAATACGAAAAAAAAGTTAGGGAAGTACTTTTGCAAAATGGATGCCGTTTTGTCAGACATGGAAAGGGCGATCACGATATTTATTTCAGTCCCATCACAAACAGAAATTTTACTGTAGATTCAAAAATAAAATCCCGTCATACTGCAAATGCAATTATGAAACAGAGCGGAATAGAACATCATTTTTAACAAAACATATACTTCCTTCCTCAATTGTAAGTTTCATTTTTTTATGTTAAAGTCATCATTAAAAACTCCCTTTCAGGGAGTTTTTAATGATTCCGTCGAGTTTTAACTCCAGAAAATAGCAGGAGTTAAAACATCGCATTTTCAGAGTTACTTCCAAAAACTGAAGTTTTTAGAAGTTTCCCTAAAACAAAAGCTGAAGATTTTATTGGAGATTTTATTTTGAAAGAACTGATGATAGGAAACAAGGCCGTTGCCCGGGGGATGTATGAGGCGGGTGTTGCGGTGGTCTCAAGCTATCCCGGTACTCCAAGCACGGAGATTACCGAGGAAGCCGTTAAATACGATGAAATTTATTGCGAGTGGGCGCCGAATGAAAAGGTTGCTTTGGAGGCGGCTCATGGTGCGAGTCTTGCGGGAAAACGTTCTGCATGCTGCATGAAGCACGTCGGTCTGAATGTTGCCGCCGACCCCTTGTTCAGCATTTCATACATTGGTTTGGATGCAGGGCTTGTGATTTGCGTTGCCGATGACCCGGGAATGCATTCGTCCCAGAACGAGCAGGACAGCCGCCACTATGCGATTGCCGCAAAAGTCCCGATGCTTGAACCGAGCGATTCAGAGGAGTCCCGCGTTTTTACTAAACAGGCTTTTGAAATCAGCGAGAAATTCCACACTCCGGTTTTCATCAAAATGTGCATGAGGGTCTGCCATTCACAGAGCATCGTTAATCCAGAGCCGAGGATTGAGCGGGAACCGATTCCTTATGTGAAAGACCAGAGCCGTGTAATGCTTCCGGCACAGGCAAGAAAGGCACACATCAAGGTCGAGCAGCGCACAAACGATTTGATTGATTTTGCGGAAACTTCAACGCTCAACAGAATCGACGAAGGTTCGGACAAATCAATCGGATTCATTACGTCTTCAACAAGCTATCAGTATGTAAAGGAAGTTTTTGGCGATAAACATCCGGTTTTGAAAATCGGCATGATAAATCCGATGCCCGAAAAAAAGATTGTTGATTTTGCATCTTCGGTCGAAAGACTTGTCGTGGTTGAAGAGCTTGACCCGATTATCGAAAATCACTGCAAGATTCTTGGACTCAAAGTTGAGGGAAAAAATCTGTTCCCGATGGTCGGAGAATTTTCACAGGCTGTCGTGCGAAAGGCTATGGGGCTTGAAGAAAAAAAATCCCTTGCAATCGAGGATGCCATTCCACCGCGTCCACCGGTCATGTGTGCAGGATGTCCTCACCGTGGTCTTTTTTATGTGCTTTCCAAAAACAAGTGCAATGTTTACGGCGACATCGGCTGCTACACGCTCGGCTCTTTTGCTCCTCTCAATGCAATGGATTTGAATGTCTGCATGGGAGCGTCCCTTTCCGGTATACACGGATTCAACAAAGCACGTGGCGAAGAATATTCGCACAAAATGGTCGGCGTTATAGGTGACTCGACTTTCGTTCATTCTGGCATGACGGGACTTGCCGATATAGTCTACAACAATTCTGCGTCCACCGTAATAATTCTGGACAACTCAATCACAGGAATGACGGGACATCAGCAAAACCCAACGACGGGTTACAACATCAAGGGAGACCCTGCCGCAAAAATAAATCTGGAAGCTCTCTGTCATGCGATGGGCGTTAACCGAGTCCGCGTTGTTGACCCTTATGATTTGGAAGCGACGGACAAAGCTGTAAAAGAAGAACTTGCCGCAGATGAACCGTCGGTCATAATCACAAGAAGACCGTGCGCTCTTTTGAAATCGGTAAAAAAACTTCCGCCGCTGAAAGTCAACGCCGAAAAATGTACCGGCTGTAAATCCTGCATGAAAATAGGATGCCCGGCAATTTCCGTAAGACCGCTTGAACAGGGTGCAAAAAAATCTCTCGCGCATATTGATTCGACCCAGTGCGTTGGCTGTGGAGTCTGCGTCCAGATGTGTAAATTCGGTGCCTTGGGGGAATGATTATGGAAACAAAAAATATAATGATTGTTGGTGTCGGCGGGCAGGGGTCCCTTTTGGCAAGCAAAGTCCTCGGGCATCTTTTGCTGAACCAGAATTATGATGTAAAAGTCAGTGAAGTGCACGGCATGAGTCAGCGCGGTGGTTCTGTCGTTACCTATGTTCGCTTCGGTGAAAAAGTAAATTCCCCGATTATCGAAAAAGGCGAGGCGGATATTATCGTAAGTTTTGAGCTTCTGGAAGCCGCACGATGGATGCCTTACCTCAAAAACGGCGGAAAAATCGTGACAAACACTCAGAGAATCGACCCGATGCCGGTCATAACGGGAGCTGCAGTCTACCCGGAAAATCTGGTTGAAAAAATGCAGGAAAAAGGCGCGGACGTTGATGCGATGGACTGCCTTACGCTTTCCGAACAGGCCGGTTCTTCAAAAGCCGTGAACATAGTCCTCCTTGGCCGGCTCTCAACATACTTCGACATCCCGAAAGAAGCCTGGATAAAAAGCCTTGAAGCATGTGTGCCGCCGAAATTCCTTGAGCTGAACAAAAAGGCGTTCGAGCTTGGCGCGGGTGCGTGAGTTTAAGAAAAAATAAATTTTTTTTATGTTCCCTATTGCAAGGTTTTTGTAATTGGGGTAGTCTTTGTCTGTTAAATATAACAAGGTTTTATAACCTTTCAAGGGGGAAAAAAATGAAAAAGTCACAAATCACTAAGTTGGTATTGGGATTGGTGGGAGCAATCACAATGGCACTCTCGTTCTCTGGTTGCGCGGCGCTTGCAAATGCGTTTGCCGGAGCACCTGCCTTCCTTAAGGTCGTGGCAAATTCTGGCTGCGAGAATAAACATGTGGATGTATATCTGCGGGCGGTCAAGGCTGATGGGGAAACTTATGTTAATGATGAAAGATACTGTGAGTTTACTCAGCTTGGAAATGGTGCAAAAAGAGATATTTCATCTCTTCCAAATAATACGCTTGCAGGGCAGCAATATGAAGTATGGGCAAAGTATCATGGTGCCCTTGAAACGGGTAACTATCAAAAAATTAAGTATGGAGAGCCAGCCCCAAATTATACCGACAATACGTATGCTTCGCCTATAGGTGGAGACTACGATGTTATTATTAAGATGTATTCTCCTACGGAAATAAGATGGTATACCGTGTATAATCCCGACCGCACTTAATAGCTGAGATTTTTAATCCCCTGTCATTTTTGGCGGGGGATTTTTTTTGATTTCCATTTCCACATTCATCATTTCAAAATCATCCTGGGTGATGCAGAATCTGTCCATATCAACATGTCCATCAACAAAACAGACACCCTCCGATTCCAATTTTTTTTGTTGTGCCTGTGGACCGCCAAAAGCAAAACTCCCCGAACAAAATCCCTTCGCGTTTACGACACGGTGACAGGGAATGATACCCGGCTCTGGATTCTGGTGGAGCGCGTTTCCCACATAGCGACGCAGATTGCAGTTTCCGACAAGGGCAGCGATTTGTGAATATGTCGCGACTTTGCCACACGGAACAAGCCGCACGGCTTCATAGATTTTTTGTGCAAGAGTGGAAATCATAATCTCATTGTAACATGAAAACACGAGATGTGGATGCACAGTCTTACATTATGTTTGCAATTGAGGCAAACAACTTTACACCCAAAATATTCTATGGTAAAATCATAAAATCCGATTTTGTCGGAAAAAAATGGAGGAACCATGAAGTTCGGTCACTTTGATGATGCAAAACGTGAATACGTTATCGAGAATCCACAGACTCCTTATCCGTGGATAAACTATTTGGGAAGCGAAAAATTCTTTTCCCTTATTTCCAATACAACCGGTGGATATTCGTTCTACACTGATGCCCGTCTCCGCCGTCTTACACGCTATCGCTACAACGATATGCCTCTGGACAACAACGGTCACTATTTCTTTATAAAAGACGGTGACACAATCTGGAACCCGGGTTGGCAGCCATGCCAGACAAAGCTGGATGAATACGAGTGCCGCCATGGTTTTGGTTATTCAAAGTTCACTTCAAAGAAAAATGGACTTAAGGCTGAGGCCCTGTATATGGTTCCTAACGGTGAGAATGCCGAGGTGGAGATGCTGACTCTCAAGAACGAGGGTTCATCAGACAAGACCATTTCTTTGGTTTCTTTCATCGAATGGTGTCTTTACAATGCAAGCGACGACTGCCAGAACTTCCAGAGAAACTTCTCAACAGGTGAAGTCGAAATTGAGGGCAGCGGAATCTATCACAAGACGGAGTACCGCGAAAGACGTAACCACTTTACATTCTACTGGTGCAATACAAAAGTTGATGGTTTTGATACCGACCGCGAGACATTCCTTGGTCTTTACAACTCAATCAGCGCGCCAAAGACCGTCGTTGAAGGAAAGAGCGGAAATTCAGTTGCCGACGGTTGGTCTCCGATTGCCTCTCACAGAATCAATCTTACACTCAAGGCCGGTGAGGAAAAGACTTTTGTTTTCGTGCTTGGCTATATCGAGAATGAAGACAGCAAGAAATTCCTTTCAGATGCAGACAAAAAGAAGGCTCTGGACGCTGGACTCCTCCGCACAAACACTGCAAGCGGCGTAATCAACAAGGAAAAGGCTTATGAGCTTCAGAAGAAGTTTGACACAAAGGAAAAGGTTCTCAAGGCTTATGATGATTTGAAGGCATTCTGGGACGAGACACTTTCACACTTTGTAATCAAGACCGGCGACGAAAAGCTTGACCGCATGGCTGTATGGAACCAGTATCAGTGCGTGGTAACATACAACTTTGCTCGTTCAGCATCTTACTTCGAGTCAGGAATCGGACGTGGACTTGGATTCCGCGATACTTCCCAGGACATGCTCGGTGCCGCACATCAGCTTCCTGCACGCCGCATCCGTGAAAGGCTTTATGACGTTGCCGCAACACAGTTTGAGGACGGTTCAGCATACCACCAGTTCCAGCCTTTGACCAAGCGCGGAAATGCAGACATCGGTTCAAACTTCAACGACGATCCGCTCTGGCTGGTTCTTGGAGTCGGAAACTACATCCGCGAGACAGGCGACAAGGATTTCCTGAGCGTGGACGTTCCTTTCGACAACAGCGAGACAAACAAGGCAACCATGTTCGAGCATCTCAGACGCTCATACAACTATATCCCGAATCATCTTGGACCACACGGACTTCCTCTGATTGGACGCGCCGACTGGAACGACTGTCTTAACCTCAACTGCTTCTCAACCAACCCGAACGATTCTTTCCAGACATCAACCAACAAGGACGGAAAGAACGCTGAATCAGTAATGATTGCACAGATGTTCGTTTTCGTAACTCCTGATTATGTCCAGATGTGCCGCCTTATGGGTGACGAAGCCGAAGCAAAGAGAGCCGAAGATTTGTGCAAGAAGATGGAAGAAGCAATCTGCACGGCCGGATGGGACGGAGAATGGTATGTCCGCGCTTACGATGACTTTGGCCACAAGATTGGTTCACACGAATGTGAGGACGGAAAGATTTTCATCGAGTCACAGGGATTCGGAACTATGGCAAAGGTCGGTGCCGACAAGGGTTATCCGCAGAAGTCTTTGGACAGCGTGAAAAAGTACCTTGATTCAAAATACGGTATCGTAATTCTCTGGCCTGCATATCAGAACTACCACGTGGAGCTTGGTGAAGTTTCATCATATCCGCCGGGATACAAGGAGAACGGAGGAATCTTCTGCCACAACAACCCATGGGTAATCATCGGTGAAGTCGTAAACGGCCGTCCTCAGGATGCCTGGGAGCACTACACAAAGATTGCACCGGCTTGGGTAGAAGAAAAGTGGTCTGACATCCACCGCACGGAGCCTTATGTATACTCACAGATGGTAGCCGGAAAAGAAGCACGCCGCGAAGGTGAAGCAAAGAACTCCTGGCTTACGGGAACCGCTGCATGGAACTTCGTAGCTCTTTCACAGTACATCTGCGGATTGCGCCCACAGCACGAGGGTCTTGAAATCGAGCCAAGGCTTCCTGAGCATGTAAAGACTGCGGAAATCACAAGAAAGTTCCGTGACGTTACATACCACATCACCGTAGAAAACAAAAAGAATACGGGAAATGTAAGTCTTGAAGTCAAGGGCGGTGTTGCAAACGGACTCATCGTTAAGGCCGATTCAGGCGTTAAGGAAGTCTTCGTAAAGGCTACTGTCGCTTAAGGACTGACTGATAAACAAAATGCGGGGGTCTTCAATATGGAGGCTCCCGTTTTTTTGTGAATGTTTTTTAAAAGTTGGTCCGACCGGGGCTAGTCTATCAGCACGGGGTATTTGAAGGGAAGAATTTTTTCTCCATCGATTGCAAAAAACGAGCAGTCGCTTGGTGTCCGTCCCCTCTCAAGAAAGATTTTTGCGAATGTCTTGGGCTGGTTTTCACGTGGGAGCCTGGAGCTTCCTGGGTTCAGGGAAAGCATGCCGCAGGCGGTGGAATAGCTTGCGACGTGGGTATGACCAAACAGGGCGACATCCGCACCATGATTTTTTGCCGCCTCACGTAGATTTTTTAGGCCGGCGTAAACCCCTTGGAGGTGTCCATGGGTGGCGAATATTTTATGGCCGGCCACAGGAATGACCACTTCAGGCGGCACATTTATGTTGGTCAGCGTGCCCGTCTGTGGATTTTTTAGCGCGAATGTCTGGAAATCGTTGTTGCCACGCACAAATGCCAGCACCGGAGGAATTTGGATTTGCGAGCCGGAGAGAAGGACCGTCCCCAGAATCATGGACAAATCGCTAATGCCGTCGCCACAGAAAATCAGGCAGTCGCAGTTTTCGGAATCCTTTATGACCGTGAGCAAATCCTTTGCGTCCCCATGTGAATCGGAGACCACGACAATGGATGCGGAATCCTTTTCGGAAAGATTTTTTATCGCATCCTCACCGCCAAGCAAAAAATCTTCGCCCTGGTCCATTATTTTTGATACGTCCACTAATTGCTCTCCACTGTGTAATGGTTGATTGACTGCATTCCGCTTCCTCGGTCAACATATCGGTGGACGGTTTTGTCCGCCCCGACTATTTTTTGCGCAACCTCCTTCAGTTCCGCGCCCATGTCCTTTCCTGCAATAAGCGCGCCCTCCAGGTTTGCCATGTATTTTACCGTGCTTGAGAAAATCTGTTCGGCATCTATGCTGCTTGTGTCCAGCTGGACCTCGTTGGCCGTTTTGTCCTCGACCATGCTGCGCTCGTAATCAATAATCAGGGAGCAGGTCGCCTCCTGACCAAATGGGTCGTCCTGTGGAAAAAGCGAGATGACGGGGAAGGGAAAGGTTCCGTTGTACATCTCCTCCTGCATTTTTGAAAGAACCTCGCATGTCTGCTCCGGCGCTCCAAGGAAAATGATGCCCTTAATCTGCTTGCCCTCCAGAGACTTTTTCAGCCCGAAGATTCCGTTCTTGAAGTCGTCGGGGAAGAGCATTGGAAGAATCAGACCGCCGGATTCGTCCAGACCGTAGATTGACTGGAGCTTTTCCGTTGCCTTTATGTAAAAGTCCGGTTTGTTGAAGCCGTACCCAAAGACTATGCAGATTATGCCGTCCTCGTTGGTCCAGTTTTTTTCCGGCTCCCGCATCTCGTCTGAAAAATCCGCCGCCGCACTTCTGGGGGACTTTTGGTTGGCCTTTTTGTTGCCGCATGAAAAAAATGTGGCCGCAGTCAAAAAAAATAGGCAAAAAATCACAAAACGTTTCATGCCATCCATTATATAGGAAGGGAGATTTTTTGTGAACATGTTGAAAATTGGGACATTGGAAATGGTTGGAATGAAATTCTGTGTCCACCGAAAAAACACAGGTTTTCCACAGCTTTGCAGAGTTTTTCCACATGGTATGTGCAAATGTTTTGCAAGTCATTGAAATACCAAGACTTGTGCGGAATCTGATTTTTGGGGATAATGCAATACCGTGGATTTGCTAATTCTATGTATTATAATGATTTAGACTTTTGCTGGCGGGCCGGGCCATAAAAATTTAGAGGTAAATTTGTTGGCGGCGAAAAAAAATACCCCCATCCAGTCTGTTTATTCACAATAAATCCACATGAATGAACAGGTTTTCCACAGGACGGGGGAATTAACGCTTAAAGTGAAAAATTCTCGTCAATCATTTCAGCTTCGGCTGGCCCATCGTTGTAAGGTTTTGGGTTTGCCGGAAGTTTTCCCTCCGCAACCTTGTTGAAGTAGTCCTCGACCGTTCTGACCAAAATTGTCGGGGCGATTGGCTTCAGAAGGTAGTTCACCGGGTGGACTTCCAGAACCTTCATAACTATGTCCTTGTCGTCCTTGGATGTAAGGAAGATTACTGGAATGTTGACTGTGGTTTCCTCGGAGCGGAGAATCCTGAACACCTCCAGACCTGAGACCACCGGCATTTCATAGTCAAGCAGAATCAAATCCACCGGACGCTCTTTCAAAAACGAAACCGCGTTCATGCCTGAGTTTGTGATGTAGACATTGAATTTTTTTGCCATCTCGGTACGCATTGAGCGCAGGAAGGTTGTGTCGTCATCAACAATCAGGACCCTCTTGTGGTTTTGGACCTCGCCACCCTTGAACCCCGCCTCGACACCGTTTATGTCCTCGGAAAGCGAATATCCAGAGACCGCAAGACCCAGCTTTGTCACCAAATCCGCAGTGTTTACCGGACGCTGGAATATGCCGGAGACAAGGGGCTTTGGAATGATTCTATATGTTGACTCAATCTCGATTGGGTTTCCAATCAAAAAGATGTGCGTGTTGATGTTTATGCCAGAATTTTTAATCTTTGCAAGAAATTCAAGGGGCTCCTGAAATTTTGTGTCGTCTCCACCAAGATAGACTATGATAAGATTTGGCAATGGTTCCAGCTTTGTGATTTTTTTCATGCTGGGTGGCGAATATATCACCTCGTAACCCGCCGCGGTTATATTTTTTACCATAGTGGAAATCAAAAAACTTTCCGGCGACTCACAAATAAACAGAACTTTCTTTTCCATAACTACTCTACCTTTCTTCCGTATCAAAATTCTGAAAGCCCAACTCCCTCAACAACGGCCTTCCAACTTTTTGTAAAAAATTATGTACAGAAAACTTTTTATTTTAGTAATTCCTTGAGACCATTGAAATCGGCTCCCCTGGACAGACGCTTGACCTCGGAGAATTTTTCCTTGACCTCAGAAGGAAGTTCATATTTATCCACTTCCTCTATTATACTATCAATTGCAGTAAAGTCAAATGCTACAGCAAATTCTTTTACGGCATCCATCGCCTCGTTGAATTTGTCCAAATCCAGAGGCTCCTTTTTGGTTTCGTTCTTTTCGGCAAGCGCATCGAGTTTTAGAATGTACGAGCGGTACAGCTTCAGAAGGTCCGGTGTCTTTGCGGTGATTGCAACCGTATTCTGCTCGTCTCCACATTTTTCAAGGTACGCTGCCTTTTCGGAAAGCTCTATGGCTCCAATCAGGCGGGAAGAACTTTTGAGCGCGTGGACCTGCACTGTATAGTTCTTGAAGTCCTTCTGCCTTGCGTAAGTTTCTATCTCGTCCGCACGTGTCCTGATTGTGGCGTAGTATTCCTTCAGCGCGACCATCAAAACCTCTGCCGAGCCACAGTTCTGCAGTCCGGTCGGTATGCTGATTCCATCCAGTTCTCCAAGCTGGTCCTCTACGGCTCTTTCCTTCTTTGGTCTGGTTCCAGCGGTCGCCGGGTTCAGATGTTTTTCCGCCGGAATCAAGCGGCCAAGGACGGTCTCCAGAAGTTTGCTGTCCACCGGCTTTGAGAGGTAGTCCACAAATCCCTCGCGGAGATAGTAGTCCCTCGCCCCGGAAACAACGTTGGCCGTAAGAGCGACACAGGGAACACCGTCGTTCATGTTGCCCTCAAGGTTCTGCATCGCATGGAAAGCCTCGACTCCGCTCATCCCAGGCATACGGTGGTCTATGAAGATTACATCGTAGCGTTTTTTCGTCACAAGGTCCAGCATCTCCCTTCCGCTTGTGGCTGAATCGATTATGACCTCCGTTTCCTTGAGCAGTCCCTCGAAAACGATTATGTTCATCTTTGTGTCGTCAACAACAAGAACCCTTGCGTCCGGGGCCTTGAACGAAACCTTGTACTCGTCCGAATTTTTGACAAGCCTGTTGTAGCGGTCGTTGAAGTTTCCAATCTTTTCCCACCAGACAACCTGCTGCCGGATATTGAACGAGAATGTCGAGCCTTTGCCGTATTCGCTCTGGACCTCAAGCTTGGAACCCATCATCGCAAGGAGGCTGCTGACTATGCTGAGACCAAGACCGGAGCCTTCGACCGTCCTGTTGTGCTTGTAGTCGAGACGCTCGAATTCATTGGTGAGCCTTCCCAAATCCTCCGGCTTGATTCCGATGCCCGTGTCCCTGACTGAAATTTTGACCAGAATCTGTCCGCTGTCGATTTTCTCAAATCCTATGTTCAGTGTGACGGAGCCTCTGTCGGTGAACTTGATTGCGTTGTTCACAAGGTTGATAATGCACTGCTTGATTCTTAGCTCGTCGCCAAAAAGTTTGTGCGGCATTTCCTCATCGACATTTATAATCATCTCCAGATTCTTTGTCCTGGCGCGCTGTGAGCAGATGTTCATCAGGTCGGTGATTGAGGAGCTTGCCTCGTATTCCGACTCGATGATTTCCATCTTTCCCGACTCAATCTTGGAGAAGTCCAGAATGTCGTTGATGATTTTGCCGAGCGTTTCCCCGGACATCTTTATGTTGTTGGCCGTCTCCCTGATTTTTGGATTCGTCGATTCGCGCAGTATGATTTCGTTCAGACCGAGTATTGAGTTGAGCGGCGTTCGGATTTCGTGGGACATGTGGGCCACGAACATTGTCTTTGCCTCATTCTTTGCCCTCTCGATTTCACGAACCTTGTCCAGCTGCTGGTCCTGGACCTTTGCCGCGTTGATGTGGCTGTCCAGAATCTGCGAGCCGACCAACATTCCAAGGCTGCTGTACACCACCGAAAGAACCACGTCAAGGAAAAATATATTGCCCGGCTTGAGATTGTATGAGAGTCCAAAGATGAGCGCCGTGGTCACGCCATTGAGGATGATGTTGGTGCGCCACTTGTAGTCCAGAATCAGAATCGGAAAAAGCACGCGGAAGATTCCGAGCATGGCAAACGGCATGGACACATCGAATTTGATGTTCAGGAAAACGGAGAACGCAATCAGCCCCAGAAAGAGCGCGTACATAAAAATGACGGGATGCGCCTTCAGCACTTTTCTGAAAAAAAATGGAACGGTGGCCAGTATGCCAAAATAGACCACGGCGACTATGCAGGAAATGCGGATTGCAAGCAGATGCGCATGCACAAAGTTTTTGAAGAACGGCATGAACGGTATGCACGCCGAGATGCACATTATTATGGCGGAGAGAGAAGAAATCCTGAAGTAAACATTTTTGTTGAATTCATTGACCTCTGCCGCCCTTTTTGTGAAATACTCTTTCTGTACATTTGGCTTGGCGTAGGGAGAATCGTTCGTTTCCAACCTGATACCTCCAGACCGATGCTGGTCTGCAAAATTTAAGTCACTTTAAACGATACCACGGAATTTGAAATTTTACAAATTTTATTCGCGCGGATGAAAAAATTTGGAAAAAAAGAGAAAAAAATAGGGGGAATCCTGTTCTGGAAACCCCCTGTTGGTTTTGTGATTTAGTCTATGTTCCTCATGTCCGCTATGTCGGCCTCGTAGTCAACACCCTCGACATCAAATCCGTTTATAATCAGGAAGTCGTGGCGCAGTCCATCCAGGTCGACCAGCTCGGGAACATTCTCCTCGGTGACATTCGGCATGATTTTGTCAACCTCCTCCTGCACCTTGGGGTCCATCTCCCAGTCGTCAATGCGGATTCTGTTTTCGGAATCGACAGGAACATTTCCGGGGCCGTTGTTTTCGCCAGTGTAGAGACGCTCGGCAAAGAGACGCTCCATCTGCTCGATACATCCCTCGTGGGTTCCGTTTTTCTTCATTACCTTGAACAGAACTCCAAGATACAGCGAGATGATTGGGATTACGGCGGACGAACGGGTGACAAGACCCTTGTTCACGCTGACAAATGCGGCTCCGTTTATTGATTTGAGGCTTGCGTCTATTGATTTTGCGGTCTTTTCCAAATCCTTTTTTGCTTCGCCAATTGTTCCGTCGCGGTAGATTGCGTGGCTGAGAGCCGGTCCAATGTAGGAGTAGGCAACCGTGCGGCATCCATCGGAAAGGACATCCGCTTCCTGGAGCTGCTTCATCCATCTGGCCCAGTCTTCTCCACCCATGACCTTCACCGTGTCGGCAATCTCATTTCCCTGTGCGGGTTCTGTGCTTGCCTGTGTGATTTTTCCGGTCATCATGTCGAGGGCCGCCCCTGCGTAGACTTTTCCGATTGGCTTGATTACGGACTTGTAGAGAACCTGTGTGTCAGGGTCCGTGCGTACCGGGCTTGCCAGACTGTAGATTACCAGGTCGAACTTGACTCCCCAGTCCTTTGCCTGTGCAATGACCTTTGAGCGTGTCTCGTCGCTGAATGCGTCCGCGTTGAATGTAACCGACTTTAGTCCGGCTTTTTCGGCTTCACGGTCAAATTCCTTGTTGTTGTACCATCCAGGTGTTCCGTATTTCTTTTCGCTGGCCTCCTTTTCAAAGGAAACTCCAACGGTGTCCGCACCATATTCAAATGCCGCGCTTATACGGCTTGCGAGTCCATATCCTGTTGAGCATCCAAGCACAAGGACGGTCTTTGGAGCCTTGCCGCCTTCCGCTGCTGATTTTACTCCGCGCTTTGATTTCTGGGCCTTGACATATTCAATCTGCCGGGCGGTGTCCTTTGCACAGCCAATCGGATGGGCGTTGATGCAGATGTTGCTGCGTATCATAGGTTTTACAACCATAGTTTTCTCCTGTAAAAATGTTTTGGCCGGACAGCTCCGGTCCACCCCTATGTTTTATACAAAATGACACTTTTCGTCAATTTGTCAGAATAAAATTCTTTAAACAATAAAGTACATGTTGTAAATCACCATGAAGTGGAGGACGCTTCCTGCGAGGGCAAATACATGGAACACACAGTGGGGGCCCCTGTATCTTTTTCCGAGGGCCGCAAAAATTCCACCGACCGTGTACGCAATCGAACCTGCGAGCAGAATCATCCTGTTGATTTCAAGACCGACAGGACGTGCGTTGAAGAAGAATATTGTCATGCCCCAGCCAATCACTATGTAGGTGAACGCGGCAAAATCCTGCAGCCTTACGCCGAACACACAGTAGAGCGCAATCAATGCGGCCAGAACGCCCCAGAGTATTGAGAGCGGAAGAACGAACGCATTCCCGAAGTACGCAAAAATCAGCGGGGTGCATGTTCCTCCAATCAAAAAGTAGACTGCCGCGTGGTCCAGAATCGAGAAGACCTTCCTTGCAAGATGCGGTGTCAGTGCATGGTAGAGCGTTGACATCATGTACATGACGAAAAGGGACGCCCCGAAGATTGAGTACGCCGTTACAATTTTTGGCGAAGCAAAACCTGTCGCAGCCCGGATAATCAGAAGGACCAGCGCCGCCACGCTTAGACCCGCCCCGACACCATGGCTTATGGAATTGAAAATGTCTTCGCCCAGGGTGTACTGTCTTGGCTGTCTTGAGTTGTATGCCATCCTTGCGTTCTGTTTTTGAATCCTCAGCGCACGTTTTCTTTCCTTTTCCGCAATCCTTGCCTTTACCTGCTCTGGATTTTCCGCGTACATCAAGTCCAGCGCCCTGATTTTTTCTTTTGTCTGAATCTTCAACGACCTGACCGCAGCCTTCTTTTTTGCCGCGTAGGATTTTCTTCTTATTCTCTCTGAAATGTCAGCCATAAAAACCTGCCTTCAAAAAACTTCCTAAATTATGACACAAAATTATGGTTTGTAAAGTTATTTTACTTCAACCCTTTCGATATGTGCGCCAAGGAACTGCAATCTTTCGACCAGATTTTCGTAGCCCCTTTCAATCTGGTAGACATTGCTGATTGTGCTTTCACCGTGTGCCGCCATCGCCGCTATGACCATCGCCATTCCCGCACGCACGTCCGGAGAAACAAGATGCTCTCCGTGCAGAACGCTTGGACCGGTGACTACAGCCCTGTGTGGATCGCACAGTGTGATTCTTGCTCCCATGTTCAAAAGTTTGTCCACAAAGAACATGCGGCTCTCGAACATCTTTTCAAAAATCAGTACGGTTCCCTCGACCTGTGTCGCAACCACCGTCATAATCGATGTCAAATCCGGCGGAAAACCTGGCCATGGGCTGTCATCAATTTTTGGAATCATTCCACCAAGGTCCGTGTTTACCCGCATCTCCTGGCCCGATGAAACTGTAAGCTCGTCGCCGTCAATGTCCCAGCGTATGCCAAGTTTTCCAAATGAGATTCTGAGCGGCCTCATGTCCTTTGCGTTCACGCCCTTGATTGTGATGGAGCCTCTTGTGGCTGCCGCAAGTCCAATGAAGGAGCCAATCTCCATGAAGTCCGGTCCAATAGTGAAGTCGGTTCCCGAGAGTTTTTTCACACCTTCGATTGTGAGGATGTTGGAGCCTATTCCGCTGATTTTTGCTCCCATGGAGTTCAGCATGTTGCAAAGGTCCTGGACATGTGGCTCGGATGCCGCGTTGGTGATTTCGGTCCTTCCCTCTGCGACAACTGCCGCCATCACAGCATTTTCCGTTGCTGTCACCGAAGCTTCGTCCAAGAATATTTCCGTTCCGACAAGCTTGTTTGCCGTGAACTCAAATTTTCCGGTGGTCGTCACCCTTGCGCCAAGTTCCGCCAGAGCAAGAAAGTGGGAATCCAGTCGCCGTCTGCCAATCACATCTCCCCCAGGTGGCTGCATGACTGCCTTTCCGCAACGGGCAATCAGTGGTCCCGCAAACAAAATGGAGGCACGGATTTTTTTGCCAAGGTCCTGCGGGATTGTGTTTCCGTTAAGGGCTGAAGAATTGAATTTCCACGCATGGTCGCCAATCTTTTCCGCGGAAACACCCATGGACTGGAGAATCTGTATCATCACGTTGGTGTCCTCAATTGCGGGCACGTTTCGTAAAATCACGTCGTCCTTTGTCAGAAGGACCGCTGCTATACATGGAAGGGCGGCATTCTTGTTTCCGCTTGCACGGATGGTTCCCTTGATTGGGATTCCACCCTCTACACGATATTCGTACATATTTTTCCTCTATACTAAATTTGATGAATCTATGAATGTTTCTCGCCGCCAGATTTATTGTTCCGCCCAGATTCTTGCAAGCTGGATAAGGACCTCGGTTGCGTAAATCATCTGGCTGAAACTTGCCCACTCGCTTCTCGAATGGTAGTTGTGTCCGCCCGTGAAAATGTTCGGTGTCGGTATTCCCATTTCGGTAAGCCTTGAGCCGTCCGTTCCACCGCGGATTGGTACAAATGTTGGCTGCACCCCCGCCTCAGTGTATGCCGAGACAAGATTTTCCACCACGCCCTTGCTGGATTCAATGGAGGACCTCATGTTCAGGTACTGGAGAGTGTGTGTGACTTCCGCCTTTCCGCCAAAAGTTGAGGCAACCGTGTCGGCAATCTGGTTGACAAGTCCCTTCCGTTTTTCGATTTCTGCACTGTCAAAGTCCCGGAGAATCAGGCTGACTGTCGCGGATTCTATGGACCCGCCTATGCTCATGGGAGCGAAAAATCCCTGCCTTCCGTCTGTGGTTTCCGGGAGCTGTGTGTATGGCAGGGAACGAACGAACGCCGCCGCCATGGAGATTGCGTTGACCAAATCCGGGCGACCGTTCCCTGTGTGTATTGAGTTCCCCTTGAAAACGACATCGCTCTTGTAAGCGTTGAAGCACTCAATCTCCAGTTCGCCTATGTGCCCTCCGTCAACAGTGTAGGCCGCCTTTGACTTTAGAAGCTCCAGCGGAACCTTGTCCATTCCGTGTCCGGTCTCCTCGTCCGGGGAAAAGATTACCTCTATTGTTCCGTGGCGGATTTCGGGATGCTTAATCAAAAATTCCAGAGCGGTCATAATCTCTGACACTCCAGCCTTGTCGTCCGCACCCAGAAGCGTTGTTCCGTCGCTGGTGATTATTGTGTCGCCCTGCTGTCCCGCAAGAAAAAGGGCCTTGTCCTTTTCGGGGTCCAGAACATTTCCGTAGGGCAGGGTGATTGCCTTTCCGTCGTAGTTTTTGTGGACAATGGGTTTCACGTTGCGTCCCGTGACTTCCTCAACCGTGTCTATGTGCGCAAGAAGACAGATTGACGGTGCGCTCTCCTTTCCCGGTGAAGCCTTCAGTCTGCCGTAAGTGTAGCAGTGTTCGGTGGTCTGCACATCCTCAAGGCCCATGTTCTTCATCTCCTGATTAAGGATGGCTGCCATGTCCTTCTGCTGTGGAGTGCTTGGCATGATACCTTCGTCCGCGCGGGAACTGTCGCTTTCCGACCAGGTTTTCACGTAGCGCAGGAACCTTTCCATGAGGGAATCCGCATAAACTGTGTCAAAAACATTTTCAGAAACATTAATCATAAAAACAGAATACCCCAATACACGGTTTTCTTCAATTGTGTTCTTCCAATTCATGGGGCGGTTTTTGTCTCGACACTTGTTTATGGACGTAAATTTGGGTATAATCGATTCCATGGCCAGTAATATTTTATTTACACTTTTGAAATTTTATTCCTCAAAGCAGAGGAGTCCAGTTGTTGACGAGGGAGAATTTGTTGACTACCTCAGACGCTATGTCCAGCACCATGAAGAGGACGCACAGGAGCTTAACACATACATCAAGTCGAACGAGGCTCTTCAGTCGGAGCTTGATGGCATGGTTGGCAAACGTCAGATTGCAATCACCACCCAGGCGGGAAAACAGTTTATCGTTGTGATTTCCTATGTGATTGATGAATGTACCCAGCTTTACGACGACATGCAGCACAATTATTCCCATCCATTCCCGAATGTAAACGAACTTCCAAAGCATGTTCCATCCGACATTGCGGTTAAGGACCAGGCTTCGGACATAATCTACAAGATGCTCGACGGAAAGGTGGACCCGAACGAGAGGACCCTCTACTGCATTCTTTTTGGAAAGGGTGTTCCGGGGCTTTTGATGCCCTCCAATGTTTCAATCCACGATGTAATCAACATCTGTCTTAAAAAACTTCAGGACCTGCTCAGGAAGGGCGATTCCCACGACTATTTCCAGAAAAAAATCAACGGAGCGAACCCGGGCAAGGAGATTTCAATCAAGAATTTCTTCTCGTCGCTTTTGGGAAAACCGGAGGAGACATGGCTTGCCCTCAAGAACAACGGTGACGCATTCTACTACTGGAACCAGCTTTGCTATTTCATCCGCCAGGACTGCATCAAGATGAAGGACCTGAACGCGGAGGACATCAACGTTCTCCAGACAATCGGGGTGATTGAGGTCGCCGCTTCCTACTATAAAAATGTCGCCGCAGAAAAAGTGTTGAAGGAGGCTGCTTTCAAAGTTCTTGACGAGCAGCTTGTACAGGCTCCGTACTATTTCACCATGGACGAAATCATGAAGTTCAAGGACCAGAACGGAACCCTGCTGATTACAAAATACAGCGAGGACGATTTGCACGAGCATATCAAGGACCTCACTTCATACTCAAAGACAAGCGACCTGCCGCCACTTTTGATTTTCAAGGAGAACGAAACAAAGTCCTACTTCATCGTTAAGGAAAGCGTCATGCCTTTGATTCTCCGTCTCAGCAACGATGCCCGTGAACTGATTCATGAAAGTCTCTGCAAGTCATGGTACAAGTATCTGCAGAAATACGAAGTCCTTTCCGAAATGAAAGACCAGGCCGCGTTTGAGAGATGTCTGGAGAGGGAACTTAAGGTCTGCTCCCCGATTCTCTATGCACTGCTGAACTCAACATTCCTTCCTTTGATTGGCGAGGACACAGGAAAACTGATTCTCTTCCACGACGGTGTGCTTGTTCCGTACAGCGAGCTTCTGATGTTGAGGAGAAACGAAATCTACACCAAGGCAAGGTCCAAGCTGCCGTTCTGGTACACAATGCCGGTCGTCTCCTGGATTCTTTCGGCCATACACAGAAAGTCCAAGGCGCAGAGACAGAAGGATTCCGAAAAATCTGCCACAGCTAAACTTCTTGATGAAGAAAAGGCACAGGCAGACGCAAGACAGGACGAGCTTGACGCAAAGGATGCCCTTGACCCGAAAAAGAACCGCAAAAAGGAACTCCGCCGCGCAGCAACGAACATTGAGGCCCAGATTGTTCCGGCAAGCAGCACCATCGACCGTGAGCTTGAGTCCTACATGAGCGAATGGAACGACAGAATCAGCAAGCAGGCACATGACGATTTGGAGCAGGACATCAATACTCTCATCCGCGACTACACAAGGCGTGTGCTTAGGACAAACAAGACCGAGGCATTCACCCGCGAGCGCATTTCATCCCTTGCCGAAGCTCTGGTTGACACACCGACTTTGATGAAGATTAAAAATCATCCGGCACTGAAGCGCTATGTGGAGCTTTACATGGTCAAGCTGATTAAAAACATTCCGTAAACCGACAAACTTGCCTCCAGAGACGGAAAGTTTTTGGAGGCTTTTTTTATAAACATTTTCAAATATGATGGAGAAAAAAATTGCTTGCAAAAAGACTTGAAAAACTTCACCCCTACGTTCCCGGCGAGCAGCCAAAGGACAGGGACTATATAAAACTGAACGCAAATGAAAATCCATATCCACCGCATCCAGCCGTTGCAGAGGCAATAAAGGGGGCCGTGGACCGGCGGACTGAAAAGCTTGGACTCTATCCCGACCCGGACGCAAATGTTCTGCGCACATCAATCGCCGACATGCTGAATTCGACAGGCGGAGTTTTCTGCACATCAAAAATCAGCGGAGAAAAATGCGAGCCTTCCGAAAAAGACAAAATCCCTTTCACCGTCACGCCCGACATGATTTTCTGTGGAAACGGAAGCGACGAGGTACTCAGCTTTGTCTTCTACACTTTTTTTGATGGCGACCGACCGCTTGTGATGCCGGAGTTCACATACAGTTTTTACCCGGTGTACTGCGGCTACTACGGAATCCCGATGGACGCAATCCCGCTGAAATCAGACTGGACCTTGGACAAAGAAAAAATGCTTTCCAGCGCGAACAAAAACAATTCTTCAATAATCTTCGCGAACCCCAACGCACCGACCGGACTTTCTTTGACAAGGGATGAGGTGGCCGAAATGATTCGCAAAGCACCGAGGGATAGAATTTTTGTTGTGGATGAGGCCTACTGCGATTTCGGTGGCGAGAGCTGCATTCCCCTTCTGAAAGATTTTGACAACCTTGTGATTGTCCGCACGTTCAGCAAAAGTCTTTCGTTCGCCGGGATGAGGCTTGGCTATGTTGTCTCCAGCCCGGATTTGATAAAGGCGATTTTTACCGTAAAAAATTCGTTCAACCATTTCCCTGTTGATTTTATCACCCAGACTGCAGGTGCCGCATCATGCAAAGAGGCGTGGTACTATGCGGAGAACGCAAAAAAGATTGCGGACGAGAGGGATTCGTTCACAGAGTTTTTGAGGCAGCGCGGTTGGTTTGTAATCGACAGCAGGACGAATTTTGTGTTCACAAAAAAAGACGGTCTTTCGGGGGATGCTATCTACCAGGCCGTAAAAAAATCGGGCATATTGATTCGCCATTTTGCAACTCCGGGAATTGAAGATTTTGTCCGCATAACAATCGGCACTCACGAGCAGATGGAGCAGCTCAAAAAAACGTTGGAGTCATTATGAAATTTTTGGTACTGTCCGACATGCACGGAGATTTTGAAAAACTTGACAGGCTGGGCGAAAAATTCAAGGCCGCCGATGCCGTGATTTTTGGAGGGGATTTTTCAAAATTCAAAAGCCCGGAAACTGGACTTCCTGCAATGGAAGCTCTCTGCAAAAAACATGACGTGATTTTTTCGGTAATCGGAAACTGCGACGAGCCGAACCTTTTGGTTGAGTCCGAAGCAAGGGACATTAACGTTGAAGGTTCACTTGTAAATCACGAAGGGCTTTTTTTTGCGGGAAGCGGCGGAGGAACCAAATTCACAGGAGAAGCTCCTTTTGAACGTACAGAGGAAGAGCTTCTTTCAGATTTGAAAATCATAAGAGAGCAGGAAACTACCGAATGGGACAACCTGATTCTGGTCCTGCACAATCCTCCGAAAGACACAGGGTGTGACAAAATCAAGTCCGGCATCCACGTCGGCTCCCAGGAATTGAGGAATTTCATTGAAAAATACAGGCCCCTTGCCGTTGTGACAGGCCACATCCATGAAAGTGCCGCAGTAGATAAAATTGGAGACACCGTAATAATGAATCCGGGCGCACTTTTTGAAGGACGCTATGGTTGGCTTGAGGTCGAATCAAGCAACGGAAAATGGGAAGTCAAAAAATCGGAGCTTTTGGAACTATAGTCCCCTTGCAATCCTGAATCCCTGGTATGTGTAGGCTTCGTTCGGGTCGTAGGCGTAGCGGTCGCCAAGGTATGTGAAGAAGGTTTCTTCTGACCAGCCCGCTCCACGTGCTACACGGCTTTCTCCCATTACAGGTCCGGTGGCTCTCTGACCCTTTTTCACAACATTGTATTCCTTGAACCAGTCCCAGCAGTATTCAATCACGTTTCCGCTCATGTCAAAAAGTCCGGCTCCGTTTGCAATTCCGGTCGCTGGATAAACAGGTTCGTCTTCCAATGGTGAGTCGGCTCCGGCAGTTCCTACCGTGTGGGTTCCGTTTGCGTTGTCGCTGAGCCATGCAACATCTTCGGCTGTAAGGGTGCCAATCTCTCCGCTGCATGAGTCGGCGGTCTGCAATCCCCTGTTCGTTTTTCGCGCGGCATATTCCCATTCTGCTTCGGTCGGAAGCCTGTAGCCGTTTGCGTTCCAGTCACATTCGGCAAGGTCACAGGAAATTGTGTCTCCTGAATCCCGCAGGATTTTTCCGCCAAAAGAGTAGCAAGGTTTGAGTCCGTTTTTTTCCGAAAGAGCGTTGCACCAGACCATCGCATCGTACCAGCTGATTTTTGTCACCGGCTGATATTTTCCGGCAGACGATGGTTCCTTTCCGACAATTCCACGCGAACCTTCCTGACCAAGATTTTCAAAAATATATCCACGTGCCTCGGCCCAGATGCGGACGGAATACCAAAGCTCGTAGGTGGTCTCGTAGCGGTTCATGGCAAACGATGTCAGATATCTTTCCGCAGTAATGTTTTCCACGCCCTCACCGATTGTGTACTGGATATAATTTGCTCCACGTGCAGGCTTGAATTCCACCATATCTATAGAAGAAAAATTGCTCTGGGCAAAAAGTGATGCCGCAACAAAGACTGTCGCTCCTAACGCCAAAAGTTTTTTCATTTCTTTGCCTCCATGTTTTTTGCGGTCTTCTTTTTCTGGACCTTCTTTTTCGTTGTCTCAAGGCTTTTCTCCAGCTGCATGAGCGAACGCTTCTGTTTCTGTGTGGCCCTTCTTTGTTTAAATGTATTTGGAGATGCTTTGGTTACTTTTTTCTTTGTCGTTTTGACCGTTGAGGTGATTTTGCTCTTCATTATGATTACGTAGGTGAAAATGGAAACGACAATGGACATCACTGCGATGATTATTGCTCCGACCCATCCAGAATTTGCCCACGGGAGAGGCACGTTGATACCGAAGTAGCCGGAAATTATTGTTGGAATCATAAGCACAAGGTTCCAGCCTGTCATGGTTTTCATAACGATGTTCAGGTTGTTGGAAAGAACCGTGGCAAAAGAGTCGTTCATGCTTGTCATAATGTTCGAATAGGTTTCCGCCATCTCCATAGCCTGACGGTTGTCAATCTCAACGTCGTCCAGCCAGTCAATGTCGTCTTCGTCCAGCTTCATGATTTTGGACTTGCGGATTTTTTCAAGAAGCAGCTGGTTGCTTTTGAGCGCGGTTGAAAAGTATACGAGAGATTTCTGTATGTTCAGAAGCTGAATCAGCTCGTGGTTCTGCACCGACCGGAGCATTTCGTTCTGGATTGTGACGGCGCGTCTGTTAAGCTCCTTCAGGTAGCGCAAAAAAGTAGTGTCCGAACGTGAAAGAAAGCGGATTGCGAATGCCGGAAAGTCGTTGATTTTAAGCTCCTTGATTCTGTTTGCGGCAAAATCCTTGAGAACCTCGCAGTCCGTCCAGCAGATTGTTATGAAAAGCTTTTCCTTCATTATGATTCCAAGCGGAGTGCAGAAATAGCTGATGTCGTCGCTCGGTGAAAAAACCGGAAGCCTGAGGATTGTGAGCGTATAGTTGTAGTCGTCATTGTATTCCACGCGGGAAAGCTCATCGGAGTCCAAAATGTCCAGCATGTTTTCCGGGTCGATGTTGTATTTTTCCTCCAGCTCGATAATGTCGTCCCTTGTCACGGATCTTGCGTCAACCCATGTGACCTTGCGGCCGTCAAGCTCCTCCTCATCCAGACTTACAAGCTTACCATCTTCCTGCTGCCAATATGTAATCATAGGTTTTCTCCTTGCAGAGCGCAGTCCGCCTTACGACATCGAGTATAGTCTTGTAAATGTAGCACAATTTTGATTTTTTGGCTATCGGCATCCAGTGCAAACTTCGTTCTGAAAAGAAGCTGGTTTGCACCAAGATTGTGCTTTTTTCCCAAAAACAGTGAGTCAAGTCACTTGACAAACATGGGGGGGGGTATACTGTTTAGTATAAACCGGTATTTTACTGGGCATTAAAAAAAATGTTGGCGAACAATAAACGCGGAGGAATTTTTATGAAAAAAATTATTGTGGCATTCGGCATGGTGCTTGCCACGGCTTTTGCCTGCTTTGTTGCAAGTCCGGCAAGTGATTTTGAGTATCATCGTATGTCAGAGTCCGAGCTTACAGATCTTTCCCGGTGTGTCAATGGACTGGACACAAAGGGCAGCTTCATTGCGGTCGACGAATATAAAGGTGGTGACAGCACTGTTGAAATTCCTGCAGAAATCGAAGGCTGCATGGTAATCAAGGTCACTATTCACGGCAGCAGTAAAAAGTACGTTGTTCCTGCAAGCGTCATTTGGGTTTGGACGATAGATGCCAATAGTTATCATCCTCTTCCTGACATTGAATTCTTGAGGCCAAAAGATGCTGCTTTTTTCTGGGAGACAAATCTACTTCCAACTGAAAAAAAACTGAGGGACAGAAAAATTGTTTTTGTTGAATACGGAGGTTTTTACCTTCCCGATGTAGAAACATTTACATGGTCAAAGAACTGGAGCACATGCGTGTGCTATAGTAATGGTATCGACTATAATAATAGTTCAAAACACACTTATTTATATGGCTATGATGTAGAAGAACTTATAATTGAGGAGGGTATTCAGGAGCTTCCTTTTTCAATTTACGATTCTTGTGAAAAACTTGTTCTTCCTAAATCTCTTAAAATTATATATCCGAATACTATAATTGTTGATGATAATCTGAAGGACATTGTAATCCCTGCCGGTTCTAAAATCAAAATTCGGGCAAATGCCATAGTCGATGCGTATCTGCTGTCAAGAACCACACGGAAAACTCTTGATGCTCTGGGGTACGACTGGTAAAAAAAATGAAAGAAGCAATAATAGGCGGAGTCTTTGCATTTCTCGGCTCCTTGGTTGCTTTTCTTGCGAACATTGATTAAATAAAATCGCCTAAATCCCGGAAGAATTTAATCTTTCGGGATTTTTATTTGTCCAGGCGGTTGACGTAATAATCGCGGAAATCAACTTTTACTGTATTAAGACAAATCACACATATAAGGCCGATAAAGTCAATATGTTTTCGCAAAAAAAAACTCCCTAAGCTTTCTTTTTGGGAAAGCTTTATTTTAGA
>CACZPR010000067.1 GCA_902783155.1 uncultured Spirochaetaceae bacterium
CCATGCCCATCGGTCAGTCGGCCATCGTCAAGGACCTGGAGAAGAACATTGAACACATCGGGAGCGGCCTTTTCAATTTCATCAAGAAGGACAACAGAATATGGTCTGCGTCTGACAGCCTCGGTCAACTGTCCACCCTCCTCGTAACCAACATATCCCGGTGGCGCACCAATGAGCCTTGAAACAGAAAACTTTTCCATATACTCGCTCATGTCGATTCTGGTCATGGCCTTTTCATCGTTGAACAGAAAATCTGCAAGTGTCTTCGCAAGCTCCGTCTTTCCAACTCCGGTCGGTCCCATAAAGAGGAAAGAACCAAGCGGTCGGTTCGGGTCATTAAGTCCTGCACGGTTCCGTCGTATCGCATCCGCAACAACACTCACTGCCCTGTCCTGTCCGACGACTCTTTTGTGAAGCACGCTCTCCAGTTCCAGGTATTTTTGTTTTTCGCTCGCCATCATTTTTGAAACAGGGATTCCGGTCCATGCGCTAACAACATTCGCAATGTCCTCCTCGGTAACTTCCTGTCTCAAAAGGCTGCTTCTTTCGTCCGAGATTTTTTCCTCGACATTCTTTGAATCAGCAAGCTTTTTTTCAAGCGATGGGATTATTGAATACTTAAGCTCCGCCGCCTTCTCAAGATTTCCTTCCCTTGTGAATTTTTCTTCCTCGAACTTTGCCTTCTCCAAATCCGCCTTGATTTTTCTGTCGCCCTCTATCGCGGACTTTTCGTTTTCCCACTGGAGCTTCATCACATCACGTCTGGAGCTTACCTCCGCCAAATCCTTTTCAAGTTTTTCAAGTCTCTCGCGGCTGGCCTCGTCATCCTCCTTCGCAAGGGACTGCTTTTCAATGGCGAGCTGCAAAATCTTTCGCTCAAGTTTGTCCAGTTCAACCGGTTGGCTTTCAATCTCCATCTTGATATGGCTTGCCGCCTCATCAACAAGGTCAATGGCCTTGTCCGGGAGAAATCTGCTTGTAATGTAACGGTCGCTCAATGTAGCCGCAGCAACAAGTGCCTCGTCGTTGATTTTCACTCCATGGTGGATTTCATACTTGTCCCTGAGTCCACGGAGAATCGCTATGGTGTCCTCGACTGTAGGCTCAACGCACATAACCTGCTGGAACCTTCGTTCAAGCGCGGCATCCTCCTCAATATACTTGCGGTATTCGCTCAACGTGGTCGCGCCAATCACACGAAGCTCTCCCCTTGCCAAAGCTGGTTTAAGAAGATTCGCAGCGTTGATTCCGGACTCGCTTTTTCCCGCGCTCATTATTGTGTGAATCTCGTCGATGAAAAGAATTATCCTTCCCTCGGACTTCACAACCTCGCCGATTACATTCTTGAGCCGCTCCTCAAACTCACCCTGATATTTCGCACCCGCAAGAAGAAGTCCCATGTCAAGAGAAAGAAGCCTCTTGTTTTTCAGGCTGTCGGGAACATCGCTGGACACAATTCTTCTGGCAAGCCCCTCGACTATTGCGGTCTTTCCAACACCAGGCTCACCAATCAGCACGGGATTGTTTTTTGTTCTACGGCTCAAAACCTGCATCACACGGCGGATTTCCTCGTCACGTCCAATAACCGGGTCAATCTTGTCCTGCCTTGCACGTGCGGTCAAATCAACACAATACTTTTCGAGCGAACGCATTTTGCTTTCCGGGTCGTTTGAATCAACACGGCTGTCGCCCCTTATTGCGCGCAGGGATTCCAGAGTCGCGTCCCTTGTCACTCCAAGTTTTTTAAGAAGCTCCCCTATTTTTCCGTCGCTTTCCGTCATGGCAAGAAAAACATGCTCGGTGGAAAGATACATGTCGCCAAATGCGTCCATCTCCTTTTCGGCCTTGGCAATGACCTTCTGCGCGTCCTGTGAAAAATTTGTCTGCGCTCCACCGCCCCTGACACTTGGGTATGAGTCAAGAGCCTTCTCGATTTCATCAATCATGACGCGGGGCTTTATGTTCATGCTTTCAACCAAAGGCAGAATCATTCCGTCCTTCTGGCCAAGCATTGCGTAAAGAAGATGTTCGCATCCAATCTCGCTGTGGTCCCTCTGTCTGGCAAGGGAATCGGCCTCCTGGATTGCCGACTGCATTTTTAAAGTCATCTGATTAAAATTCATATCGCCACCTCCATTTTAAATTCAATATAGTAAAATTTTTTTGTGAAAGCAAATTTTTATTTTCGCAGGAAATGTTTTTTAAAACAAAAAAACCTCCGAAAAAAATCGGAGGCTTCAATATGGATTCATATAATTAACTAGATTTCCGGGAACTCGATTCCACCATACTCGCAGACCATGTTTTCGACCCTGGCATACTCAATCTGCTCCAGAGCCTTCTTGATTTTTTTGAAGACCTTAAGCTCTCCAGTCCCGGTTCCAGCTCCGGCAACCCTAAGGACTTTTCGCTTGCCCTCTGGACACTCGTAGTCGCGCAGGAACATGGCCTTGTCGTTGCAGAATCCATCGATATCCACCACATATTTTTTGTCGCTTATGCTGACGGACCAATGGAACTTCACGTCTCCCTCGTCCTCGTCCGGGATTTCGGTAAACTCGTAGGTAAGCTCAAGTTTTTTTGCGCGGTCCACGGAGAAACAGTATTTTCTTCCCTCCACCGAAACCATGACCGCAACCACACCATCGCATGTTCCCTTGACAGTGAAGCACGAATTTTCAAGGGGCTTTCCAGTGTTTAGGCTGAACATTCTGGAACCGCTCATGTGGTAATACTGGTCAAGGTGGGTCTTTCCCCAGTAGACTTCAAAATAGCCGTTGGACTTTTTTGGTGTCACAGCAAATTCTTCGCCGTCAAAAACAATTTTTCCTTCGACCGTTGTTTTTGCACCCGGAACCGCCCAGCTGATTTGGGAATTCCTGTAGTCGGGGAACGTGATTTCCTTATCGTAATGCAGATTCCATGACATGGAGCCGGACTGGCACAAGAGTTCTGGATGGTCGGCAATATCGCTGTCGCTGACACTGACACTTCCATAGGTGGAGCTTGTGGTAAGCACACATGTGTTTGCCTCGTTGGAGCCAACCTTAAAAAGAAGTTCCGCGCCGCCAAGGCTTATAAATTTTGATGGGAAATAGTTGTTCATCTGCTTGCCGTTCTGCTTGAAAACACCGGCCTTGACCATGACGAAACTTGGCTGGACATATTTTTCCGCCTCAACGTCCCTCGCTGAAAGGGTCCCTGCAAGAGCGGAATGTAAATCCTCTTCGGAAATCTGAGAGCGGTTTTTGAATCCAAGAATGCACTCGTCCGGCGAGATTGAGGGATTCACCACATAAAACTCAATAAAAAATACACGCTCCTCGCCAGTCACAGTGCTTGCACCAGTTGTCACCAGCCGCCAGTGGTCAAAACCTTCTCTCCTAAGACGGCCTTTGAGCATGTATCGTTCATTTCGATTAATTTTTTGACTTGCCATACGTTCCCACCAAAAAATACAAGTGAAAAAGGCGGAAATTTAAAATACTCCCGCAACCCTTCCCTATCTTGTATTTTCGGCAGTAATAACAGACTATTTAAACATTTTCTGGATAGTTTTGTTGATGCCTTCCTTGTCGGCGGGAAAGTTTTCGTCAAGGAATTCAAAACATTCCTGGGCATTTCTTTGGACGTGCTCGTACCAGATTGAATACAGCTCCGGCTCAAAGCTCTGACCAGGAAAAGGCGCGCCCTGCACATCGGACACGAGTTGCCTAATCATTGACAAAAGTTTTTCAGCACTATCATCTCTTCCCATAACATTCTCCTAGCAGTTGCTAATCTATTATAATGGCAAACTGATAATTTTTCCAGTATTTTCTTTATTTTTCGGCAAAAATAGAGATTTTGGGCAAAAAATCACAGTCGCGAACCTATCGTCGGGCAGACAGGCATTTTCCCGGAACCTTTTGGCCGCACTGTGCATGTCCCGGCTTTTTACGGAAAACAGTCTCCTGACCGATTTTTTCATGTCACCTATGTTCCGTCCCTGTAGAATGGCGGAAAAAGCAATCTCCCCCTTTTCGGATGGAACCACGGGATCAAGAAGAACCGCATAGCGACCGATTATCGATTTTTCAGTCTCCTCGTCCGAATAAACACGGTCCACGGAATCTGCGAGAGCCTGCCTAATCACATGGGCGGACTCAAACGGCTTGGGATCGCGGTATGTTCCATAGGCGGTCAGAGCAGACAGAGGGTTCGGATGGATTCTGACACCGTAAGCGCCTCCCTTCATCCTGATTAAGTCCCAAAGTTCGCTGTTGGACAGGCTGTGGCAAAGGACATACTCCGCCGAAACATTTTTCTCGCCATACTCCGACGACGCAAAACTTGAGTACACGGTTCCGACAGTTCCGTTTATCAGCACAAGCTCGTCCACAAAATCCGTGTTCGATTTTTTTCTGGACGGTGGATTTACAGTCTCACCCGGAAGCTCCGTCAGCGCAAGAAGTCTTTTTTCATTTACCTCGGGACGCTTTCCAAGAGGGACAAGCTGCATTTTTTCTATAAAACCAGGAAGCAGCTTTTTAGTTTTCCTGATTCCATCCGCGTTTGACGTTATGTGAAGAATGGAGCCGCCCTTCAAAATCTTTTTCAGAATCGAGCGCATGATGGAGCAGACTTTTTTTGGTTCCAGATGAGAAAGCTCCATGAAAGTGTAAGACGCTGTAAGACCGCTCCAAAGTTCCCTTAGAGTGTCGCTTCTGCTTGCCTTCCTTTTTGAACGGTAGAGCGCGTACTGCCCTGCGTATGAGGCAAAACTTGAGATGTCCGAATTGACGGCGGAGCGAACCAAATCCATCATCCTTTCGGAATCGGAATAGTCAACGGTGGTGAGCATATCTGAAACCATGTCCAGAGTGTCCGCGATTTTATCCTCAAGAACGGCAAAGGACACAATCATCCAGTCCCGACCAACATAGTCGGCATCGGGATTTCTTTTGTTGACCACCGGCATGGCATGTGACTCAGTGTGTCCAAACAGGTTCCCGGTAAGACGTAGCTGCATGTCGCTGCCCTCGCTCCAGGAAACATTTTTCCAGCCAACATCGGTGCATGAACCGGCAACCACACCCGCATATCTGTATTCAGCAGGAGTCAGGCCGTCGATTGCAAAACATAGGTCAAAATAGATTATTCCGTTGGTCGGCTCAGTGTTTGTAAACACCTGTATGCCATTTATTTCGGAAATCCTTGTCGGACAGTCCCATGCCTTTGAATCAAGCTGGTCAAGCGTTATGCGGGGGATAAGTTTTTCCTCTTCCGGTCCCTCAACTTTTTTCTGGAAGGAAACCATCCTGTCCAATTTTTTTAGGGCGGTCTCCTTTGTCACCAAATCAAGCTCCGTGGCGATGTTTTTCTTTTCGATTGACGCGCGGGTGTCAAGCCATTTTTGTGAAGGTCCGGCCGTAATCAGCGTGCACAACTTGTTGTCAAGAAAATACCTGTGGACCATTTCCGAAAGATAGCCCGGCTCCCTGTGCAGACGGTCCCTGAGTTTTTTGAAGTCGCTGAAAAGTTCCAGTGATTCCCAGGGTTTTTCTCCATAAATCCATCCGCGCAGACATCTTCTGAGCATGACAAGCCCCTGAGGTCCACCGTTTCTGCTGATTTCGCGGTTGTAGAAGTCGAACGCCATGCAGACCCTCTCAAGCATATTGGGTCCAAGTCCTTCGCGGCAGAGTTTTTCAAGGGAATCAAAAATCACGGAACGAATCTTCGCGGCATTCTTTGGGTCAACACCTCTCAGGCCGCATACAGCATTGTGGCACTGCAGGGTCAAGGTCATTCCGGTCTGAGGCGCAATGTCATCGCCAAGTCCGCTTTCCATCAACGCCTTTGTGACGGGTGCAGAATCGGAGTTCCAGAGCAGATTGTTCAAAAACGTCAGCTCCATGCGAAGCTCTTTCAGCGGGATTTCGGGAAAATCAAGTTTCCAGGCGCAGAAAACGGAATTCTTTGTCCCATTTTCATTTGCGGGTCCGTAGATTTTGACTTTTTTTGGAAGCTCCGCGTCCACCCTGCATGAAGGATATTTGATTCGCCTTCCCGGATTCTTTATCCGCGAAAGAACATTAGTGTCGATAAAATCAAGCTGGTCCTCGGTCGGGATGTTTCCGTACAAAAACAGGAGACAGTTTGCCGGACCGTAGTGCTTCTTGTGGAAAGCCTTGAACTCTTTGTAGCTGAGGGACGGAATCTCCATTGGGTCGCCACCAGAGTCGTTTTCATATCTTGTTCCAGCAAAAACAACCTTGTCGATGTTCTCGGAAATCACGGACTCGTAGGACGAATACTTTCCCTTCATCTCGTTGTAGACTACGCCCTGTATTGATGCTCTGGACTTTTCATCAAACTCAATCCTGTGGCCCTCCTGCAAAAAGACCTCCTCCCTGAGCAACGGAAAAAACACGGCATCCGCGTAGACCGAGAATGTGTTAAAATAGTCCGCCCGCACAAGGGAGCTTGACGG
>CACZPR010000068.1 GCA_902783155.1 uncultured Spirochaetaceae bacterium
TGCAGCCGCCGCGGCTGCCATATTACAATACGGGTGTATTGGGTGGTTGCGATTTATGGGCGTTGGTCGCAAGCTATGCTTGCGAATACTATGAGTGATGCCAGAAATTGACGTAGGCAATTTCTGGGTAGTGAGGGCCCCAAGTTCCGAACGTCGGGAAGACTTTCCCCTTCAGCATTTTAAATCTCCTGTTCCAGAGTTCTTAGTTGGGCGGCGGCGATGGGGTCTTTTGGGTCGATTTCAAGGACGGTCATAAAATACTTTCGGGCCTCGCTTTCGTTTCCCATTTTTAAAAAAAGATAACCCAGGTTGCTGATGATTTTTGTGTTGTCGGGGTCCATGTTCAATGCGTCAACCAGACTTTCCTTTGCGCCGGCAAAATCACCGGTCTCCATCTGGCAGATTGCAAGTTCGTTCAGCGTATCAGGATTTTCGTCTCCACCCTCGCACTCCCTTGCCTTTTCAAAAGCCTGCTTGGCATCGGCAAAGCGTTCTAGACGACGCAGACCCCATCCAAGCAAAAACCATGCGTTCCAGACTGCCGGATTGTTCTGAAGAAAAATGCGCACCTCGTTGATTCCCTTTTCCTCCTGTCCGGACGAAATCAGTTCGTATGCGTTGTGGTAATGCTCGTCCTCCAGATTGCGTGCGGAAATCTTGTTCAAAAAATCCTGCGCTGTTTCCCGTTTTTCTTCTCCACGTGGTCCAAGTTCTTCTTCGCTGGCATCGGTGGTTAGGGCAAGAAAACTTTCAAACGCCCACTTTGCCTCGGAAAAATTGCGTTTTTTCATGTAAAAATATCCAGCGTTGAAAAATGCGTCGGGGATTTCGGGTTCGCTGTTCATTGCGTCCTTGTAGTAGGTCAGCGCAAAATCGTCGTAGGCATCGGCATCTTCGTGGAGGTTGTTTTTTCTGTAGCTGTCAGCCGCCTGGTCAAAAAACAGTGCCATGTTCAGGATTATGTTTTTGTTTTCCGGGTCCAGACCGTGCAGAGCAGACCACATTTCTTCCGCCAAATCCCAGTCCTCGTTACGTGTCTTTAGGATTGCCGCCTCCTGTAGTTCCACTTTGATGTTCGGCCGGATATTTTCAATAAGCTGTCTATAATATGGAAGATTTTCGTTGTCGCGGTCGTATGCAAGAACGGTCAAAATGCCTGCGAGTATCTGTTCCTGTGAAAGTTCCGAAAGATTCAGGGAGCCTGTTTCGTCGCCATCCTTTTTTTGGACGGGAATCATAATTGACGGGTCGAGCTTGAAATTTGGATCCGCAAATTTGTAGCCGTTGGGAAGTTTTATAAAATAGACCGATTCTAGGTGGTTTGCTGGGTTCATGCTTTTCCTTCCGCCGGGTTTGCCGGATTTGTTGGCTTTGGTTGCAATGGCTGTTGAGGTTGCTGGGAAGATTGCAACTTTGGCGCGTTCTGTTGGGCCTTTTGTAGGTTCTGCTGTATAATCTGCGCTCGCTGTTCCTTGATTTTCTGTTCCTCAAGCGCCCTCTGTTTTTCCATCTCTTCCTGTCTGGCCTGATTTTCAAGTTCATTTTTACGCAGGGAAGAAAGGTAGCCGTTGATGCGGAGCTTGTACGCCATGGAGATTGAATCCTCGTTGAACCTTATGCTCGCCGCGTAAATATCGTTTCGTCCGTCGGCTGGAACTGCCTTCAGGATGACTCCTTTGACTGAAATTATTTCATCTGGATCAAAGAACTGTAGATTAAGCTCAATTTCCTTGTTTACAAGAAACTTTGCGAGTCCCAAAACCATGACCTTTGCGCCGCCAAAAGAAAGGTCCCTCAGGATGCACCGCCTTGGAACGCCCTGGATTGTGACGACGGTTTCTTCTCCCGGGATGCCAAGTCTGCGGCATGTGTCCTTGTTCAGAACGATTCTTTCGTCAAAGCGGCGTATTGCATTTTCGTTCGCGTCAATAAGGTGGCCCACCATCTCTATAAAGGCATCCGGTGGACGCTGGTTGAAGACTATGGTCAAAACGGCAAGGTCAGTACTGTTGGCGTAGGACTCCATCCCGCTGATTTTGCCTGCGACAAAAAAACTGAGCTGTTCGCCGGACGGTCGGTTGAAGAAAAATCTTACATTGACGGCTCCGGACATTTTTTCCACGAGCTGCTGGAAAAGACCGCCCCTTGTTCCAACAATAACCTTTACTTGCTGGAAGGACGTGGAGTTGATGATACAGGGCCACTGTAGTCCGTTGCATTTGAGGTAAATCTGCTTCGGATCCATGCCAAAGATTTTGATGACATCCTTGGTAAATTTTATCTCGGTCGTCCTGTAATAGTCATAATAATGATTCAACTGTTGAGCGGTAATTATAGCCATACACGCATTTTAGTTTATAAAACATCAATTGTAAAGTAGAAAATTCAGGCATAACAGACATAACAGATGGTTATTTTATGGAATTTTCTGTATTCAGTTCAAAAAGGACATCCTCCACAAAATTTGACACTTTTTTTGTTTTACGCAATCTATGGGGGACAATACAAAATCTGGTGGGGGAATCTTGACTAAAACAAGTTTTTCTACGACACTTTAGCTATATATGGGAATCCTTGGAGACTTTGTTTTTGGGGGTCCATGTATGCATATCTTTATTCAAAGGGAGAAGAATATGAAGAAAATTTTAGCACTCGCCGCGGTGGCTGTAACTGCCGTAGCTTTGGCATCTGCTGATCCACTTTTCGTTGGTCACGCATACTTTGGTGTTGGTCTGGGTTCTGCTGTACAGGATTGGAACAGCAATAACAATACTCGGTCGGACTTGAACAAGAGTTATTACTCTTGGAACTTTGGCTCAAATTTGGACTTTGGTGCTGGAGTTGCAATCAATATTCCGTTCGGTGACTATTTTGGTTTCCAGCCAGGTGTTGATTTCTATGTGAACAATGTGGGATATCATTTTGAGAACTCTTCAGCTAATGTGAAAAGAGATAGAACTTTTACATATCTGTCTATCGATATTCCACTTTTGCTAACAGCGAAAATTAATAAGTGGAATTTCTCAATCGGACCTTATGTATCTATCCCACTTGGCGATACATCTGCGTTGTATTCAGATGATACAAATGCTGTCAAATATAAGCATTCGTGGGGATCTATTGGAGCAATGGTTGGCGTAGGATATGAGCAGCGCATTGGTCTTGGCCGTCTTGTCATTGGTGGACGCTATATGCATGATTTCATGCCTATCGATGTCTATCGTGAATATAGCAACGGCACAAAATATGACACTCTTAGTCTCTGGCGTGGAGCTTTGGCTGTTGATGTTGCCTACAAGATTCCGCTCTCATTCTAAGGAAACATTTTGCTGAACAATGACCGCATCTTTTATAAAAAGGTGCGGTTTTTTTTATGAATCTGTGCAGGTTTTGGCTCTGCTTTCCAGTTCAAAAAGGACATCCTCCAGTGTGGCTCCCATTTTTTCGGCGGCGGTCTTTGGGTTTACACCAAAATCATTTACAAGAACCAGCGCATTCTCGACGGCCTTTCTGTGTTCGCCATTTTCAAACCCAGCTTCAAGACCTGCCTCATAGTCGTAGGTCCTCTGTCTTTCCCATTCCATGTACTGCATCCTCCATTGTGTGTTCTTCTTCGCGTCGTCGGCAAGCTTCGCAATCCTGTCGGTGAAATCCGAGGAGCTTTCGTTTGTCAGTATGAATTTTAGAAACGACCGCTGCTCCCCGTCAAGAAGTTTATCACAGTTTCTGGCAATGAAAAAGTATTTGTGCGTCCTGTCTCCCAGAGGAAGGGTGTTGTCCTGCCTGCAGAGGTTCTCGAATGTGTATACCGGCAGCCCGCGTGAGAAGACATCGCCTATGCAGATGAAAATAATGTAAGACTCCTTCAGCTCGGAGTATTTCTGCCCGGCGCCCAGGGTGTCAACATCTATCACGCTCTGGTAGTAGCGCGCCCGCTCCGGAAGCTCCTTAGTGTCCACCGCCTGAATCTCTATGTCGAAGGCCCTGGAGCTGTTCCTTGCGTACACATCAAGGCGTATGCACTTGCTTCCGTAGTCAACCATGATTTCGTCCTCCGAGTGCGTCTCTATTCGCTCGATGTCCATCCCGAGCAGAATCTCCAGAAGCCGCCGGCAGATTTCGGGATTGTTGTGCATGACCTTGTAGAACAGGAAGTTGTTTGCGAGTGTGGCCCTCTCCCATTTTTCTTCCGGTGTCAGTTTTTCTTTTGTGTCCATGCTCTATATATATGCCATAGAATTCAGAAATGTAAAAAAATTGCAAAATTTTTCTATAAAATTTGACATTTTTTTTACATCGGTGATTTCCAGGGAACATTATAGTATATGGGAGGCAATATGAAAAAAGATTTGGCCGAGAAAACCCTGGAGTCCTACAACGATGTGTTTGCTGACATAGTGAATGGACTCCTGTTCGGTGGACAGGAGATTGTGAAGGAGACCGACCTTGTTGATGCGGACTCGGCAAGCCAATACAAGGCGGAAGGAAAAATCCGGGAGCAAAGACGTGACGTAGCGAAATTCTGGATGAAAGGAAAAATACGTTTGTGTCTCTATGGATTCGAGAACCAAACAAAAAAAGACCGTCTCATGCCAGCACGAATTATCAGCTACGATGGAGCAAGTTACCGCGACCAGATTGGGAAGAAAAATGTGTTAGCAAGTGGAAAGCTAAGCCCGGTGGTTACGCTGGTTCTGTATTTTGGAATGAGTAAATGGAGAAACAGAAATTTGTATTCGTGTCTTGAAATTCCGCCCGAACTGAAGGATTATATAAGTAACTATAGAATCAACGTGTTTGAGATTGCATGGCTAACCCCGGATGAGGTCAGCCGATTCAAGAGTGATTTCAAAATAGTGGCGGACTACTTTGTGCAGCTAAGGATGAACAAAAACTACATTCCAAGTCGCGACACAATTAGGCACGTGGATGAGGTCATGGGGATGATGTCGGCTTTGACAGGAAGCAGGCTTTACGAAAATGTCCAACAGGAGTTTGATATGGAGACTAGGCGAAAAGAAAGAGACGCTGGAGGAGTGACGATGGCAGGCCTTTTTGAGCAATGGCGCAACGAGGGGGTCGAAGAAGGCATCAAACTAGGCACGAGCCAAGGAATAAGCCAAGGAATAAATGAAACGGCGCGGAAAATGTTTTTAATGAATGTTTGCCCGGTGGAGCAGATTTCAAAAGTAACAGGGCTAAGTGTCGAAGAGATTCGGAGACTTGCGGAAGAGAAACCGACATTGGCAAGTAGATAGTTTTTAGAGATCCCCAGTAGATAATGCTTGATTTTTTCTCAAAACATGTCGAATTTAAAAACACGTGGTTTAGTGGAATTTGGCTGAAAGTAAAACAATGCCAAAGGAGGGGCAGTAAACAATTTTTCGGTTACAAATTTTCATTAAACATAACAAAATATTAAAAAAATGTTTGACGGCACAAAGAAAATGTGCTATTGTTAGATTATAAAGTGCTTAGAAAAAGCATTTAAGAAAAATAGGAGGAATTCTTATGAAAAAGATTATTGCTATAACAGCAATGGCAGCCGCGGCGGCTGCA
>CACZPR010000069.1 GCA_902783155.1 uncultured Spirochaetaceae bacterium
GAAGCGGGGGGCCGGAACGAAAAAAATCTGCACAAGCGCAAGCGCGGAAGCCTTTTTTCGGGACGGACACACGCTGGGAGCCTGTTAAAACATATTTTGTTGGACTCGACATTTTTAACTCACCAGAATCCGTTTCGCATATATACTTTTGTTTTCATGCTGAGTTCCTGAGAATGACAATCATTTGGTTTTATTATATAATTGTCGCGGTATTAAAATGAAGAAAGCTGGCGACACAAAAAAAAAGTTTCACATTCCGCTTCCCATAAAAATTGTTTTGGGAATCATTCTGTTTTTTATTCTGGCGCATTTTGCCTTAAAACTTGTTCCGGTTGAAGGGCTTGACGAGTTTTTGAATCAGCAGTACAGCACACGTTTTTATGACCGCAACGGGAAACTCCTGCACATTCTGCCTTTGGAAGACGGACTTAGAAAAGAGTATTATCCACTAAAAGATTTACCGAAAGAGCTTGTGCAGAATTTTATTGAAGAAGAAGATTCCTCGTTCTATCATCATCCGGGAGTAAATCCTGTTGCAATAATCAGGGCGGCGAGGCAAAACAAAGACGAGGGGCGGATTGTCAGCGGTGCGTCAACAATCACCATGCAGCTTGTCCGCTTGATTCAGCCGCGAACAGAATCTGTTTCGGTTAAATTGAAAATCAAGGAAATGTTTTTGGCTCTGGTTCTTGAAGCAAAATTTTCAAAAGACAAAATTCTGGAGCTTTACCTTAACAACATTCCGTTTGGAAATCTTGCGGATGGGGTTGGTTCTGCGGCACGGACTTTTTATTGCTGCGAACCAAAAGATTTGACCGAAGAACAGATGAAGACGCTTTCAAAAATCCCGCGCTATCCTTCAAAATATGCGCCCGAAAAATCTTTTGAATATCCATCACTCTGTCCCCATTTTATCAATTACGTCAAAAAACAGTACACGCAAAAAAAAGAGACCATCCCCGCGGACTTGACTCTTTCAATCGACAGCGACCTTGTTGAATCAATTGAAAAACAGATGCAGAGCAGGCTGTCCGAATACGCAAAGGCTAGAATCCATAACGGTGCGCTGCTTGCAATCAACAACCGCACGGGAGAAATTATTGCGTGGGTCGGGAACGCATCTTTTTTGGATGCCGAACATGCAGGACAGATTGACGGAGTTTTAACGCAAAGGCAGCCCGGTAGTTCAATGAAACCATTTTTGTATGCACACGCTCTTGAATCCGGTTTTGAGCCGAGCATGGTTTTGCCGGACGTGCAGCAGGATTTTGGAACCAACGGTGTCTATGTTCCGTTCAATTTTAACAACATGTTTAACGGTCCGGTCCGGATGAGGGTTGCGTTGGCTTCCAGTCTGAATGTTCCGGCTGTCTATGTTTTGCAAAAAGTTGGAATCGACTCGTACATGAACCGTCTCTATCAACTGGGCTACGATTCATTGATTGGGACCAGAGATGGCACAGGTCTTTCTCTTGCCTTGGGCGCATCCGAAGTCAGTCTTTATGAAATGGTCCACGCATTTTCTGTTTTCCCGAATGACGGACAGATTTTGAAGGAGCTAAGTTTTAAAAAATCGGAAAAAAATCAAAAGACAGATTTTAAAAAAGTCTACAACAAGGACACAGCACGGATAATCTGCGATTTTTTAAGTGACAAAAATGCACGTTCGCTTGGTTTTGGAGAAGCAAGAGTTTTTGACACAAGCTATCCGTCGATTTTTAAAACAGGGACAGCGAATCAGTTTCAAAATATTATTGCACTTGGCGCAACCACGGAAATTACTGTGGGAGTCTGGATGGGAAACTACGAGGGTGACACTGTTATCAATTTGACAGGAAGCTCCATCCCGGCCATGCTTGTGCGAGAGTTTTTGGACCGTCTTACAAAGACTTATGGCTACAGTGATTTTCCACAGCCGGAGCTTTTTGAAAAACAGGAAATCTGTTCACTTTCAGGAATGAGGGCGAGCGAAATCTGTCCATCGAAGACAATGGAATATGTTTTAAAATCAAAGAAATCCTCATCATCAACACAGATGTGCAACTGGCATTATCTGAGGAACGGAAAAATACAGATTCAATATCCGAGCGAATATCAGCATTGGGCAAAGAGCAACAACATGGCGGGAACAATCAGTGAGTCGAGGGGAAATCTGTCAATCAAATTTCCACGTAACGGTGCGGCTTTTCTTTTTGATCCATCGGTTCCATCTACATTCCAAAAACTCCATGTAATCGGTGCGGGAGAACAGTCACAATCTGTCACCCTTTTTCTGGATGGTCAAAACATGGGTACAGTTCAAGGACTTTTGGAATGGGACATACCTTTGACAAGGGGACACCACACCTTGGTTATGGAAAGCGATGGACAGCGGGCTGTTTCCGAATACACTGTTGAATAGAGCTGTTGATTCAGGCAAACGGTATTATTTTTAGATTTGTGTCCGGCTTGATTCCAAATGCGGGATTTTCTTTGTCGCCACGTATTTCTGGATTGGTCACGCTGATTGAATCATAACGCTTGAGATCAAAAAATCCAATTTCCTTTGCGCGCGGGTCATCCTTTTTTGCTGAAATGGCAATGCGGTTTTTGCCGTCGCACATTAAAAACCTGACACGGCCAGACTTGTTCAACATTCCATCAGAAACAATTTTACCTGCGACGGCTGTGGACTCTTGTTTTATGGTAACAGATTCCATGGGTGCAGATTGGTCCATCGGACTCTTTTTGAAAATAAAGTATGTCATCTTTACGGATTCCCGGTCCAGCCCCGCGTTTTTGGCTATGGACAAAATTGGCTCAAGGGGCTTCCAATTGATTTCCGCATGGCATGTATGGTTTGGACCTGATTTTAACGCGGGGCAGTCGGCTTGGTTCTGGCAGGGGGAAACCAGCGAAAATCCGTTTTGAATCAGCTGGTCACGGAGTGACAAAAGATTGCGGCTGGTTTCCAAAAGGGCCGGCTCCACCAAAAAAAGGATTCCACCATCGGACAGATTTTTTGAAAGGGAAAGCAAAAAGTCCAGCCGCCTTTGATTTGCGTCCGGTGATTTTTTCCAAAGCTCGTTCAGTGCGTGGCCCATCACAACTATGTCGTACTTTTTTTCAAGGGTCGGCAGTCCCTTTTGGAAATCGCAAACAATTTTTTCCGTGGAAACCGATTTCAAATCTGCGGAAAACACTTGCGCCGCCAAATCCACCGCTTTGGAACTGTAGTCAACAAGTGTCACCGAAATTTTTGGAGCAGCACCATTTTTTAAAAGCTGGTCGCAGAGACTTGTTGCAGCAGGGCCGGGTCCGCACCCCAAATCAAGAATACTAATTTCCCGACCGCCCAGATTTTGAAGCCCAGGACAGTTTTTTGCCGCCCAGTAAATCTGCATATATGAAACCGGCCAGTAGTATAGTAGATATGCGCCCAGCTTGGACGTGTTTTCCATATATCCATCACCAACTAACGTTCGTTCGCCTGTAAGCCCCCTCTGCAAACTCAAAAGATGTGCAGAAACTTCCGCAAGCTCTTTTTGGCTCAAAGGATTTTGTTTTTTGTTTTTTCGCCACAGAGAAATCAGAGTAGGAATATGCATTTTTAACAAACTATCGTTAGTTAGCATTTGTCTTTCCGCTAGATTTCAGACACAGGAATATGATAAACCGAATTACAGTTCCGGCAACAAATCTCCAATGGATCGGGCCCATTTTTCTTTATGTCCTCCAATTCCTGCTTTGGAAGATTCCGGATGTGGTTCAAATAAAGTTCTTTCGAGCATGGGCAGTCATAGAAAACATTGCGGCGCACGGCAATGGACGGACCAAATTCCCTGAAAAGACCGTAGACCAAATCTTCATTTGTGTGTCCCTCGCTGAACCAGGTTCCAAGGGAAGGTGTCGTCTTGAACGCAATCTCCAGTTTTTCAATCAGCATGTCATCCGAAAGATTTTTTTCGCTAAAAGCGCCCTTGCCTTTGGTTCCGCCAGTTCCAGGCATGACCTGCAAAAAAAGACCGCCCGCACCAATGACACGTCCTTCCTTGTCCATCTGTATGCCGGTGTTAAAAGCGGTTTTAATCTGCACACTCTGGTCAAAAAAATCAACCAAATCTTCGGCTATATTTTTTTTGTTTATGGAAATTGAACTTGTGTACGGTGTTTTGTCACCCTCAAAAAGGGTTGAAACTGTCATCGTGCCTGTACCCAAAAAAGGTGACAGATTCCAGTCTTCAAGAGGTTTTTCTACAGGAATGTGGTCGTTAAAAAGATAGCTCCTGACATACCCGGACGAATCAGTTTCCACCGAAAATCCCTGGGCCGGACCGTCAACCTCGTATCTCCATGTCAAATGTTCGCGTCCCTTAAGCGTTGGCAAAAGCATGGCCCCGCAAAGAGATGCCTGTCCCAAAATCATGGTCTCCAGAATCCCGGTGTTGTGCTGGGCACGCATCTGATTTACAAAACGTGTTCCATGAAAAAGCGCACCACGGGCACGACCGTCGCACAAAACAAACACAACCATCTCGTCTTTCGGAAGCGCATTGATTTTACTCAACAAATCCCTGTCTTTAATTTCTGCTCTAATCATACCTATTTTATAAATTATAAATCCGTCAAAATCAATCCTTGCCGTGGGGTAAATTAAGAACCAACCATCCGGCCACCCCATTCTTTTGATTTGGATTTTTCGTATGCAATGGCTGCGTCAAAGTCGGCTTCGGGGGCACAGTTTTTTTCTATTTCGAGAGCAGTCTGGTGGAGCCGCCTTAAACATTCAGACTTGTCGTTGTAGCCCATCTTGGATTTTTCAATGCAGTCGCCCAGTATTCGGATTGATTCATCATAGATTTTGGTCGGAACAGGAAATGGATGTCCGTCTTTTCCGCCGTGTGCAAATGAAAATCGTGCGGGGTCCCTGAATCTACCCGGAGTTCCGTGAATTACTTCGCTGACCAATGTAAGTGACTGCAGCGTCCTGGGTCCAAGTCCGGGAGTCAAAAGCAGAGTCTCAAAATCTTTCGGCTGATTTTCATAGGCAGTCGCAAGAACTCCACCAAGACGTTTCAAATCAACATCCTCCGCGCGGACTTCATGGTGGTCGGGCAAAACAAGATTTCTGTCACCATTGTCCAAAATGATTTCTCCATCCTGATTCGATTCCAAATCAAAAAGCTCCATCTGGCCGGATTTTTTTTGTTCAAGCGGATTTCCAAGGCGTGCAATGTCCGAAATCTCCTTGATTATTCTTTGCGGCTCCTCGTTTGAAAGGGTCAAAATCGAAGAGCGGGTTCTGTCCGCAGATGAGTCCGTAAGATTCAAAATCTGTCCCTGATTTTCGCCCGTAATTCCAGAGTGCGGCTCCTCCACAAAGGACCTGAGGTTTTGCGAGCACCAATGGTATCGTCTGGCTGTCTTGGTCTTTGAGTTCATCCCCTGCTGCACAATCGCCCAGTCGCCCTCGTTGGACAGGATAAAATTGTGCTGGTAGAGCTGGAACCCATCCTGAACGGCAGTATTGTCGATTTTTGCCGCAAGTTTGCTCGCCCTGACCAAATCAGTTCCAGGAAGACCGGTGTGTTCGGCCAGAAACATGAGTTCCTCGGGTGTCTTTCGTGAATATTTTCCGCGCCCACCGCAAATGCAAAGACCAAATTCCCTGGCCCGCGCATTGATTCCGCGTTTCAGCGCATACATTACGGACGTGGTGATTCCGGACGAGTGCCAGTCCATGCCAAGAACAGCACCCAGCGACTGAAACCAAAGCGGATCGCTCAGTCTGGTGAGGACTTCTTTTTTTCCATATTCAATCAAAAGAATTTGGACAATCTCCGTGCCCAAATCCCTCATGCGGTCAGCAAGCCACTTGGGAACAGTCCCTACGTGAAGCGGCAAATCAGCATGTCCAGTCCGTTTAATCATCAGGCACCATTTTACCACATTCTGCAGAAAAACATCTAGAATACAGAGTATTCAGGGATTTTTTTTGCGGATTTCAGAATAATGTGGTATAATCGAAGTGTGAGCGATTATCAACAAAATTCAGAAGGTCAAAATGTGCGGCTCAGTGAAGCTGCTCTATGGTACAGAATAGAGGACTTAAAAAATGAAGCCCGTGAACTGAACACGGCCATAGCGGATATTTCTCAATTAGTCTCTTATACCCGTGTCGATTCAATGATTGACTTTCTGATAAGCAAGCTGAATAACTATTTTGTCCCGGAAATGCTTGTTTTTATGGTCAAACCGCCCCGCAAAAACAATCTGCGCCAATACTATTACTCAAATCTGCAAAAAACGGACAAAATCCTGCCCACAAAGTATTTTTACATTCTGGAAGACTATTTTGACAATCTGGCGAACACAACGGTGAACGGATATGCGGTTCCTTTCGGCAATCTAATTTGCGAGCTTCCAGAAAACACTTTTTCCGATGATTTTTTAAAATTGAACCCCAAGCTTGTGATTCCCCTGTTTGGAATCGGCGGGGTCTATGCGATAATCTACATAAGCGGGAAACAGGACGGAACTTCTTTTTCCGCCAACGAAATGTTCTATATCCACAGAATGTTTTCAGTTCTTGCGGTGACAATGCAGAACGGCCTCCACTATGAAATAAGCATTACCGAACCAAAGACAGGCCTCTTTACCTACGATTTTTTCATTACGAGGATGGAGGAGGCAATCAGCAACCTGCGAAGGTACGACAGGCTTTCCGGAATGCTCATAATCGACATCGATTTTTTCAAGCGCTTCAACGACACTTACGGACACCTGTGCGGAGACAAAGTTCTTGTTGCCCTTGCCCAGACCCTGAAAAAAGTTGTCAGGGAAAATGATTGCGTCGCAAGATTCGGTGGAGAGGAATTTTCAATTCTGCTAAGTGAATGTGACGGAGAAAGTCTTCTCACCATTGCCGAACGTATTCGCATTGCCGTAAGCGAAATTGTCCTCTATGAAAACGACCAGAAACTTTCCATAACCATAAGCGTGGGCGGCTGTCTCATACGGGACATCAAGGGAGTCACCCCGAACTATATTTTCAAAAAAGCGGACAAGGCTCTCTATTATTCCAAGCAGCACGGACGCAACAAAACTACAATCTACAACATGGGCTTTTTGGATGCCGCAAAAATCATGAACGGTGAAGACCTTTCGGAGCAATAGGAAAACTCTAAAAACTTTAATGCAGCCAGTTCCTTTTCCCATTATCCCCAGACCTTGCAACAAGAGAAAATATCAATATAATGGAAGAAAATTAAAATTTTGAGTAATTAAAATTTGGGAGGAACGTATGCCTGCGATGGTTCAGCAGATTTTGGCCTTTGTGCTTTATCTGGGCATGATGATTTTTATTGGCGTCAAGTTTATGAGGAAAAACAACAGCTCCGAAGACTTTTTCCTTGGCGGACGCAAAATGGGTCCATGGACTACAGCATTGAGCGCGGAAGCATCCGACATGTCCGGCTGGCTTTTGATGGGTCTTCCGGGACTTGCGTATCTGGGTGGAATCAAGGAGTGCTTCTGGACTGCCGTCGGTCTTGCGGTCGGAACCTATCTAAGCTGGCTGATTGTCGCGAAACGTCTGCGCAAATGCACAATCACTTTCGGCAACGCAATCACAATTCCCGAATTTTTGAACAACAGATTCAATGACAAAAAGCGGATTCTTGGAACCGTTGTCGTTCTTTTCAACATAATGTTCTTCACAATCTATGTCGCGTCAGGCCTGGTGGCATGTGCAAAACTCTTCAACTCAGTGTTTGGATTGGAGTACCACATCGGTCTGGTGATTGGTCTGGTTGTAATTCTTGCATACACTGTCACCGGTGGATATTTCGCAGTCTGCACAACAGATTTTGTCCAGGGAACATTGATGTTCATAGCTCTGATTATCACGGCAATCTTCATGCTGGTCAAACTCGGTGGACCGGCAGAGGCAATGGAAAAGGTCAGCGAATTTGGACAGAGGGCAATCAACGGGGACTTCAACTTAATCAGCGAAAAAATGCAGGAGGCCTTTACCAATAACCAGAGCTACAGCATAACGTCAGCAATTTCCGCAGTTGTATGGGGTCTTGGATATTTTGGTATGCCGCACTTCATAATCAGGTTCATGGGAATCCGCTCGAACAGGGAAATAAAGATTTCACGCCGCATCGCTACAGTCTGGGTGATTATTGCCCTTGGTGTGGCCTGTATCGTGGGTTCATTTGGCGCAGTCTATCTTCAGCCGAACATTTTGAGCACATCCGCAGCAGAAACGGTATTCAGCGAAACTCTCAAGGTGACATTCCCGCCATTCATCGGTGGAATCTTCCTGTGCGCAATTCTGGCAGCAGCGATGAGTACAGCAGACAGCCAGCTTTTGGTCGCCTCCTCTTCGTTCAGTCAGGATATTTTCAAGGGTGTAATCAAAAAGAATGCCTCGGACAAGGCTGTTTTGAAAGTGAGCCGCATAACGGTTTTTGTTGTCGCAATCCTCGCCTTCCTGATTTCGCTTGATGAAAAGAGCTCCATTTTTGATTTGGTGAGCTACGCATGGGCTGGATTTGGTGGTACGCTTGGACCGATTATTCTTCTTTCGCTTTTCTGGAAACGATGCACAAACAAGGGAGCCATCGCGGGATTCATTACTGCGGGTGTCACCGTTTTTGTATGGAACCGGATTCCTGCGAGCGTAAATCCAATTTTCGGTGTGTATGAAATACTTCCGGCTTTTGTCATCAATTTTGTTGTCACCATAGCCGTCAGCCTTTTGGACAAAAAGAAGGACGAAACCATTATGGCAAAGTTCGACGAATATCGGGCATCAAAGGATTGATTTACAGGGCAGTCTTTTTCGGAAGGCTGCCTTTTTTTATTCCGACACTTTCTTTAAAATTTTGTCGTGCTTGAACTGGCTTCGGATTAAGAAAAAACTTGCAATATCCACCACAACAACATAAGCGGTAAAAAATCCAGAGAAGGACAAATTTTCTGCCGCTGGACTCAAAAGAAAATCGTAGATTCCGTGGACTATTGTTGGCACGGCGACGGACAACAAAAGTTTGACGGTTCTCGGTTTTTCGTTGACCGAAGCGAATTTGGCCTTCGCAATGAAATAGCCCATGAACACACCAAAACTTGCGTGCCCGGGAATCGCAAAAACAGCTCTTGAAATGGCAACGAATTTTCCATAGTTAATTATGTAGCCAATATTTTCCGCCGCCGCAAAACCAAGTGACGATGCAACTGTGTAAACGATTGCGTCATAGCTGTGGTCAAAATTTTTGTTCTGCCAGATAAAAATCATTATAATCAGCCACTTCAAAAATTCCTCAACCAAGGCCACACCAAAAAAGTTTTCAATCAGACTGTAGCCAACGGAATCCACATCCAAAAACAGGACAAGAAATTTTTCAATCGCAAGTTCGACAGGCCCCGCAACAAACGAGACCACCGCCCCAAAAACCACGGTCAACAGAATGACCGATATTGGCTCGCGCTCGTTTTTATCTTTGTGCCAGACATAGAACAGGACCAGTGCGACAGGCAGCAGAGCGGGAATCAATATGGAAAAAAACAAAACCTTCATAAAACCTGCCTTGGAAACTTTTAGAAAAAAAACTGCCGACCGCTCTTTTTTTTGATAGGAGGTAACGAACGGTCGGCAGTAAAAATCTGTATCAGGAATCCATCGAGTTTGTCTATGAGCCCTGTAAACAAAATCATAAATCACATTTTAGGATTTTGCAAGTTTTTTTTTAAAATTCTTGCCAAATTTTTTACTTAATTTTAAGGATGATTTATCAACAAATAACTGTTCACAAAATCTAGGCGCAAGACCGACTAACAAACGTTAGTTTAACAAATCAAAAATCTCTAATTTCTCTTGCCTAAAGAAAATTTAAATTGTATTCTATAAATCACAGCAATCTCACTTCTCTCGGTATTTTCAAGGAGGAAATCATGGAAGAAGCACAGGCACTTAACATCGCGTTTTATGATACAAGGTCCTATGACCGTGATTCATTTACAGACGTGAACAAGACATTTCTCTACAACATTGATTTTTTTGATTTCCATCTGAATGAAAAAACCGCGCTCACCGCAAAAGGCTATGAAGTAATCTGCGTTTTTGTAAACGACACAATCAATTCAAAAGTTATAGCAACGCTCAAAGAATGTGGAGTAAAACTGGTTGCGCTCAGATGCGCCGGCTACAACAATGTTGATTTGAGGGCTGCCGCAAAAGCTGGAATAAAAGTTGTAAGGGTCCCCGCATACTCTCCAAATGCAGTAGCGGAACATACGGTCGCACTTCTTCTTTCGCTCACAAGAAAAATCCCGCAGGCCTATATCAAAACCCGCTCTGGAAATTTTTCTTTGAACGGTTTGACTGGAAGAAATCTGAATGGACTTACAGCCTGCATTTTGGGAACTGGACGCATTGGAAAACTGACCGCCGAAATCCTCAGTGGATTTGGAATGAATATAGAAGTGTTTGATGTGGTCCCAGACAACGAATGGGCAGCGTTCCATGGATTCAAATATGTACAGCTCACACAGCTTTTTGCTGATGCGGATGTCCTGAGCCTGCACTGCCCTCTCACCGAAGAAACAAAGCACGTGGTCAACGCACAGTCACTGCAGCTGATGAAACGGGATGCCGTCATAATCAACACAGGACGTGGCGCATTGATTGATTCCACCGCCCTTGTCAACTCGCTCAAAAAACAGACCCTCGGTGGTGCCGCGCTGGATGTTTACGAAGAGGAGAGCAAGTATTTCTTTGACGACTGGTCCGTTAACATAATCCGCGACGACACTCTCGCACGTCTGATGACTTTCCCGAATGTGATAATCACAAGCCACCAGGCATTCCTTACAACAAATGCACTCAAGGCGATTGCGACAACCACACTTGAAAACATCAAGGAATTTAAGGCAGGCGCAGAAGAGCTTACCAACGAAGTCAAATAAAAATGCTGATAAACACCGGGGCCAGAACAGATACGGTACAATATTTTTCCGACTGGCTTTTGAATCGATTCAGGGAAGGTTTCGTCTACTCCCGGAACCCCCTGTTTCCAAAAAAAGTCTCTCGCTATGAGCTGACCCCTCAAAAAGTTGACTGCGTTATTTTCTGCTCCAAAAACTATTCCCCAATACTCCCCCGTCTGCATGAAATCACCGAACGGTTCAACACATATTTTTTCTATACAATAACCGCGTATGGAAAAGACATTGAGCCGGGCGTTCCATCCCTGGACCAGAGCATAGACATCCTGTACAAGCTGGAAAATCTGGTCGGGAAAAACCGTATAGTCTGGCGGTACGACCCAATTCTTTTGACAAAAAAATATACAGTCCAGCAGCATCTTATCACTTTTGGACACATGGCGGCACGGCTTTCGGCCCACGTTTCAAAATGTGTGTTCAGCTTTGTCGAGTTCTATGAAAAACTTCAATTCAACATGCCGGAGCTGCAACTTTTTACGGAGGAGGACATGGACACTCTGGCAGAGGGACTTGGTTCAATCGCAAAAAAATATAGACTGCCGCTACAGACCTGCGCAATGAAAACGGACTACTCAAAATACGGAATCCTTCCAAGCGGCTGCGTCACTCTGGATGAGATTGGAAAAGCAAATGGAGTAAAATTTCGCGACCTGAAACACAAGGGAATGAGACGGGGATGTTCCTGCATGGTGAATCACGACATTGGAGCGTACAACACATGTCCAAATGGATGCCGCTACTGCTATGCGAACAAAAATCCACAGGATGCGTCAAAAAACTTTGCGCTCTACAATCCTGATTCTCCCATACTCTGCGACAGTCTACAGGCCGATGATGAAATAGTATATGGAAATCAGCCGAGCTTTTTGGACATACCCAACCCCCAGCTTGATTTGTTTTAATCTGGATGGGCCCCCAAAAATTTGACTTTTTTTTTATTTTTGATAAAATTTAAATTGGTGGATTTATGAGACGGCAAAAGATTTTTTTTGTTTTAAGCATTTCGATTTTTCTCTTATTTGTTGGCTGCGAAACCAATGAAGGAAAAGTGGTCAACGGTAGTGGAACCTTGTCCATCGGGCTTACATATTTCAAGGACCAAACCACGGCCACTGCATCGAGAATCCATCATTTTACCCAGGACCTTGATTTGGAAACCTACACTGAAATAATTGAGCTTCAGGAGGACAGGAACATTCCAAAAGGTGTCACCACAGACGACATTACCTCCGACAACCCTGTTCTGGAAGGATTTTCACCGGCTGGAATCACCATGGCAACGGACCAGGACGGTGTTAGCGCCGTAAATGTTTACTATAACCGCAACACTGTCACCCTCACATTCAATCTGCTGCACGGAGAGAATTCTCTTGGCGAAAACCAGAGTTACGTGAAAGGACTTTACGAGGCCCCTCTTGATGTAAAAAAGGATGTCGATTTGGGCTACACGTATTTTCTGGACCATGATTTCGGACCAAAATCTTTCCCCGCATTCGACACTACCTATGATTTGAACGTCGCGAGCATTTCCAATTTTATTGAAGAACAGGATATTGCCGGTGGAACTTTCACACGCACAGTCGAGGGAGTTGATTACACAGTCACGGTCAATGATTTTATCTTGGCATCTAAAGAGCTTCCGCAGTATCTGCTTGAACAGCTGGGCATAGAAAACCAAAGCCACTTCCAGGGAAAACTAAGGGTCCCGGTGGATGGAGAAAAACAGGATTTCCGCCCGGTTGAAAATTTGAGCTGGTTTGACTGCATTGTAATCTGCAACGAGATTAGCCAAAAAGAAGGCCTTGTTCCAGTCTATTCTATTGATGGAGAAAGCGATCCAAAAAAATGGGGACAGGTTCCCGAAGATTACGACAGTCCTGATTTAGAAAAATGGAACAGGGTGCAGATGAACATCAACGCAAATGGCTACAGAATGCCGACCGAAGCAGAATGGGAATTTGCCGCGCGGGGTGGAAATCTGAGCAGAATACAAATGGGAACATCAAACCGTGACTATATTTTTGCCGGAAGCAATGACAATGAAAAAGTCGCATGGCATGTAGAAAACAGTTCCGCCTGCACACATGAGATTGCCCGGCTTGAACCAAACGAGCTTGGATTTTACGACATGTCCGGTAATGTTGCCGAATGGTGCTGGGACATTTTTGATGATTATCCCAAAGATGATGTGACAAATCCAATCGGAGCTGAATCGGGAATCTACCGGGTCCAGCGGGGTGGATGCTATTACAGTGCGGCACAGGAACCACCGGAGGCATCCGAAATTTCCGTATACACAAGAACCAAAAACACACCTTACCGCCGCACCAGTGGATTTGGTCTAAGGCTTGCCAGATCCTCCGCACCAATGGGACCAATAGAATAAACCAGTCCAACGAATCCATTTTCAAAGCTCCCCTTGTTGATTTTCTGTAAAAAGTTTAATATGAAATCAAGACTCAACAGAAAATCAAGAGGAAAACATGAAGCATTTATTTGAACCTGGACAGCAGGTAGAGACAAAAATTGTAGCAATCACCGACGACACAATTTTTTTGGACCTTGGACTTAAGAGCGAAGGCTTTCTTGATAAATCGGAACTGGCAGACGAAAATGGCAATGTCGAAGTAAAAGTTGGCGACAGCATAAAGGTCTATTTTCTTTCAAACAATTATGACGAGCTGCATTTTACAACCAAGCTGAGCGGGAAAGATGCCGGCAAGGACATTCTGGAGAACGCCTACAAAAACGGAATCCCGGTGGAAGGCCATGTCACACAGGAAATCAAGGGCGGCTTCGAGGTTATGATTGGTTCCACACGTGCATTCTGTCCTTTCTCGCAGATGGGCTACAGACAGAAAAAAGAAAGCGCGGAATATGTCGGAAAGCATCTTACATTTATGATTCAGGAATACAAAAACGACGGACGCAATATCGTTGTGTCAAACCGTGTAATTCTTGAGCAGGAGGCAGAGGAAAAAAAGAACAGGCTGGCACAGGAGCTTACGGTCGGGTCTGTAGTCAAGGGTACGGTCATTTCTCTGGAAAACTTTGGAGCCTTCATCAATGTGAATGGATTCCAGGCATTGCTTCCAATTTCCGAAATCTCGCACACAAGGGTAACAAATGTTGGCGACGTTCTTGAAGTGGGACAGGAGATTGAGGCAAAAATTATTGATGCGGACTGGAGCCGTGAACGTGTGTCCCTGAGCATGAAGCAGCTTGAAAAAGACCCATGGGATGCCGTAGCAGAACGTTTCCCCGCAGGAACAAGAGTTGAGGGAAAAATTGCACGTATTGCCGCATTTGGTCTTTTTGTAAACATCGCTCCGGCAATCGATGGTCTGGTCCATATCTCAAAACTGAATGTCGAGCGCAACACCAACCTCAAAAAGGCTTTCAAAGAGGGCGACAAAATGGAAGTCGTGGTGGACAACATCGACACGGACGAAAAACGTATTTCCCTCAGCCCTGTTGTTTCAAACGAGGAGCAGGACAACGCAAATGAATACATGACAAGCCACAAGGATGATGATGACGGAGAAACATACAATCCATTCGCTGCCCTGTTGAAAAAATAGTCCACCAAAAGCTGCTGAAAAAAATCCAAAAGGAGGATTTCTATGAAGATTAGGACAAAACTGTTGGTGAGCCACATGGCCATTGCTGCTGCCGCGATTCTTTTCGTAAGCATTCCAGTGGTGACGATGCAGGTTTCCCAGCTGCAAATAGATGTTGAGTTGAATGCAGAAACAATGCTCAATTCTGGAAGAGATTCAATTAAAAATTTCTTTGGGACTCCCACAACCATAGTAAAATCCATGATTCCCTACGTTAACTCGGAATCTCTCAACCAGCAGAGCGCGGAAAAAGATTTTGCACAGGTCATAAGGGATTATCCATCGCTTTCCTGCCTATACTGGACGGACTCTCTTGCCACGAACAGGGGCGGCAGCTTCTACTCCTCAGACGGATTTGTACCTGACATTGACTACGACAAAAGTGCGCAGGATTGGTTTTCCCGTGCCATGAAGGCGCAGGGCGTAATCACGACGGAACCTTATGTTGATGAAGACACTGGAAAACTTGTATGTACCATAGCAAGTTCAATCCACAACGGATTTCTCACAACCGGAGTCGTAGGAATTGATATTACACTGGAAGAACTTAATGCCATTGTCGCAACGGTAAAGCTCTCGGAAAGCGGGAAATCTTTTTTAATTGATTCCTCAGGAAATTTCCTTACGAACGAAGATTTTAACAAGGTGCTAAAAACCAATTTCTTTGATGACTATGCAGCCCTGTCTTCAGTCCGCGACAAAATTCTTTCCGTAGACGACACCTCATACATCAACACGAATGCGGGAAAAGGTCTCTACGTGGCCTCCCAGAAAATTAACGATGAGCTGGGCTGGACACTTGTTACACTTGGCCCCTCCAATGAACTGTTTAAGAGCGTAAACAATATTTTAAAAATCTCCATACTGATTGGACTTGTTGTTGTAGCAGCGGCCGCGATAATTTCATTCTTCATCGCAAAGGCAATAGCACAGCCGATAAATGTAGTAAAAAATGCTGTAAACAAAATTGCGGATGGAAATGCGAACCTTTCACAGCGGCTTGATAAAACCAGCAGAGATGAGATTGGAGAACTTGTCGGTGGATTCAACAGATTCATGGAAAAACTTCAAGGCATTGTAAGCGACGTAAAGAATTCAAAAAACAATCTTTCGGACATAAAAATCGATTTGCAGACCAGCATCGACGGTGCGGCGAGCGCAATTACAGAAATTCTTTCAAACATCGAGAGCGCGGGAAATCAGGTTGAAAGCCAATCAAGGTCTGTAACACAAACATCGGCATCCGTTACGGAGATTGCGGAAAACATCAACAGTCTTGAGCGCATGATTGAAACACAGGCCAGCGGAGTAAGTCAGGCTTCTGCTGCTGTTGAACAGATGCTTGGAAACATTTCGAGCGTCAATTCGAGCGTTGAAAAAATGTCCACCTCTTTCAATGCGCTTGAAAACAACACAAGCGATGGAATCCAAAAACAGAATATCGTGTCGCAGAAAATTTCCGAAATCGAGGCACAGTCAAAAGCTCTACAGGATGCCAACGTTGCAATTACAAATGTCGCAAGCCAGACAAACCTTCTTGCAATGAACGCAGCTATTGAGGCCGCACACGCTGGAGAGGCAGGAAAGGGATTCAGCGTTGTTGCCGACGAAATCAGAAAACTTTCCGAAACATCAGCATCCGAATCAAAGAAAATCAGCGAGGAGCTTAGGAAAATCAGCGAAACAATTGACTCTGTTGTAGTTGCCGCAAGGGAAAGCTCCAAGACTTTTGCCGGGGTTGGTGAAAAAATCCAGCAGACCGACGAACTTGTGAACCAGATAAAATCTGCAATGCAGGAACAGCAGGAAGGTTCCCACCAGATTGTAGATGCGCTGAAAATTATGAACGACATCACATCGGAAGTTAAGAGCGCGTCTCACGAAATGGCAATAGGAAATCAGCAGATTTTGAACGAAATCAACAACCTGCAGGATGCGACCACTGTAATCAAAGACGGCATGGATGAAATGTCTGTCGGGGCAAAGGAAATGAACAAAACCGGTTCCCTTCTTTCCGACATCTCCACAAAGGTCAGCGAGAGCATAAACAATATTGGAAACCAGATAGACCAGTTCCAAGTATAAGGAGAACAGTATGCCACATTCATCAGGCGGAGGAAGTCACAGAGGTGGCAGTCATTCGGGTAGCCATCATTCAAGCAGCTCAGGTTCATCTGCCTCAAGGACGACAGCAAGCAGCAAACCTTTCCCCGGTGCAAAAAGGTATGTCTACTATGCCAAAGGCCAGCCGAAGTATGTGTACGCCGACTACGACATTACCAAAAAGGAACCCATGCGCTACACCACCTGCATTCCGTTTTTGATTTTTGCAGCCGTGGCAATATTTTTCTTCTGGAAAACAAATTTA
>CACZPR010000070.1 GCA_902783155.1 uncultured Spirochaetaceae bacterium
AGTATGGAAGGCCGAAGAAATATCCAACGCCGTTACAGCGGCATCCCTTATGGGAAGAACAAAAAGCGAAAAAAAGAGTGCCGCCGCCCGTCTCAATGGAAAAAAAGGTGGCCGCCCAAGAAAGAATCCGCTTCCTGAGTCTGTGGCCAAAAAGAATGAGAACGCAAGAAGGGCTAAAAAGTCCGCCGCGATTGCCACAAAAAAGACTGTCACCGCCAAAAAAAGCTATGCCGTTGCCGAAAGACGCATGGTCCTTCCGCGTGGCTCAAAGATGGCTAAATAGATTTTGGCACAATTGAATTGAAGAAAATTGCTCCCCATGCCTGTAGGTGTGGGGATTTTTTTTGCCCATGCGGACAAATTTTTTGAATTTTTTTTAAAAAGAATTTGACATGCCACTACATATAGTGTATACTCGCTTATAGTTTCAATATAAATCCACTATTTATGTTGAACGATTCCCACTCAGCTCTGTCAGCTTTTCCCACTAATCCCACTGGCAGAGCGTTTTTTTTTGCCCTGCACTGTGGATTGCGGACCGTTTGGGGCTGCTTCATTTCTTTTTGCTGAAAATCCTGTAGTTCATCCAGGGAAAGAGGGGGTGGTCCTTCTCCAGATTTGTCAGCCATTCAGTGCTGACGGAGTTGCTTGCCAGAGCGTCGAAAACCTGCGAGAACGAGAGTATGTCCTTCTTGAACTCCTCCCTTGCGAAATCCGGGCAGAGACCTTCCTGAATCATCTTTGGCAGCGCGCTTGACTGTACAAGGAATGCCTCCTTTGCTCCAAGATTAAGAAGACGTGCCTTGAGGCTTGTTTCACCTGGGAACCTGCTCGCAAGTTCTATCATGCGCTCCGTTGCCTTTCGTGTGTATCGCATCATCCAGTTGTTGCTGCTGTCAAGAAGGTCCTCGCTGTATCCGTCGCCGCCACCCGAACATGGGTAGGGATTTATTTTCTGCAGTGAGAACTGTTTTTTTATGTTTTCGCCGCAGACCGAAAGCTCCACCTCGTTGTCCGCAGCGCATATCCTTATGACCGATTCCAGCCAGTCCACACCCTCGTGCCACTCCTGTCCCAAATATTCGGACGGTATCGTGCAGACAAGGGTTGCCGTGTTGTCCTCAATCTCATCCGCCGCGGCCAGAAGTTTTTTTCTCTTGGAACCAAAGAAGTCCGCCGCGTCAATCTGGACCTGCTTTTTGGCTTCATCTGGATTGTAGGGGACGTTCTTTTCTGAATCGTCGGTTCTGGACCAATATTTGAACCCGGTCTGGACCCTGGAGCCGTCGTTTTTCATCAGCGTCCTTAGCGTCTCTCCCGGAAGTTCAAATCCCACATCCTTTTCCACGGAAAGGTAGCACTGGTTCTGGGAATATCCGTCCCTTATGTCGCGCGGTGTGTCCGGGTCGCTTCCGAATGTCACCAGCGATGTGTTTGTTCTTGCGGGGCAGAATATTCCCTTTTCGCTTGGGGTTTCGGCAAAAAGCAGGGCCCTTGCGTCAAGAATTGTGTAGTTGATTCCGTATGGCCGAAGAATTTTGTCAAATCCGGATGCCCACCCAAGGTAGGGGAGATAGAATCCGCCGCCGATTTCACCAAAAAAGTATTTTGCGGAAAGAAGTCCAGTCTCAATCTGCGCGTTCACCGATTCGGGAAGGTCCGCAAAGTGGGGCAGGTAGGCATAGGTCGCCGCGGTCGGGATGATTTCGACAACACCCTTTGAGACAAATTTGCGAATCTGCCGGACAATCTTTCTCTGGAATTTGTTCACAAAGAGGTCCAGCTTTTTTTCAAGTGTGTCCAGGGTCGCTTTCACGAGTGGCAGAATCTTTTCGTCCCCGGCGTTGCGCTCCAGCTCCTTTTTTCCAATTTCAATACGCCGCTCAAGGTTTTTCTGGTACTGGACCTGTATTTCCTGGTCCTCCAGCATCTCGCACAGGACTGGGCTAAGCACAAGGTTGATTTTGAACGGAACCTCCTCCTCGCAAAGTCTTCCCAGCATTTCAACAAGGGGGATGTACGTGTCCGTTATTGCGGAAAAAAGTATGTCGTTGGGTGCGGAAAAAGTTTCATCCGCGCCGGTGCTTCGTATATATGCCTGCTCGGCTGTTATAACCAGAATAAGTTTTTTGCTTGACATCTGAATCCCCTTTTGTCAGGAGAACGACTGGCGGTGCTTTCTGTAGTGGGTGCTGATTATTTCCTCCATTCCAGAAAGTTTTTCCAGTTTGCTCATCTCCAATTTTTGTCCCGGCTGGAGGGATGAGACCGCGCTTCCCTCCTGTGGTATCTCAAGTCTCTTTGTGTAGGCCAGAACCCTTGGCTCTCCACCGTCGAACTTGCCCTTGAGGTTGATTATTGCATATTTTTTTCCGGCGGGGATAAAGACATACTGCTCCCTGTCCTCCTCCGATATGCTTATATCAAAGCTGTCGTCCGGTGTGTCGCCCGTGGCTGTGTCGAAGAACGCTACATGCAGAAGAAGTCCCTCAAAGCTTGGGTCGTTCCTGAGTATGGAAAGCTGGGATTCGCTTATGTCCCAGAACACAAAAATCCATGCAGGATTACGCTGGACCGCAAAAATCTGGGTCTCGTTGTAGCTTTTTGGCAACGTGTCCGGCAAGCTCACGTCGTCATCAGTCAGCTGCACGTCATTGTCCGATTCCGCGTCGTTCTCCAGTTCCTCGGCAAGCTCCATAAGCTCCCCGATTATAAATCGCCGCGTAAGGTTTGACGGTATGTCGATTCCATAGTCGTTGGCCAAAGAAATAAGGTCGGCTGTCGAAATCGATTCAAGATATTGCCGAGAGAACTCATGTTTTTCCATGGAAACAAATATTCTATAAAAAATGGCTTGTGTCAAGAATGGGAATCATGTCGATTAGTGTTTCCTGTGCCGCAGACAGTCCATAGTCCCGCCGATTCAAGTTTTACCGAAAATATGCCGAAATACCTACCGATAGGAAAAAAGCGTTTTCTTGCCATTTTTTCCAAGGAGATTGTATGTCAGCACCCCCCCCCTATCTATACAGCTGTATAGTAAATTTCTCCGAAGATTTTTCTCTTTCGGACTGATTTTTTTTCTCTCTGCCCTAATCCTTCCTACTTCCATTTTTGCACAGACATCCTCAAAAAACAATGACGGCGATATAGCTGGAATCCTTAGCCGCGGTGAGCTCAGGGTCGCCATAACAGCAGTGGACCAGCCTCCGTTTTATTTTGTTGACAGGAGCGGAAAACTTGCCGGCTATGACATCGACATTGCCACAAAGATGGCCGATGAGCTTGGCGTAAAGCTTGTGATTACAAGGGACGCGCCATCATTCAATGACCTTGTTACTTTGGTCTCATCGGGAAAGGCAGATCTCGCGGTATCTAAGCTCAGCAAGACTCTTACAAGATCCAAGACGGTAAAATTTTCGACCCCGTACATGACTTTCAGACAGGGACTTTTGTTCAACCGACTCCAGCTTGCGAAGGTTGCAAGTGAAAGCGAAGTCAAAAACTATGTGAGAAATTACACCGGTACAATCGGCGTGATTGCAAACTCGTCCTACGCGAATTATGCGAAAATCAATTTTCCCAATGCCGTCATAAAGGAATACCAGACATGGGAGGAAGCGGTGGAGGCCCTTGTGAACGGCGAGGTGCTTTCCGTTTACCGCGATGAGCTGGAGATAAAAAAAGTTTTGTCGTCGGTTCCCCAGAGCGCGCTTTCGTTCAAGCCCATCTATTTCAAGGACCTTACGGATCCAATTGCCATTGCGGTCAAGAGCGAGAATACCCAGCTTCTTTACTGGGTCAACTTTTTCCTTGAGAGCCAGAAAAAAATGACCGCAGAAGAAATTCTTTCGACCTATTCATACTAAGGAGAGCGTTAGATGTTCGGAAAAATATTGAAAAACCCGATAACAATTTTTGTTGCGGTTGCGCTGGGAATCCTGTTGGGCATCTATGAAAAGCAGCTTTCACTGTCACTTGGGGTAATAGGAGACGCTTACCTGAATCTCTTCCAGATGACGGTCATTCCGATTCTCGTCACATCAATCGTTGCAAGCCTTGCCCAGCTTATGAAGGACAGGAACGCCCGCCGCCATATAATCAAAATCATTTTCGTGTTCCTGATTATGCTTACGGTGACATCCGTGTTCGGAACTTTTGCCGGAATAATCGGAAAGCCGGGAGAAAACCTTGGTGAGTCCACTACGGAGGTTTTGGACAGCATAATCAAAAAATCCTCGGACACATCCCAGGACGAGATGTCGCTCTACGATGCCTCGGAGGATGTCGCTCAGGAAAAATCTTCAATCGCGGATTTCTTCCTCAACATAATTCCCTCCAACATTTTCAATGCCTTCAGTTCCGGCTCCATACTCCAGCTTGTTTTTTTCAGCATAATTTTTGGAATAGCGATAGGATTTTTGAAGGATGAGTCATCGACAAGGCTCATAAACGGTGCGGTCTCGCTGAAAGAGTCGTTCCAGAAGCTGATCAACTGGACCATGTACGGTCTGCCGCTGGGACTTGTTTTCCTTATGGCAAAACAGATTGCGCAGGTCGGTGTTGAGATACTTCTTGCGATGGTGAAATTCATTGTCGTGTTCTACGGTGCCGGACTTGCCGCCGTAATTATCTGTACGCTGATAATCTGGATAAAGTCGGGCATAAAAAATCCCCTGACCGTTTTCAAGAAGGTCGCAAACCCAATCATAATTTCTTTTGCGACACGGAACAGTTTTGCGGCGCTTCCGTCATCGGTCTCCGCATTGAAGAGCCTCAACTACGACACCAACACGGTTGACCTTGTGTTCCCGCTTGGACTTACAATCCTCAGGTTCGGAAACATAATGTACTTTGCGTTTGCATCCTGCTTCATTTCCCAGATTTACAACGCAACGCTCACTGTTCCTGTAATCGGACTGATTATCGCTGGCTCCATTCTTGCTGGAACTGCAACTGCCGGTGCTTCCGGGCTTCTCACTCTGCCGATGATTTCACTGATTCTTGATCCAATCGGTCTTCCTGTCGAGTCCATGCTTGTCGTGTTCATGGCGATTGACTCCCTTATCGACCCGATGAGGACTCTCCTTATTGTCTATGTGAACGTCGCGACCACGGCACTTGTTTCGTCAAAGAATAAGAAGAAAAAGAAAAATGAGGTGACACTTTCCGATGCAGATTCAGAATCTGTTGATGAAATTGAGATAGAGCCGGAGAAGATTGTTGCGGTGGACCTTGAATCCGAGCATGAAATTTCCGAAGCCAGTCTGGCTCCTGCAAAGGCTGTTCCAATAAATAGGAAAACAAATGCCGCCGTGAATAAAAAATCCGCGCTGGTTTTCCCGAAGCATGCATCCGGCACACAGAGCAGGGCTGGCCACACCCACAAGGACGGAATGAAAGTAAAAATCCGTGACGCGCTTATTGTGGTAAACACACTGCTCATTGTCGCGACCGCAGCGGTCATAATCTGGGTAAGCTCGCACGGAACGCAGGACTCCGTTTACTCGGTATCGAACAATCTTGTCACGGAAATCCTCCAGTCCATCGACACAAAGCTTGAGGCATATTATACGCCGGCATCACAGGAAATCCACAGCATAATGCACCACTACTGGAACGAAGACACATACCATTTCCAGAGCGACGATGAGATTGCCCTTGACTATTTTATGGAGCTTCTCGACACCCACAAGGAATTCGCGATGGTCTACTTCGGGGATACAAAGGGAAATCTGATAATGGGACGCAGGATGCCGGACGGTTCCCTCACACGGCGTTACATAACAAGGGTTGACGACACGGTTTACACAAGATACGTGCATGAAAACAGAATCTACAACGCGACTTTCCCGAACACAACGGAGAGCGCTTCAACAGGATACGACCCAAGGACGAGGGGATGGTACAAAAAGGCTGTCTCGCAGAAACGCACTGTCTGGACAAATGTCTACATATTTGCGACCGACAACATGCCCGGATTCTCATGCGCATCTCCAGTCTATGACGACGACGGAAACCTTATAGGGGTTGCCTGCATAGACATAGGAATAAGGGACCTGTCGCTTTACCTTGGAAAAATCTCCACGCCCGCGAACTCACGTCTTTTCATCTACGACCAGGACAACCAGATTATAGCAAAACCGATGAAGGACACGGATTCCATAGATACTCTTCTGAACGTTCATCCAGAGGCGGATGGTACCAGCACTTACACGATGAAAAACGTCGATGACAACTCCGACCCGATAATATCCGGCGCATTCAGATTCTGCAAGGGAAAGGAAAACGCGGACGAAATATCGCTGTTCGAGACTGGCGGCAAAAAGTATTTCTGCAAGCTGGACTCCATGACAATCGACAACGAGCTTTCACTGAACGTGGGCATGGTCATTCCCGACGAGGACATAATGGGGATTGTCTACAAAAACAACAGGACCGTTATGATAATCTCTATCGTGGTAATTGTCATTGCGATTGTGATTTCCATACTCCTTTCCTCGCTGATTTCCAAACCGATGAAAGTTCTTTCAAGCGAGATGGACAACATCAGGAAACTTTCAATTGAGGAGGACGACGTTGCCATTGATTCCGGCATAAAGGAAATCGACACGATGGTTGACTCGTTCCAGGGCATGAAGCAGGGACTGATGAACTTCAAGAAATACGTTCCGTCCGATCTTGTGTCCATACTGATTCGTGACAACCAGAACGCCGAGATTGGCGGCAAAAAGCAGTGCCTCACGCTCATGTTCTCGGACATAGAGAATTTTACGGGCATTGCGGAAAAGACAAAACCGGAGGAGCTTATCGGGCGGCTCTACGACTATTTCTCTCTCCTTGCCCACACAATCACGGACAACAAGGGAACCATAGACAAGTACATCGGGGACTCAATCATGGCATTCTGGGGTGCGCCTGTGGACATTGAGACAAAGACCCACGCACGTCTTGCCTGCCGTTCCGCTCTTACATGCCAGATGCAGGGCTTCAATCTTTCCAACATCTGGTCAAGGGAAGGAAAGCCTAGGTTCCGCACAAGATTTGGAATCCATACCGGCGAGGTCGTCGTAGGAAACATGGGTTCCGACGAAAGAATCAACTACACGGTTCTTGGTGACAGCGTGAATCTTGCGAGCAGGCTTGAGGGACTGAACAAATATTATGGAACGGAAATCATAGCCAGCGGGGCAACGCATGAGCTTGTCAAGGATGAATTCGAATTCCGTCTTCTGGATAAAATAACCGTGAAGGGCAAGGTGCTTCCAATTTTCATTTACGAGCTTCTTGCCGAGAAGGGAAAAATTGACCAGAAGGTTTTGAAAATCTACGACGTATATGAGATGGGTCTGAATTATTATTTTGACGGAGACTGGGACAAGTGCATCCACTACATGAACTTCGTGATTGACCGCATTGATGACAGTGCCGCAAAAGTAATAAAAGAGCGCGCGGAAAAATTCAAGCTGAATCCACCCGCAAACTGGAGCGGAATATATGCCTTTGACAAAAAATAGACTCGCGATAGGCATAGTTGGCGGTGTCGGTCCCTATGCCGGCCTTGATTTGGAAAAGAAAGTCTTTGACAGTGTGGATGCCCGCTGCGACCAGGACTATCCCGACGTGATGATGATTTCAGCACCCGCGTTGATTTCCGACCGCTCGTATTACATAATGCACCCGGAGACCGACAACCCCTGCACGGGAATTGAATATGTTATTCAGAAACTCGCCGATGCCGGTGCGACACACATAGCGATTCCCTGCAACACGGCACATTCTCCAATCATCATGAATCAGGTCCGCAAGTTCATAGAGATAAACGGAATAAATGTCACTTTGCTGAACATTGTCGAGGAGACCTGGAAATGGGTGAAGGAAAAATGTTTGAGCAGGGACATTGTTCTGTATGCCACCAAGGGAACGTACTGGTCGGGTGTGTACCGGAAATTCTTTGACAGCGACGGTGAGGCCAGAATTGTGGAGCCTGACGATGATGACAAGAGCTTGATTTGGGATGCAATCTACAGCCGCGAATTCGGGATAAAGGCTTTCTCGAACCCGGTGAAGGATAGGGCGCTTCAAAACTTTATGACCGTTACAAAAAAAATGATTTCACGCGGATATGACACTTTCATAATGGGATGCACCGAAATCCCCCTTGCGATGGGACGGTTCAAGCTTCCCATAACGCTCATAGACCCCGCCAAGATTCTTGCCCGAGCCCTTGTGAAAGCTGTCTGCCCTGAAAGACTGAAGGAATGCTGACCAATAAATACGGCTCTTGATAAAAATCCGAGTGTAATTTATAGTCAAGTATGGACCTTTTTGACATTGACGAGGCGCAGGCCGCAAGCGATAAAAAGCAGAGGGTGTCGGAACTTGAAAAACTTATAACCGGCTACCAGAATTCCTATTACAACGGTGAGGCCGAAATCTCCGATGCCGAATTCGACCGGCTCTGGGACGAACTGAAATCCCTTGACCCGGACAACGCAATTTTGCACAGGGTCGGCTCCGATTCTGGAAATTTTGCGAAAATCAGGCACGTTATGCCCATGGGAAGCCAGGAGAAGGCTGCGGACCCGGAACAGTTTTTGGCATGGTGCGTGAAACACAGTTACCCGGAGTATCTTGTTGAATTCAAGCTGGACGGCGCGAGCCTTGAGCTTCAGTATTCGGCGGGAAAGCTTGTCCATGCGGTGACAAGGGGCGACGGAACGACCGGCGATGACATAACGGCCAACGCAGTCAAAATGCAGGGCGTAATCAAAAGTCTGCGGGACAATTTTACTGGCGGAATCCGTGGCGAGGTCATAATGACACACAAGGTCCACTCGGAGCTTTTCGCTGACAAGGCCAACTGCCGTAACGCCGCAAACGGTCTTATGAAACGCAAGGACGGTTCCGGAAGTGAATACCTCTCGCTGATTGTCTATGACGTTTGGTCAACCACCGGGGTCCAGCCGTTTTCCGATGAGGAGGAGAAACTTTTCTGGCTGAAAAAAAATGGTTTCTCCACGGTGGATCTTTACATTGCAAAATCCCCCGAAGATGTGATTGAATACCGCGCAAAAATCATGGAAGAAAGAAAGAATCTTGACTACGACATAGACGGACTTGTGGTGAAGGAGCGTGTTGTTGACCATGAGGACGCAAGCCGTGACAGACCGGACAGGCAGATTGCATTCAAATTCAGTCTGGAGGAGGCGGTATCTGTTTTGCGTTCTGTTGAGTGGAACGAGTCCGGAGCAACTTACACTCCTGTCGCGATATTCGACCCGGTTGATTTGAACGGAACCACTGTCCAGCGCGCAAGCCTTGTCAATCCGAACATAATCAGGGAGCTGGGACTGAAAATCGGTAGCCATGTCGTAGTGGTGAAGCGTGGTGAAATCATCCCGAAGATTGAGAGCGCATTTGTTCCAGGTGGCGATGAAAAAAATCTGTCTGAAATCAATCAGCCAAAAATCTGCGAGACCTGCGGGGCCACGTTGATTGACGAGGGGACCAGACTGTATTGCCCGAACAAGACATGCCAGAAAAAAGTCCTGCACCAGATTCTCAAATGGGTTTCCGTTGTTGACATCAGGGATTTGGGAGAGACTTTGGTGACATCGCTTTTCAGGACCGGAAAGATTAAGTCCATATCCGATTTGTATGCTCTGGACGTTCCCGGCCTTGCCCCATATTTTTTGAACGAAGAGAGCCTTCAGCAGGAAAAAAAGTCTCTCGGCGCTGAAAAGGTCTACGCATCGATTCAGGACCACCGGAGCATTTCGCTTTCAAAATTCATTGCAGGTTTTGACATAGAGGGAATCGGTGAGACTGTCGTGGACAAGCTTGTTTCTGCGGGCTACGGCACTCTTGAAAAACTTTTGTCGCTGACGAGGGAGCAGGTTGCGTCCGTGTATGGCTTTGCAGAAATCATGGCGGAAACTTTTGTCGGCGGAATGAACGAGAACCGGGACGAGATGCTTTCGCTTGTTGATGGCGGTACAATCGTGCTCAGGGAACAGTCCGGCGGAAAACTTGAGGGGCTTTCGTTCTGCTTTACCGGGGAGCTTGTCTCGATGAAAAGGGCGGACGCACAGAATCTGGTCAAGGAAAACGGCGGCTCCGTCAAGTCGTCCGTGGTCAAGGGGCTTTCGTATCTTGTGACGAACGACACAACGAGCGGCTCCTCCAAAAACGTGAAGGCGGCCCAGCTTGGGATTCCAATAATCAACGAGAAGGATTTCCTTGCCATGGTCGGGCCAGATGTCGGACGCGGCTAAAATTTTGTTTTTTTTGGAAAATTCTGCGTAATTTTTTTACGGAAATGAATTTTAAGGAATATTATATATTATGGAGAAAAAAATATGAGGGCAGCTGATATTATCATAAAAAAACGTGGGACAGCCGGTGTCGCGGGTCAGGCATTGACACGTGAGGAAATTGAGTTTCTTGTCAGGGGCTATACCGAAGGTTCGGTTCCAGACTACCAGATGTCCGCATTTTTGATGGCGGTCTATTTCAGCGGCATGACTTTTGAAGAAACGGGCTACCTTACGGACCTCATGCTCCATTCCGGCGATGTGATTGATTTGCACAAAATGAATCTGCCGGGACTGCATGGACCCTTTGTTGACAAACATTCCACTGGCGGGGTCGGCGACAAAATCTCCATTCCTCTTGCCCCGATTGTTGCTGCCGCCGGTGTGCAGATTCCAATGATGAGCGGTCGTGGGCTTGGACATACAGGCGGGACCCTTGACAAACTTGAATCCGTTCAGGGATACAACGTAAAGCTGGATGCCGGGAAATTTGCGTCGCTGATTGCTTCAAACGGTTACGCCATGATGGGACAGACCGAAAAGATTGCCCCAGCCGACAGAAAGATGTACGCTCTCCGTGATGTGACAGGCACTGTGGAAAGCGTTCCCCTCATAACGGCGTCCATACTTTCAAAAAAAGTTGCGGAAGGTTCGGACGCTCTTGTTTTTGACGTGAAGTCTGGACCCGGCGCGTTTATGAAAAGTGACGAGGATGCCGAACGTCTTGCGCTTTCTCTTGTAAGGACTTCCCAGGCCATGGGAAAGAAGGCCGTCGCACTGATTACGGCAATGGATTCCCCGCTTGGATTCAAGACCGGAAACTATCTTGAGGTGGAGGAGACTCTTGAGTGCCTGCAGGGTGCTGGACCGGAAGATGTAATGGAGCTGACCTACGCGCTTGGAAGCCGTATGCTTGTTCTGGGCGGCGTTGCGTCCGATGTTGCCGGTGGTGAAAAAATCTGCCGCCAGATGGTTGAGTCGGGGCGTGCGATGGATGTCTTCCTTAAAAACATTCGCGACCAGGGTGGAGATCCTGACAAATTGATTTCGGAGCAGGGAAAGCGTCGTTCTCCATTCCATGCCGAGCTTCTGGCGGACCATGACGGCTATATAAAGATTGATGCCTACAAAACGGGTATTGCCTGCATAGGGCTTGGTGTCGGGCGGAACAAAACATCCGATGCGGTGGACCCTGATTCGGGAATCATTTTCGCAAAAAGGCAGGGCGATTTTGTCCACGCGGGCGAAAAGATAATGGATGTCTACGCGAGGGACCAGAAATCTCTTGAATCCGGATTTGCGTCGCTTGGTGATGCCGTGTCGTATTCGGAGCAAAAGTTCGAGAACAGAAAATTAATTTTGAAGGAAATAAAATAGTGTCTAGTTGGAACAAAAAGCAGATTTCAAAGGAGGCGGTCTCAAATCTTGTGTCCAGATACAGGATGGAGCCTCTCGTTGCAAGCATTTTTGCCAGAAGGGGAATCACGGACGGAAAGGAGATTCTTTATTTCATGGAAGACGATATGCGTTTCCAGCACAGTCCGTTCTCATTCAACGCGATGGAGGATGTCGTTGACCGCATTCTTCAGGCACAGGAGGAAAAGGAGAAGGTTCTGATTTATGGCGACCGCGATGTTGATGGTGTGACTGCAACGACCATACTTTACGGCTGTCTTTCGTCCATGGGAATCGATGTCTCGTACAGGCTCCCGGTTGGTGATGATGCCTACGGTCTTTCAATGTCCGCCGTGGATGATTTTGCAAAGGACTATGGCTCTCTCATAATCACCGTGGACTGCGGAATCTCCAACAATGCGGAAATTGCCCACGCATCCGAGCTTGGAATGGATGTCATAGTGCTGGACCACCACAACTGTCCGACCGAGCTTCCGTCCCCCGCGATAATAGTTGACCCAAAACTGGCGGACTCAGGCTATCCGTTTCAGGACATATCGGGAGCGGCCGTTGTGTTCAAGACCGTCTCGGCAATCAGGTTCAGCAGCAGCCCCTGGTACAAGCAGGAGTTCTGTCTTCTAAACGCAAGGGAGGAGGATGGAGGCACTGTAATCGAGTGTCTGAAGATTAGGAACCTTGTCCCGGTGGACAGAAGGATTGACACCGTTGTTCCCGGGGAGCGTGGAATCATGGACACGTGGATTCCTTCATATCTACAGGGACAGCAGATTCTTGTCTGGGACGCGGACAGTGTAAGCCGCATACTTCTTGAAACGTTCGGTTCCGGGGTCGAGTTCAACTTTATGGACATACGCCCTGAGGTCGCAAAGATTATGCCCAGGATGGCGAATCTTCCGCTGTCGCATTTGAAGACGCTTTCAACAATCGCAAAGTATGGAAACCATGAGCCAACGGAGATTGGTGGTTTCTACAATATCTACGTGAGCTATGTGAACCAGTGCAACCGCAGAAATTTTCCTGATTTTGTGCGCATGGAGGAGATGGATCTGGAGCTTGTCGCACTGGCGGCACTTGCGGACATAATGCCGATGCAGGACGAGAACCGCATTTTTGTAAACCGGGCGTTGGCTTCCATAAACTCTGGAAAAATCAGGCCGGGACTTCTTGAGCTGATGTCGAAATTAAATCTGCTCGGAAAAAGGGTCACGTCAACGGATTTGAGCTGGATTGTGGTTGCGAATCTGAATGCTGCCGGTAGACTTGGACATTCGGACCTTGCGGCTGAACTTTTTTTGGAAAAGGATGCTGCCCGTCGTGAACAGCTTGCCCGGGAGATACAGGACCTGAATCTACAGAGAAAACAGCTTTGCGCCGACGGAATGTCTTTCTGTGCAATCCAGGCAAAGGCTTCGGTTCCGCTACATTCTGACAGGCTGTGCGTGGTCGTGGACGAAAGAATTAACCGTGGCGTGTGCGGAATCATAGCGGGAAGGCTTGTGGGAATCTACGATGTGCCGTCCATTGTCGTTACGGTCTGCGGGGAAAATGCAATTGGCTCGATGCGCTCCTGCCGTGGAATAAAGGCTACGGAATTTCTGGATGGAATGAAGGACCTTTTCATAAGCTACGGTGGACATGATGCCGCCGCCGGTTTCAGCATGAGCAGGGAAAATCTGGACACGTTCAGGCAGACTCTTGTTGAAAGGTCCGCCGGTATTTCCCTTGACGACTCGGGTTCATCGGACTACTCTGTTGACGCGGAGATTCCTTCCGACTACATGACCCCGCATCTTCTGGATGTGGAGGACATATTTGAGCCGTTCGGTGAGATGAATCCGCAGCTACTTTTTATGGCAAAAAATGTTCCGGTGTCGGACGCGATGGTTATGGGAAAGGGCGAAAAGACCCACCTCAAGGTTATCATAAATCCGGGGAAATACAAGTGGCCGTGCCTCTTCTGGAACGAGGGCGAAAGGCTGCACAGGGATTTTAACGTAGGCGACGATGTGGATATTCTCTTCCATGTTGAGAGAAATGTTTTCAACGGGATGGAGACTCCGCAGATTGTCCTTACAGATATAAAACGAAGTGGAGGATGAGACTATGTTTTTTGGAAAAAAAGATTGCGGAAGGAATTTCCGTCCTGGAAAAATTTTGGCCATGCTGATTCTGCTTGTGCCGCTTTCGTTGGCACATGTTTTTGCTGCGACCCATCAGTACAACGAGAGGGGATACGACATAAAGATTTCCTACAACGACAGCGCGCATCCCGGGGACGCTGTTTTTGTGAGGCTGGACATATCCACCCCGGACATCTCCATTTCATCCCAAAAAGCGAGCGGGACCCTTGTTCTTTATGTGAACGGAAGCGCATCAAGGAAGGCATCCTTCTATTCACTCAAGGACATTGGCGAGGAAAAATCATTGCTTGCCGGAATCCCCCTTTCTACATGGTGGACACCAGAGGTGACATTCCGCATTGGAATCACATGTACCGTGCCGGGAAAACAGAGCGCGCAGATAGAGCTTCCATTCAAACTGGTTGACAAAAAATTTGACAGCGACACAGTGTACCTAAACGCATCGAATACAGGCATCGTAACAAACACCTCGAAGGAAAAAAAGCAGCAATCTGACAAGCTTTCCGAGATAATCTGGAAAATCAATCCTTCGTCAGTCTACCAGGCCTCCGCCTTTACTCCGCCGACCGAATCAAAAAGGTTCACATCATATTTCGGGGACCGCCGTGTGTATGCCTACAGCACTGGTGGAAGTTCAACGAGCGAGCATTATGGAAACGACTACGGAATCCCGACGGGAAGCTCCGTGTGTGCGTGCGCCGATGGAAAGGTTGTGCTTTCAGAATGGAGGATAGCGACTGGATACAGCGTTGTCATAGAGCATCTTCCGGGACTCTACAGCATCTACTACCACATGAGCGAGCTTGAGTGCGAGGTGGGGGACAGCGTTAAGGTTGGGGACGAAATCGGAAAAAGCGGGGCCACAGGTCTTGCTACGGGTCCGCACCTTCACTGGGAGATGCGTCTGAACGGCTATGCTGTTGACCCAATATTCTTTACCACTGATTTTGCCTTCCAGGACAACTAGATTTTTGCTACAGGATTCCGTAACCGCTTTTCATTGTAAGGAGAGTGGTTCCGGCGGCCTGCTCTATCAGATTGAATGTAAGCCTCCTGAAATCGTCCATGGACTCGTCGGAAAGTGGCATACGTCTGACCTGTCCGGGACTTAGATTGTTGATTGCGTCCATGTATTCCGCCGCCTCCTTTGTAAGCGAAAAGAAAATCCCGCCGTTGGGTTTCTGGTTCTGCTGGAGGCACTGGCAGTCTGGGCAAAGAAATCCGTTCAGCGCGGGCGAAAAACAGATTTTTTTGTCGGAGTGCAGATCAAAAAAGCTGCGTCCGCATCCGCAACATTCGGACACGTCGGGCTGCACACCAAGCAGGGAGAGATACCTCCACAGAAAACGCGCCGTCCCTATTCTTGCGGTCCGCTCGTCACCGGCGTCAATCCCATCGATGAAGGCCTTCAGAAGTATGTACGCTGATTTGTCGTCCCCGGCGCACTTTGTTTTCATCAGCACTTCAGAAGCCAGGTTCGCCGCCCACATTTTGTAGAGATTTTCTTTGAGCGATGTGTGGAAATGTTTTGCGTCAAAGTCGGATATTTTTTTTAAATGCCTGTTCTCGTCGTCGTAGATGAATATGGTTCCGGTGTTGAATGGCTGGACCAGCGACCTCAGCCTGCTTTTGGGTCCACCGTAGAGCGTGGCATAGAAAATCCCCATGTCGGGGGAAATCGCGCAGACGCTTCTGTTGCTTTCGCCCTGTTCCCTTACCGTGAGGATTATCGCCTCTGTGTACTTGTTCCTTTCGCCCATGCTTCACATTTTAATCCTGGGGCGGTCTTTGTCAATCCTGTGGCAGTGCGGGTCTGTTGTAATCGGCTGGCAAAACTTGTAGAATGGTGGAATGGATATTCGCAAGAGGTTTTCCCAGGCAATAATTGAGGCCATGAGAAGGGACATCGCGGAGGCCCACGGCAACGAGGTTTTCTGGATTGGCTCCACAAATGACGACGGAAGGGTTATCGGGATAAAGGTATGCTCAAGGGGCAACAAGGGAGAGGTTCTTGTTAATTCTGCGTTCGCGCGTAACGAGATTGACGGTGACGGTGACAGTTCTGGTCATGTTGTCATACACAACCATCCTTCCGGGGTCCTGAAGCCAAGCGGTGCGGATCTGGATGTCTCTGGCCAGTACATGGAGATGGGAGTCGGTTCGTACATTGTGGACAACGATGTTTCGGATGTCTATGTGGTGGTGGAGCCTGTAAAGCCGAGGACCGTTTCACCGATTTCCCAGGACGAGGCCGCGCACTACCTTTCATCCGGCGGACCGCTTGCGAAAAAAAATCCCATGTACGAGGAACGTCCAAGCCAGGTGGAGCTTGTCAAAAGTGTTGCCCAGGCCCTGAATGGCGGAAAGATTGGAATCTTTGAGGCCGGGACCGGAGTTGGAAAGAGCTATGCCTATTTGATACCCTCAATGCTGTGGGCAATCCAGAACCATGAGCGGGTTGTCATATCCACGGGGACAATAAATCTTCAGCAGCAGCTTGTTGAAAAGGACATTCCGGCTGCGGTTGACATAATCGGAAAAAAAATCAAGGCGGTGCTTCTGAAGGGACGGCAGAACTATCTGTGTCTCAGGCGGCTGGACGATGCCGTTTCGGATATCGAGGGGGACATGTTTGCCGCCGACCGCGAGATTGTCGAGAGCATAGACTCGTGGGCCGAGACCACATCAACAGGAAGCCGCTCCGATCTTTCGTTCATGCCCCCGGAATCAGTGTGGACAAGGGTTAACTCCGAAAGCGACGCATGTATGGGCGCAAGATGCCCCCACAGGGACAGATGTTTTGTGATGAAGGTGAGAAAGGAGGCCTCCGACGCGAACATAATTGTCGTGAACCACCATCTACTTTTCGCTGACATTGAAAGCAGGATGAGCGGTGTTGGCTATGACGACACTGCCGTTCTTCCTCCGTACCACAGGATTGTTTTTGACGAGGCCCACGGGATTGAGGACAGCGCGACAAGTTTTTTCAGCGAGACAATCAACAGGTTCAAGGTGATGAAGCAGCTCAACCTCCTTTTCAGGACATACAAAGGTTCCGTCTCTGGATTTCTTGTGCAGGTCAGTGCGGTTTCAAGCGCGGAGGATGTAATGGACAACGCCGTCTCTTCGATAAATTCCGTCAGGGACTGCATGTTTGCTCTGGACCAGCTTGCCCGGGACGCAATGGAAAGCGATTTTACTCTGCGGCTCCATTCCGAGACTCTTCCCAGATTCAGGACCGTTCTTAAGGCCATGGACTCTTTGAGCATTTCCCTTGGTGGATTCACTTCCATGGTCAGGGAGGTGCTGGACGGTGTTGACGACGACGACAGGGATGTTCCCTCCTATTTTGAGTGCCGCGCGATTCTTGGCCGTCTGGAAGATTTGGTTTCCCTTTGCAAAAAATTCACCGAGTACGACCAGCATGAGGACACGGTATTCTGGATGCAGAAAGTCAGGATTCCACCAAAAAAGACTGGCGATGAACCTCAGCTCTATGTCCAGTTCACCCAGACTCCTCTGGACATTGCGCCCCTTATGAACATGGGTGTTTTCGAGCCGATGAGTTCGGTGGTATGCACAAGCGCGACCCTGCGTACCGGGGACTCATTTTCGTTTTGGCTGCGCCGGACCGGTGCTTCCTTTGTGGATGGGGACAGGCTTCTGGAAAAGGTTTTCGACTCACCGTTTCCGTACAGGACCAACGCAATTTTTGCAGTTCCAAGTGACGCTCCATTTCCGGACAGCGGTGGCTATCAGGACTATATTGAGGAGGCGGTCCCGGAGCTTGTTCTTGCGGCGGGCGGAAGGACCCTTGTTCTTTTTACGTCCTACGATTCTCTTCGTCATGCCTACACGGCGGTGTGTCCCGGGCTTATGCGTGAAGGAATATCGGTCTACAGGCAGGGGGACGACGACAGGTTCAGGCTTCTGGAAAAATTCAGGGACGACAGGAGGAGCGTTCTTTTTGCGACGGACAGTTTCTGGGAGGGCGTGGATGTTCCGGGTGACAGTCTCAGCCAGGTGGTGATTGTGAAGCTGCCTTTCTCCGTTCCAAACGACCCGGTCTTTGCGGCAAGGTCGGAGGCTGTCGAAAAAAGGGGAGGCTCTCCGTTCATGGAGCTGAGCGTTCCACAGGCAGTCATAAAATTCCGTCAGGGATTCGGAAGGCTCATAAGGAGGTCGGACGACAGGGGTGTGGTCGTTGTGCTGGACAGGAGGATTGTGGAAAAAAGGTATGGAAAAATCTTCACAACGTCCGTACCGATGACCAGGCGCATGTACAATCCCCTGGGCGATATTGTTTCGGCGGTGGAAAAATTTTTGAGCTAGACTGTTTTTCCGGTGGATTCTCCCGGTGATTTTTGTCGCATAGGTGATTTTTGTCGCATAAAAAAAGGAACCGCCACTTGATGACGGTCCCCATGTCTTTTGCTTAAACTGGATTCTAGAACTTGAAGTGGGTGGAGAAGAATCCGCTCCAGATGAACTCCTCGTAGTTTGGCTTGTCGAACATGCTCCTCATGTCAACGCATGCCCCAAGTGTCAGCTGGACTTTCCAGATGTTGAATCCAATTCCACCAAAAATCTGCGGCTGGATTTCCGTCATGTTCCACACTCCGTTGTTCCAGCTTTCGCTTGCCGAATTCACCTGGACGCTTCCCATCTGGCTGTCCGATGCCGTTGCGTCAATGGACGGGTTGTCATTGCTGGTGTCGTATTTCCATGCCCAGTTGACGGTTGTGTTTGAGAGTGTTCCGCGCGCTCCAAGGAAGAGGTTCACAAAGCCAATCTCCTTGGAAATCTGGATTTGGGCAAATCCAATGTGGGACTCGAATGCTGTTGCCATTTCCGCGTTTGTGTTTTGGTTTCCGGTCCGGCTGCCCACTGTGACTTCCCTTGTGTCGGTGGCCCCGAGCTTGAAGCTTCCCTTCGTGTAGTAGTATCCACCGCCAACCGAGATGATTGGAACAAAGGAGCTTCCCTCGAAGAACCTGTACCTGAGGTCCGCACCTATTGTGAGGTAGTCGATTGACCCCTTGAATCCAAACAGGTCGAACTGCATTGCCTTGCTCACGTTGAGTACGGAACTTGGGTCCTTGATGTCAACGGTGAACAGCGACGGGTTTGTCATCATAGCGCAGATTCCTATGTCGAATGGAAGGACCACTCCGCCAATCCTTACGTCCACAGTTGCCGTCGGAAGAACGAAGCTCTCCGGAATCTCCAGATTGATTTTTTCAGCAATGCTGTCCACATATTGATTTCCGCTGGAACCAAGGTCGGTTGCGGAAAGCATGGTCTTGTCACCGAACAATGCGCCTGAAGCTTTTTTCAGTCCCCTTGTGTCGAGATAGGTTCCGCCAATCGAAAAGCCAACCCCGAAGTGCGGGAAAATGCTTGGGTAAAGGTTCCCGATGTACGCATCCCCCCAGACGTTCTGCTGTGTGCTTGCCTCAGGGACCGCAAAAACCAGTACCTTTGCGAAGTCGTTAAGTCCTGTGCTGATTTCGTTCTTTTTCTCTGCCGTCAGGCTTGGGTCCGCGAATACCGCAGATGCCATTGCCGTTGCCGCGAGTATTGATATAATTTTTCTTGTCTTCATAATAGCCTCCCGTAAATAAATCCGTAAACGGAGTCCGAAATTTTAAGCCGCACCCTCTCCAGAAAATAAACGGTTTTGTAAATAGGCTCACAATAAATCCTATTATAATGATACCACTTGTACATCAAAAAAACAACATCATTCTTGATTCGTAACACTAAAAAAATCTAAAAAAATTCTAAAATTTGTGCCGAATTCGCATTTCCACGGAACACTATATATTATATGGAAAATAAAGTTTCTGAAAAAGCTTGCAACAAAAAAAATCTACAGTCCGCGGGAGGAATGTCTGTTCGCGGGGCAATGAGGATGGTCATGTCGTATTCTTTCGCGCGTGAAAGATGTGTGTGCTGCGGCAGGATGGCGGTTGGAAATCCTCTGTGCGGGAGCTGTCTGTCGGAAAGGCTGCTCGGTATTTCAATTGACATGTCGGTGCGTTGCTCAATCTGCGGCAGACCGCTGCTCGGCGAAAAGGATTTGTGTTCAGCCTGCAGGATTGAGAACCGTTTTCCACATGCGGACCAGGTTCTTCCGGTTTTTCCATACAGGCTCTGGATGAAGATGCTTTTGTACCAGTGGAAGTGCGGTGACAGGAGGTCCCTTTCCCCTGTTTTTGCCAAGGTCCTGGGGCGTGGTCTTGAGGAAATCTGTGGCGGGATGGAGAATTTTGTTCTGGTCCCCGTTCCCCCTAGGCCCGGAAAAATCAGAAAGCGTGGCTGGGACCAGATTGACGAGCTGTGCGGCATTCTGAAAAGGGTCCACGGATTCGACGTTCTTGGACTTGTGGAGCGGTTTTCGGTGGAGCAGCAGAAAAAAAAGGACAGGGAGGAGCGTCTTGAGATGAAGGGGCGGGGCTATGGTCCGGCTGTGGACTGCATGAAAAAAATTGCGGCCTGGTCAAAGTCAAGGGGGCTTCCACCGGGAACAAGGCCTTCCATGGCGGTTGTTGTTGACGACATCATAACCACCGGTGCCACGGTTGACTCATGCGCGGCAATACTGAAGGATATGGGCATCCCCATTGTAAAGGTCCTGTCGATTGCTGCCGTCGGGTGAGCGCGGAAAACAAGAGTCGCCCTCCAAAGTTGAAGTTTTTGGAAGTTCCCAATAAAACTTGCGGTATTGGTTGTTGCCTAGAATCAATTCATGGTGTAAACTATTCCAAAGGCGCGATGATTGAACCGGAAGAGGTTTTGTTGTCGCGGCATCATTAATTGATTTGGGAGTCACCTATGGCCGATGAGAGCAGTCAGTATCAGTTGGTAACATTTCAGCTTGGCGACGAGCTGTATGGTGTGGACATTATGGATGTAAAGGAGATTGTGAAGGTTCAGGCAGTCAGGCCAATCCCGAACGCCCCTTACTATGTGGAGGGAATCATAAACCTCCGTGGCGAGATTGTTCCTATCATCAATCTGCACAAGAGATTCCATATCCAGAAGCGAGCGGCCAATGAGTCGGCTGACGATTATGAGGAAGACGAGGGTGGATTCATCATCCTTGACATAGAGGGCAACAAGATTGGAATCATCATTGACAGAATCAACCGCGTTGTCCAGGTGGAGAGGGGCGACATAAAGCCTCCGCCACAGATGCTCAGCGGAATTGGAACGGAGTACATCGAGGGTGTTGTAAGGCAGGAGACTGCATACCTGATTATACTGGACACCCGGAAGATGTTCAACGCCAACGAGCTTCAGAAGATTCTGGAGCCGGACGCATAGATTCAGCCCCAAGGGGAAACGCTGCCGGTTCGTTTTGGACTGTCCGCGGTTCCCTGATTTTCCATTGCGCCTCATTTTTTTGGTGTGGACCGTTCTTGTGTCCATGCCATGGTGGGCGTTGAATTTATAAAAAAAGGTTTGCAAGATGATACAGACATACAGTTCCACAATACGACGCAAGGAGATGGAGGCGGTCCTGACCTGCATGGTCGATGAAAAGATAGGCCCCGGAGAGATGAGCGAGAGACTTATACAGACGGTCAGGGAAAAGACAAAATGTGATGGCGCGGTTGCGCTCAGAAGTCCGTCGGTCGCACTTTATTACGCGCTAAAGGCCCTGGAGATTCCGCAGGGGTCCGTTGTGATGCTGGGCGCGCTTTCCCCGTCATGGCAGATTGTCACCGTGGAGCGTTCCGGCTACACCGCCATGGTCCTTGATGTTGAGGAGGAGACAGGCCTTGTTCCTGCGGATAAGGTCGCGGAGGGAATGGAGAAAGGCGGAAAAGTGCTGGTGCTTTCCGAGACCATGGGAATACTTCCCGACATTTCTTCCTATATCTCGCTCGGTGTCCCGGTGATTGAGGATATTTCCCAGTCTGCCATGTCGCACTACCCGGAGGAGTCTGATGGTGGACAGGACCAGGCCAAAACAGAAAAAACGGCAGCCCCTTCTTCCGAATCCGTTCCCGCGGAGGGACAGCAGATTGAGGAGCCAAAGGGCAGGACGGCCGGAATGTATGGTTCGTACGCCATCATGGGAATGGAGGACAGGGACATAATAACGGCGGGCGGAGGTGCTGTGCTTTTTGCGCCAACAAGAAAAGACTGGTCCGCCCTTAAAAAATACACAGACGCGGCCCCGTCCACCGATTTGATGCCCGACATGAACGCTTCCCTTGCCCTTGTTGAGCTGAAGGAGTTCAGACGCAACGAGGAGTCAAGGAGGGCAATGTACACCCTGTTCTCCAGGGCAATAATGTCGGGCCGCCACAAGACTTTCGTGCGCGCGGGTGACTTTGGTTCTACAATCTATTCTTTCCCGGTGGTCCTTGCGTCCGGATTCAAGGATGTGAAGGCCTATGCGCAGAAAAAGGGAGTGGAGGTCAGCCAGGCGTTCGCCAACTCCATAATCGCGCTGAGAAATGAGGAGCTGGCCCCGAAGTGTGTTTGCGCGAACTCACTGTTCATGCGGTGCGCACTGTTTCCGCTGTATCCAAGGCTTGGACACAAGGATGCCGAGCGTATTGTAAAGATTCTGGCTTCCATGCCGTAGGGGTTTCCCAAGGATGAAAGATTGAGCAAGTGTCTTCTGGTTGTCAACTCGTTCAAGGGCGAGTCGTCCGATATAGCCTCACAGATTGGTTCCTTTCTTGCGGAGAGGGGCTGGGATGTCGGCACGTTCTCATACAACGGTCAGGAGGCCCTGAAAAATGGTGTCAGCACTGTTTTTGACGGGGTGGACCTGGCGGTGAGCCTTGGTGGTGACGGGACCGTTCTTTTTGTGTCACGCGGGTGCGCCCCCCTTGGAATCCCTGTTTTCGCGGTGAACCTTGGGGAGTTCGGTTTCCTTGCCAGCATACAGAGGAACGGATGGAGAAAGCCTCTTGCCGAATATCTTGGCGGAAATCTTCCAAGCATATCGCGCTACATGGTTGTCTGCCGTGTAATCAGGAATGGAGTGGAGGTGTTCTCGTCCAACGGTCTCAACGACATGACAATATCCAGCGAGGCCGCATCCAGGCTGATAAATCTTGACGTGTCCTACGCGGGGTCGAACCTTGGACCGTTCAAGGCAAACGGAATAATAGTGGCAACCGCTACAGGCTCCACCGCATATTCAGCCGCCGCCGGTGGACCAATAATCTCACCCGGACTGAAGGCACTTGTCTTGACTCCGATAAGCTCCTTCAGCCTGTCGGCACGGCCCCTTGTTTTTTCGGCCGATGGAACTCTGTCGGTAAGGGTCCTTCCGTCAAGGGCAAAAATCGGTCTGATGGCGGACGGGCAGATAAATTTTGAGCTGAAGGAAGACGACACCGTGCTTCTGGGCATACCGAACTATAAAGTCAAGCTGCTTGGAGGTTCTCTGGACAAATTTTATTCCGCGCTCCAGAGCAAGCTGAACTGGTCAGGAGGTCCCCGTGCTTGAGGAACTGGACATAAAGAATTTTGCGTTGATTGACACCGCCCATGTTGAATTCGGAAAGGGATTCACCGTCCTGAGCGGAGAGACGGGTGCCGGAAAATCAATACTCATAGGAAGCCTTGCGTTCCTGCTTGGCGGAAAATCGGGCGTGGAGCAGATTCGCACTGGAACCAGCGAGGCACAGGTCTGCGGAACATTTCTTGTGGAGGGCAGCGACGCACTGTCGTGGCTTGACGAGCATGGCATAGAACCCGAGGACGGAAGAATCTTGGTCCGCAGAATCATACGCGACAGTGGAAAATCCTCCGCGTGGATTGGCGGAACCCCCGTGACAAAGGCGGACCTCCTTGATTTTGCGTCCTTCCTTGTTGACATACACGGCCAGCACGAGCAGCAGTCCCTGATGAAGGTCTCCGAACACAGACGCTATCTCGACATATATGCGGACATTGTTGGCGAGGTCAGAAACTTCACCTCCATGTACAGCGACCTTGTTGAAAAGAGGAAACTTCTGGACAGCCTCAACACAAACGAGACGGAGAGACGCAACCGGATAGACATGCTTTCGTTCGCCGTTGAGGAGATTGATTCCGCAAAACTGAAGCCGGGCGAGGACGAGGATCTTGAGGCGGAGGAGAGCAGGCTTTCTTCCTACGAGAAACTTTTTGGCGACATAGAGGAAATCTGTGGCGCATTTTCCGGGGACGACAGCGGAAGCGGCCTGGGCATTGTTTCCATGCTCCACCGGATAGGGGCGACAGTCTCCCACGCCGCATCCATGGACAAAAGCCTGGAGGCTCTTGACGGCAGAATACAGTCCGCTTTCTACGAGCTTGACGACATTGGCGAGGAATTCAAGCACTACCGGCAGACTCTTGTGTTTGACCCGGAGCATCTTGCGCAGGTGCAGGACCGTCTGGAGCTTATCGGAAAGCTGAAAAAGAAGTACGCATCATCAACAAGGTCCCCGATATCCGAAATCCTTGACTACAGAAACAGAGCCGAGGAGGAGCTATCTTCTCTCACCGACTCAGGTCGTGACAGGGAGGGTCTTGAAAAATCCATTGCCGAGGCGGAAAAAAATGTCTATGTCGCGGCAAAGCAGATTAGCGCAAAACGCAAGGCGGCATCGGAAAAAATGTCAGCCGCAATCGAGGAGATTCTGCACAAGCTTGGCATGAAGGAAACAAGGTTCCGAGTTAGCCTGTCGGAAAAGGCCGGCGACCAGATGACCCAGAAGTGCGGCCCTTACGGAATGGACGACATAGAGTTCTTGATCAGCGCGAATCCGGGGTCCCCGTTGCAGGGGCTTGCAAAAATAGCGTCCGGCGGTGAGCTTAGCCGTGTCATGCTTGCCATGAAGACCGTTCTTTCCGGGGCAGACATGGTTGGGACCCTTGTTTTTGATGAGATAGACACCGGAATTGGCGGCGAGGTGGCCGTGTCAGTAGGCGACCACATGAAAAAACTTGCGTCCGGCAAGCAGATTTTGTGCATAACACACTTGGCGAGCATCGCAGTTTATGCCGATAATCAGATAAAGATTCAGAAAGGTGTTGACGGAAGTTCCACTTCGACCCATGTTTTCCCTGTTGAGGGCGAGGAAAGGGTGAAGGAGATTGCCCGAATGCTTTCCGGGGACGCTTCTTCGGAGGCTTCACTGGAACACGCTTCCGCCATGCTGAAAAAATTTGGAGGAATGTAATGGCTGTCCAGACTGAACGCAAGGCAGAATTCGCGGAGATGTCCAAACCAATCCACGACTTGATTAACGCCAACCTGAAAAAGGAAAAGACCGTCCTTGAGGACATAAGGAAAAATCCCGAGGGAATGGAGTACAAAAAGATTGATCTTGCCGAGGATATGATCTACATCACTACGCTCTATATGTCAATCAACACGCTATCGCTGAAGATGCTCAACGTAAAGAACAACGATGCGCTGAACGATGCCCGAAAGATAATCTACAAGTCCATAATCTATCTGGAGGAGGTTGTCACCAATTTTGTTGACTACTCCTACAGCGAGCTTTCTGCAAAACTTGAGAAAATAGCCGACCTGAAGATTGACAAGCGCTTCTATCTGGTCAGAAAGCTGGGACTTGCGATACAGCTTCTTTCCGATGCCCTTGGAGACAACAGCAAGTGGAAGTGGTCCTTCGTTGAGCTTAGGGCAAGATATGCCTGTGTCGCAAAAAACCTGCTCGACATGAAGGCAGCCGGCAAGGACTATTTTGATCCAAGCACCGAGGACTACGACAACACCGTGTTCTATGTGCGTCTGGTCAGGCAGCTCCTTGACAAAAGCGCGATGGACTACCGCGACAAGTACGAGCTTATGTCCCGCAGCGAAGAGGATATGCAGAAGGCCATAAACTTCCTGATTGCGCTCCGACGAATAGCCATGATTCTGGGTGAAAACGATGAGTCCGAGGAAATCAAGAAAAAGGCCCAGGTCTGGAAAACCAAGATGGAGACCGACCAGAAGCAGAACAAAAAATAGCTGGTGTGCCAATGAAAAAGGAACTTGCGCTGAAGATTTTCGAGGGATTCTCTATTGAACGCTGGAATGACCTTGTGCGACCGTTCGACCTTGTTGAAATGGACAAGGAGGCCGAGAAAATGGTTCTTGCGTACATAATCGGAAAGTACGAGGAGAACCGTGGCGTTGATGTCGATTGGGAGTGGATGATTTACGCATGCCTTTTCGATTTGCTCAAAAAGATTGCCCTTTGCGACATAAAAAGTCCCGTCCAGCGTCTTATCCATGCCGAATATCCTGACGAGTACAAAAAGCTGAACAACTGGGTGGTGGAGCAGTACAGGACACTTGTCACCGATCCCGACATATTCAACCGTTTTGCAAAATATGTTGACAGGACTGCCGGATGTGTTAATGATGAGACCGCCCGCATTTTCAGGGCTGCACACAAGTATTCGACCCTGCGTGAGCTTGAGATGATTTCCATGGTCAACGAGCCTGAGCGACTGGAAAAAATCCGAAAGGAAGTCAATGCGGACTTGAATTCGTTTCTTGATTTGCGGGGCCTGCAGCTTCTTGTCACAAAGCAGCGTCCATTCGATTTTCTTCTACGCATCGAGCAGCTGAGATTCCAGACCCGGTGGAACCAGACACCAAGAGTTCCGCGGACATCAGTTCTGGGACATTGTTTTTTTGTCGCGGTCCTTACGCTTCTTCTTGAACGTGAGAGCGGCGTCGCAATGTGTCCAAGGCGGCTCTACAACAATTATTTTTCGGCACTGTTCCACGACCTTCCCGAGGCCGTCACAAGGGACATAATCTCCCCGGTTAAGCAGGCGACCCATGGACTTCCCTCAATAGTAAAGGACATAGAGGACCAGATTGTTTCCAAGGAGCTTGTTCCGCTGATGGAGGACTTCTACAGGGACGAGATTCTGTTTTTCACGAACGACGAATTTGAGAACAGGGTTGTTGTGGACGGGGAGACCACCGTTGTGACTTTCGACGAGCTTAACTCAATCTACAACGAAGACAGATTCTGTCCGGTTGATGGAAAGATTGTGCGTCTTGCCGACCACTATTCAGCCCTCCTTGAAGCCGATGCGTCAATCAACCACGGAATCACGAGCGAGCATCTTCGCACCGGTCGTGACAATTTGATAAAATCCTACCCCGAATCCAAAATGGTAAACGGAATCGACGCAGGCAAACTTTTCCACGCCTTCACCGAGGACAGATGATTTTTCACAGATGATTTTTTTACCCCCCTTGCTGAAAACCGGAGTTTTTTTTATAATGGATTCGGCTTTTTAGCTTTTTGGAGGAATTATGACAATTTCAGATATGCTTAGTCAGAGCGCGCTCTTAACTTTGCTTGGAATGGCTGTCGTTTTTTCTTTCCTTATAATCATGATTCTGGCAATGCATCTGCTGCACGGTGTTGTACATGCGCTGCATCTTGATAAGGACAAGGAGAACAATGCCGAGGCAAAGACTTCCGCCCCTGTTCAGGTGGAAAGTCCGGCTGTGGATAACGGTGCCGTGGTTGCGGCCATTGCTGCTGCCGTGAGGGAAAGACAGTCCGTCTAGCAATGTGGAAGGAGTCGCTGGTCCGTGTCTGATTTTCCGGCGTCTGCTTTGTTTTTTGATTTGGTATTTTATTGAAGAGGTTTTTTATGTCAAAAGTTGGTATTACAGAACTCGTGCTGCGTGACGCACATCAGTCGCTCCATGCTACACGTATGACTACGGCGGATATGCTCCCTGCCTGCGGTATGATTGATAAGATTGGCTACTGGGCTGTAGAAGGATGGGGTGGAGCAACTTACGACAGCTGCATCCGCTTTTTGAACGAAGATCCATGGGAGCGTCTTAGAAAACTTCACGCTGCCCTCCCGAACAACCAGATTATGATGCTCCTTCGCGGACAGAATCTTTTGGGCTACCGCCACTACGCTGACGATGTTGTTGATAAATTTGTCGAAACCGCAGCCGCAAACGGAATCGGTGTGTTCAGAATTTTTGATGCCTGCAACGACCCCCGCAATCTTGAGAGAGCCACAAAGGCGGCCAAGAAGACTGGAAAGCACGTCCAGATGGCAATCTCTTATGCCGTAACTCCTTTCCATACAATCGAAAAATATGCGGAGCTTGCAAAGACTTATGCAGAATTCGGTGCCGATTCAATCTGTATCAAGGACATGTCGGGCCTCCTGAAGCCTTATGACGCTTACGATTTGGTCAAGGCCGTAAAAAATGCCTGCGACCTTCCTGTAGAAATCCACACGCACTCAACGACAGGACTTTCTGTTGCGACCGAGCTTAAGGCTGCCGAAGCCGGTGCCGATGTGCTTGACACCGCAATTTCTTCAATGGCAATGGGAACTTCACACTCGCCGACGGAAACAATTGTCGAGATGCTGAAAAACACCGACCTTGACACAAATCTCGACACCCAGGCCCTGCTGGAGATTGCCGCATACTTCCGCGAGGTTCGCACGCACTATGCATCGCTCGAATCAAAGTTCCTCGGGGCAGATACAAGAATCCTCCTTTCTCAGGTTCCGGGCGGAATGCTTTCAAACCTTGAGAACCAGCTTAAACAGCAGGGTGCGGGCGACAAGATGGACGACGTTCTTGCCGAGCTTCCAAAAGTCCACAAGGATGCCGGATACGTTCCTCTTGTAACACCTACCTCACAGATTGTCGGAACCCAGGCCGTAATGAATGTCCTTATGGGCCGCTACACAACAATGACCCAGGATTTCAGAAACCTCATTACAGGTAGATTCGGAAAGCTCCCGACCGATGCCAACCCGGACCTTGTAAAGAAGGCTCTCGAACAGAACAAGATGGATGCTGTCGTCACATGCCGCCCGGCCGATTTGATGGAGCCGGAGTGGGACAAGATGGTTGCCGAATCAAAGGAAAAGGGTGGAGACGGTTCCGACGAGGACACGCTTACGTATGCAATGTTCCCGAATGTTGCGCCAAAGTTCTTCGCCGAACGTGCAAAGGGACCGGTCGATGCCAAGGCCACATTTGGAATCAAGCCTGCCGTACCTGCTGCTGAAAAGAAAGAGAACAAGGGCGGTTCATACACAATCACGGTAAACGGAACCGCATACAATGTTACATCTGGTCCTGCCGGTGACAATATGAGCGTAAACGTGAACGGCGTTCCATACAATGTTACATTCGGAGCACCCGGAGCCGCACCTGCTGTTTCCGCAGCCCCTGCTTCCCCAACTGCCTCTGTTTCTGGCGGTGTCGATGTAAAGGCTCCTGTGGCGGGTACATTGCTCAAGCAGTGCTTCTCAAATGGAACAAAGGTAGAGAAGGGACAGACCGTAATCATAATCGAGTCCATGAAGATGGAGCTTGAGGTTAAGGCTCCGGAGTCTGGAAACATAACATACACGGTACCTGCCGGAACCCAGATTACAAGTGCACAGACCATCGCAAAGATTGGTGGGGTCGCTTCCGCTCCAGCACCTACGGTAGCTCAAGCACCTGTTGCATCCCCTGCACCTGCCGCTACTCCAGCTCCTGCAGCACCTGTTGCTGCTCCAAGTGGTTCAGGAAAACCGGTCAAGGCTCCTGTTGCCGGAGTGTTCCTCAGGACAGCCGTAAGCGAGGGTGCGACCGTTGGTGCGAACGACACGATTGTTGTCATCGAGTCAATGAAAATGGAACTGGAGATTAAGGCCGGGGCTGCCGGAAAGGTTCACTTCCTGGTTTCCGCCGGTTCACAGATTACAAGCGGACAGCCTGTTGCTGAAATCTGCTAGGGAGCGAGGAACAGTATGCCAGTCTCAAAAGCTGAAAAAAATAAAAAGATAGCCCTGGTGATGATTTTCATTCTCGCTATTGCGGGAGTGATGTCCGTATTCACAAAGACATTTGCCCAGGACTCCACCGCTACGGTCCAGACCACCGGAATGAACCATGTAATCAAGGGAACCGAGGACTGGAACGGAAAGCACGACATTTCCGTGAAGGATTTTTTCGTGAACATCGGAAAGTCCACCGGAATCTACAAGATGATTCACAGGGCGACCGAAGAAGAAATTGCCGCCGAGAATGCCGAAAAACTTGCAAAGGAGCAGGCCGAAAACAATGACCCGTTTGCAGGAAAAAAGGCTCCAGGATGGCAGTATCTTGTTATGATACTCGTTGGCTTTTTGATTATCTATCTTGCGGCGGGACGGGGGTTTGAGCCTCTGCTTCTTATTCCAATCGGATTCGGAACCGTGCTTGTCAACATACTTGGAGCAGGAATGGGTGACGCGCCAGATGGAATGTTGCACATAATCTACAAGGCCGGAGTCGGAAACGAGTTCTTCCCGATGCTTATTTTTATGGGAATCGGAGCAATGACAGACTTTGGACCGCTTATTGCAAATCCAAAGACAGCCTTGCTTGGTGGAGCCGCACAGTTCGGTGTGTTCTTCACATTGTTCGGTGTCGCCCTTATGAACCTTATTCCTGGACTCAACACAGACTACAACATCATGCAGGCGGCGGCAATCGCGATTATCGGCGGTGCGGACGGTCCTACGTCAATCTACGTGTCTGCAAAGCTTGCACCGGAACTCATGGCGGTAATTGCTGTTGCTGCATACTCATACATGGCGCTTGTACCGATGATTCAGCCTCCAATCATGAAGCTCCTTACCACCAAAAAGGAAAGGCTGATCCACATGGAGCAGCTTCGTCCGGTAAGCAAGACAGAAAGAATCCTGTTCCCGATGGTGCTTCTTGTGATTACGATTCTCCTTCTTCCACCGGCAGCCCCGTTGATTGGTATGCTCGCGTTCGGAAACTTTGTAAAGCAGGTCGGAAGTGTCCAGCGTCTTTCAAAGACAATGGAGAACGAGATGATGAACATAGTCTCAATCCTTCTTTCGCTTGGAGTAGGAAGCCAGATGACACCGGAAAAGATTATGAACGGAAAATCATTCGGAATCATAGTCCTTGGTCTTGTGGCGTTCGCAATTGCAACCGCGGCCGGAATCCTCATGGCAAAACTTATGAACGTATTCCTGCCTAAGGACAAGAAAATCAATCCGCTCATTGGTTCAGCTGGAGTTTCGGCAGTTCCTATGGCGGCCCGAGTTTCAAACAAGGTTGGACAGGAATGTGACCCGTCGAACTTCCTTCTGATGAACGCAATGGGACCAAATGTCTCCGGCGTAATCGGAACGGCAATAGCTGCGGGAGTTTTCATCGCGACGTTCGGATAATACAATCCACCCGGGCTTCTTTGTTCGGGTGCATGGGAGTCAGTTTCCGCACTACGGATTCCGGCTCCCTTTGTTGCCCAAAAACACATTGAATCGGTGGACTAGTTTTTTCTTGTCTCCGATTTTTTTGGGAAAATGATTGGGTGCATGTTTTTTGCACCGGAGTTTAAACACATAGAAAGGAATGACCGTGGTTTTCTGATTTTCAGTCTTGGCTTGGTGTTGTTTTTTCTGTTCAGGCTGTAGATGTCCATTTGCATGTATCCTTTGAAATAACTTTTGCTTAAATATCGGAATTATTTACTTAAATTTTTACCTAATTATTAAAAAATTTTTAATTTTTTTTCTTCTTTTTTTACATTCCCTTCCATAAATTTGCCCTTGATAATCCGTCGCATATTAAATAAAATGGCTTTATGAATTTGAACGATTACAGGTTGAACGCATATAACAGAACAAAAAGAACTCCCCCGAAGGAGAACCAGAAGTCCGCCGGTGGTGAAGCGGAAGAGAAGAAAGCTGTTGTCTACACTCCCGTTTTTGAAAAAATCAGCAGAACGCCGGAAAAAGCCCCTGCCGAAAAAAAGTCGCCAGAGGAAATACAGAGGGCATTCAAGCAGAGCCTTGACAGAGCCATTGCCGCCCAAAAACAGACCCCCAGAACCGAAGAAGAGGATGAGGGACCAAAGTATTCGACAAAAAAGAATCTCGCCAAGGGAAGCGATGTAAAATCTGCCGAAGACAAAAAGGCCGAGGAAGCAGCCCGTCTTGCCGCAAAAAATGGGGCATGGTTTCAAAAGAAAAACACAACCGAGGAAGAAGTGAAGGAGGCCGCATCCCGACTTACATCCGGTGGACTGATTATGGTCCCGGAGCAGGAAAAAAAGGAAGGCGAAAAGGAAAGCATCTACCGGCGGGTTGCGAAGTTTCTGGTGGTCATTGGAATCGACGAGGCCGCAAAAATCCTTCCGCATCTTACCGAGGAGCAGACCGAAAAAATCATCCCGGAGATTGCGTCAATACGCTACGTGAGTCCCGAAGATGCAGCTGCGGTAATTGAGGAATTCAAGTCGCTACTGACAAAGGCAAGGGAATCCGGTGGAGTTGACACTGCCAGGACAATACTTACAAAGGC